>NZ_CP109078.1:3902500-4205000 GCF_035917455.1 Micromonospora sp. NBC_01796 | reverse complement strand
GCGGTCTGCCACCTGGCGGCCCTCTGCAACGACCCGATCGGCAACCTCAACCCCGAACTGACGTACGACGTCAACCATCGGGCCACGGTCCGACTGGCCGAGGCGGCCAAGGCCGCCGGGGTGACCCGGTTCCTCTTCTCCTCGTCGTGCAGCCTCTACGGCGCCGGACTGGACGACCGGCCGCTGGACGAGAACGCCGGCTTCGCACCGGTCACCCCGTACGGCGAGTCGAAGATCCTCTCCGAGCAGGGCCTGACCGCGCTGGCCGACGACAGCTTCTCCCCCGTCTTCCTGCGCAACGCCACCGCGTACGGCTTCTCCCCCCGGCTCCGCGGCGACCTGGTGGTGAACGACCTGACCGCGAGCGCACTGCTCACCGGCGAGGTCCGGCTCCTCTCCGACGGCACCGCCTGGCGCCCGCTGGTGCACGCCGAGGACATCTGCGCCGCGTTCCTGGCCCTGCTGGAGGCACCTCGCGAGCAGGTGCACGGCAAGGCGTACAACGTCGGCGTCAGCACCGAGAACTACCTGATCCGGGACGTCGCCGAACTGGTCGCCGAGGTGGTCGACGGATCCACCGTCACGTTCGCCGGTGGCGCGTCGACGGACTCCCGCAACTACCGGGTGAGCTGCGACCTGATCGCCGCCGAGGTGCCCGGCTTCCAGCCCCGCTGGACCGTACGCAAGGGCATCGAGGAACTGGTCGAGGCGTACCAGCGGCACGGGCTGACGATCGAGGTGTTCCGGGGCGAGCGACACCAGCGGTTGCGCCGGATCCAGGCCCTCCAGGGCGCGGGCCGGCTGGACGCGCAACTGCGCTGGGCCGCCGGCGTGCCCGCGTGAGCCGGACCTGCGACGCGTGCGGCGGCGCCGCCCTCGTCCCGTTCGCCGACCTCGGTGCGATCCCGGTGTTCTGCGGGGTGCACTGGGCCAGCCGGGAGGAGGCGCTCGCCTCGCCGCTGGGCGGGATGGAACTGGCCTACTGTCCCGAGTGCGCGTACGTGCGCAACCTCGCCTTCGACCCGGCCGCGCTGGTCTACGACACCACCATGGACACCAACCTGCACCACTCCCCGGCGTTCCAGACCTTCTCCGCCGAGTTGGTCAAGCACCTGGCCCAGCGCTACCCGCTGGCCGGCGCGACGGTGCTGGACATCGGTTGCGGCCAGGGTGAGTTCCTCCGCGAGCTGTGCCACGTGGCGGGATGCCGGGGCCACGGTTACGACGCGATGTACGCCGGCCCGGTCGGACCGGACCCGTCCGGCGCGACCTTCCACGCCGGGCACGCACCACTGGACGACAGCACCCCGGTCTTCGACTTCGTCACCTCCCGGCACTGGTTCGAGCACCTGGACGACCCGTACGGCTTCCTGGTCCGCCTCCGGGAGCTGGCCGGCGACCGGCCGGTACGCGGCTACCTGGAGGTCCCCGACGCCTGCTACGACCTCGCCACCGCCGGGTGGGAGGTGATCTATCCGCACGTGTCCTACTTCGACGCCTACTCCCTGCGCCGGGTGGTCGAACGGGCCGGGTGGCAGGTGACCGACACCGGTCCCCTCTTCTCCGGCATGTTCCGGTTCGTGGAGATCGCGGTGAACGTACCGGCGACCACGGATTCGCGGGAGCTGCCCGGTCCGGCGGACCGGGACCGGCAACTGGAGTCGATCGCCGGTTTCGCCGCCCGGCACGCCGCCGAACGGGAGCACTGGCGGTCCACCATCGACCGGCTGCTCGCCGCCGGTGACCGACCGGTGCTCTGGGGCGCCGGTTCGCGCGGCGTGCAGTTCCTGCACCTCGCCGACCCGGACGGCCGGCTCGCCGCGGTGGTCGATGTCAACCCACGCAAATGGGGCAGATACCTGCCGGTGACCGGACACGAGGTAGGCTCCCCTGCGAGCCTGACCGAGCTGGGCACCCGTGCGGTGATCATCACCAACCCCGCCTACCGGAACGAGATCGGCGCCGCGCTCCGCGAACTCGGCGTCGAGGCCGAACTGATGGTGGCCTGATCAACGGGCACCGGATCACACCGACATTCATCCACGATCACTCGAAGCTGAGGAGAGTGATGGACGGAGCGCCCCGGGTGAGTCTCGGCGTTCCCCTCTACAACGCCGAGCGGTACCTCGAAGGATGCCTGGACGCGCTGCTCGCGCAGGACTACCAGGACTTCGAGATCATCGTGAGTGACAATGCCTCCACCGACCGGACCTGGGAGATCTGCCAGCGCTACGCCGCGGCCGACCAACGGTTCCGGCTCTTCCAGAACCCGCGCAACTTCGGCGGCCACGTCAACTACGCCCGGGTCGCCCAACTCGCCCGGGGCGAACTGTTCAAGTGGGTGGCGTACGACGACGTCTGTCTGCCGACGTTCCTGAGCACCTGCGTGGCGGCGCTGGACGTCGCAGGCTCACAGGCCGTGCTCGCCTATCCTCGTACGGTGCTGATCGACGAGGAGGGTTCGGTGATCGGTCCGTACGCCGACCGGCTGGACCTGCGCGATCACCGCCCCTGGCGACGGGTCGCCGGGGTGGCCAGCAACATCAACCTCTGCCACGCCCACTTCGGCGTCTTCCGGCTCGCCGCCCTGCGCCGTACCGGCATGATCCGGCCGTTCCTCTCCTCCGACTACACCCTGGTCGCCGAGGTCGCCCGGCTCGGCGAGATCCACGAGGTGGACCAGCCGCTGTTCCTGCGCCGGATGCACGGCGCCTCCAGCCGGCAGGCCAAGGACTCCACCCCCGCCTCCGCCCTCTCCTGGTACGCCCAGGACAGCGGCAAGGTCCGGGCACCCCGGCAGCGGATGCTGCTGGAAACACTGCGTACGCTGCTGACCGGCGACGACCCCCTGGGTACCCGGATCAGCTCCGCCTTCGCCTTCCTCGGCGCCTGGTGGGCCCGACGGGTCCGGGTGCTTCTCGGCCGCTGGCGCCGCCGGCTCAGCCGCCGATCGAGGGCCAGCACGGCCAAGGGAAACGCCTAGTGGTCAGCACAACGCCCGACGCACCCGTCGAGTCCCCGCCAGCCCCGTCGCGTGGCCGGGTACGGTCGGCGATCGGTTGGTCATACCTGCTCACCGCCGGCCGGGTCGGTTCCTCGATCGTGGTCACGTTCCTGCTCGCGAAGCTGCTCGGGCCGAACGAGTTCGGGCTGGTCGCGATGGCCACGGTCTTCATCACCATCGCCCAGACGATCATCCAGCAAGGGCTGGTCTCGGCGATCGTGCAGCGGGACAAGCTCACCCCCGAGCACCTCGACGCCGCCTTCGGCGTGACCCTGCTCGCCGGCCTCGGCGTCGGCGCGCTCACCGCCGCGCTCAGCCCGGTCTGGTCGCTCATCAACGGCAGCCCGGACGGGTTGACCGAGGTCTGCCTCGCACTCTCCCCGCTCGTCCTGCTCCAGGGACTGGCCATCGTGCCGGAGGCGGTGCTCCGCCGCGACCTCCAGTTCCGGTCGGTTGCCATCCGTACCCTGCTGGCCGCCGCCATCAGCGGCGTCGTCGGTATCTCGCTCGCCCTGGCCGGCGCGGGCATCTGGGCCCTGGTGGCGCAGCAACTGGCCACCTCCGTGGTCAGCCTGATCGTGCTCTGGACGGTCTGCCCGTGGCGACCGAGCCGGCGGCCCCGGCTCGGGGCCATCCGCGACCTGTGGGCCTTCTCCGCCCACTCCGCGAACGCCGGACTCGGCCTCATGCTCAGCTCCAAGGCCGACATCATCTTCACCGGCATCTTCTTCGGTCCGGTCGCCACCGGCATCTACCGGCTGGCCGCGCGACTGCCGGACATGCTGGTCGACGTCACGGTCCGGTCGCTGCAACAGGTCGCGCTCCCGTCGCTGTCGCGCCTGCAGGAGGACCGGGAGGCGTTCGCGGTCCACCTGACCAAGCTGCAACACCTCGGCGCGATCGCCGGCCTGCCGGTCCTCGGGATCCTCGCCGCCACCGCGAACCCGCTGGTGGGTTTCCTCGGCCCGGAGTGGGCCGGCACCGAGATCCCGCTCCGGCTGCTCTGCCTCTTCGGCGCGATCAACGTGTACGGCGTCCTGCTCGGCCCGGCGCTGCAGGCGATCGGGCAGCCGGCGAAGCTCGCCGCGATCCTCTGGACCCGGGGCATCCTCGGGGTGGCGACCCTGGCCGCGGTCGGCACCCTGCTCGACGGGCGCAACGACGTCACCGAGGCCAGCGCGGTCGCCATCGCCGGAATCGCCATGCAACTGGTGGTCAACGCCGTCTCCGTCTGGGTCACCGTCCGCCGGGCCATCGGTGCCTCGGTGATCCGGTTCCTCGTGCCCACCCTGCCGGCGCTGCTGGCCGCGGCCGGCGCCGCGTTGACCCCGCTGGCCACCGACCGGATCGGGGTCAACGACCTCCATCCGCTGCTCGGCGTGTTCGTCCTCGGCGCCGCCGCCGGTCTGGTCGCCGCCACCCTGCTGTTGAGCACCGACCGCCGCGCCCGCCAACTGATCTTCACCCGCCTCCGCCGCCCCACCCGCTGACCCCCACCCGCGCCACGCGCCGCCGCCACGCGCCACGCGCCGCGGCGCCTCTTGTAGAGAAAGAGGGGCAATCCGGGGCTGCGAAACCACTCATTCTCTACAAGAGTGGTCCCGGAATCTCTGGCGGTGCGGGTGGGAGGCGGCGGGGAATGGGTGGCGGGGATGGGTGCTATTCGTGTGGGAACGAGCGGCGGCTCGATGCGCTGCCGGTACGGGAACGGATCGGTGCGGACGAGCACTGGCGGGTGGCACACGCGTTCGCCACGGCGCTGCCGGGCTGGCTCGTGCTGCTTCCCCGCCGGCACGTGACCACGATCGCCGATCTCACCGACGCCGAGGCGGCCGGCCTCGGTACGTGGCAGGTACGGCTCTCCCGTGCCCTGCACGCCGTGACCGGCTGCCGGAAGACGTACGTGGTCCAGTTCGCCGAGGCGGAGGGGTTCGGCCACGTGCACTTCCATGTGGTGCCCCGGATGGCCGACCTGCCGGCGGACCAGCGTGGGCCAGGGGTGTTCCGGCTACTGGGCGCCGACGAGGGTGCACGGGTAGGCGCCGAGCGGATGGACGAACTGGCCGAGGCGCTGGCCGGACACCTGTCGGGTCAGGCGGGTCAGGCCGGCCGCTAAGAGAGGGCCCTCCCCGCCCGGAAACGGTGGGAAGGGCCCTCTCTGCTACTCAGGGCGGAAGACGATCTACTCGGGGCGGAAGACGATCGCTGTGCCGTTGACCAGGATCGGCTGGTTGTACGAGTGCTGCACGGCCGCCGTACCGGCCGGGTTCTCGATCCCGACCGTCGCCCCGCCGCCCAACTCGGTCGGCTTGGTGGTGGCCAGGTCGGCGTAGTGGAACGCGATCTCGCCGTTGACCGAGAGGATCGCCTCGGCCGTGATCCGGGCCGACGACGACCCGTACATGCCGATGTTGCGCCACTCGACCACGAACCTGCGGTCCGCGCCCGTACCGATCGCGGCGGTACGGATCGTGCTGTCCGCGCGGATCACCAGGTCGTCCCAGAACGGGTACACCGCCCCGTTCGGCGGCGCCGCGTCGGGTACCGCCGTGTTGACCGGTTGGGCGCCGCTCGGGTTGACGAACGAGAGGAACCCGTTGCTGGACACCCAGGCCGAGTTGTACGTCTGCCCGTAGAACGGGAAGGCGAACGGCAACGTCACCTCGCCCACGGCGTCGTCGCCGGTCAACGGCAGCAGGGCGCCCTCCGCCGGCACGAACGGCCGGGTCTCGGTCGACTTGGTGTAGTCGCCGTCACCGGTCGGCGGTGGCTCCTCCGGCGGGGCGGCCAGCGACAGGTTGACCGTGTGGGTGCTGCCGGCGACCACGGTCACCGAACCCGACCCGGTCAGGTCACCGGTGGCCGTGCCGGCAACCGAGTACGTTCCCGGCGCCACCCCGGTCAGGGTGTACGACCCGTTCGCCGCGGTGGTCGTCGACCGGCCGCCCGGCGACAGGGTCACTGTCGCACCCGACACCGCCGTACCACCGGCGGCCCTGGTGACGGTGCCGGTCACGGTGCCGGTGGTCGGCGGTTCCGGCTCCGGCGGAGGGCCGCCGTTCGGCGGGGTGAAGATGACGGCCTTGCCGTTGGCCAGCAACGGCTGGTTGATGCCGTACTGGACGGCGACGGTGCCGGCGGCGTTCTCGATGCCGACCGTGGCGCCACCGCCGAGTTCCGCCGGTTTGCTGGCGGCCAGGTCGGCGTAGTTGAAGGTGATCTGCCCGGTCTCGGAGATGAGCGCCTCGAAGGTCACCCGGGCCGACGAGGAGCCGTACATGCCGCTGTTGCGCCACTCCACCACGAACTGGCGGTTCGGTGCCGTGCCGACCACACCGGTCCGCACCGTGGAGTCGGCCCGTGCGAACAGGTCGTCCCAGAACGGGTAGATCGCGGCGTTGGGTACGCCCGGTTCCGGGATCGGGGAGTTGATGCCCCGAGGGGACGGTCCGGGGTCGGTGAACGAGATCTTGCCGTTCACGTCGACCCAGGCACTGGTGTAGCTCTGCCCGTAGAACGGGATCGGGAACGGGAACGTGACCTGGGTGACCGCCTCGTCCCCGGTCAGTGGCAGCACCGCGCCGTCGACCGGGACGAACGCCCGGCCGGTGGCGGTGGTGCAGGTGTAACCGAAGGTGTCACCGCAGTCCCCGTCGCCGTAGTCGGCCGTGTAGGTCGCGGTGTAGGTGGTATCGGTCGCCGGAGCGGTCACCACGTGCGTCCGGGCCCCGCCGTCCGACCAGCGGTCGAAGTCGAACGTCGAGGCGCCGACCGCCTGCGGCGTCGGTGCGCTCACCGTGTTCGTCGAGCCGACGATGACCTGCCGGGTCGCCGGGGTGGTCACGTCCGCGCCGTTGACGTTCAGGGTCAGCCCGCTGGGGCTGCTGGCCAGGTTGAGATTGACCGTACGCGGGTCGAGGCGGACCGTCGTGCTTCCGCTCAGCCCGCCGCTGTCGGTCGCGGTCAGGGTCAGTTCCAGGTACGACGGGAACTCGTGATCCGGCGCCACGAAGGAGCCGGACGCCACCCCGGTCAGGTTCTGCACCGGGTGGGTATGGCAGTTGTCGGCCGCGTAGCAGTGCCGGTTGATCAGTTCCCAGTGCAGCGCGCCCGGTCCGAGGTTGCCCTCCTGCGGGTCGCTGGCGTGCCCGGAGAAGTTGACGGTCTGCCCAACCTGCCAGTTGAACGAGGACAGAGGCGTGTCGATCACCGGCTCGGGGGCGTTGGTACCGACCCTGATCTGGATCGTCTTGGTGTCGCTTGCGCCACCGATGTCGGACACCCGCAACCGCGCGGTGTACGTACCCGTGCTGGTGTACGTGAAGCTGGTCCTGGTGGCGGTCGAGTCGACGGTCCCGTCGTTGGTGAAGTCCCACTGGTAGCTGAGGATGTCACCGGGGTCGGAGTCGGTCGAGCCGGACGCGTCGAAGTTCACCCGCAGCGGCGCGTTGCCGGAGACCGGGGTCGCGTTGATCGCCGCGGCCGGGGGTTGGTTGCCCGAGCTGTAGTGGAAGCGGCGGACCGTGCCACCGGTCAGGTCGACGTAGTAGAGGTCCTGGTCCGGCCCGACCTCCAGGTCGACGGGGCCGGAGACGGTGCTGGAGAACGGGATGATGCTGGCCGGGTCGGGCTCGCCGTTGGCGCCGGCGCGCATGGCCCAGATGCACTCGCGGGAGTAGTCGGCGAAGAACAGCGCCCCGGCGTACGACGCCGGGTAGTTGCCGCCGGTCGCCGGGTAGAAGGCGACGCCGGACGGTGCCGAGCCACCGGTCGGGCACCCGTCTCCGGCGGCCACCACCTGGCTGTGCGCGTACGTGTAGTACGGCGGGGTGACGGTGCCGGCGGGGGCGCTGTAGAGGCTCTCGCAGAGGGTGAGGTTGGCCGAGTTGTAGCCGCCCTGCGTCGCGTTCCCCTCGTAGCAGGGCCACCCGTAGTTGCGCAGCGGTCCGGCGGCCGGGTTGGGGATCTTGTTGATCTCCTCCCAGGTACGCCAGCCGACGTCGCCGATCCAGACGTCGCTGGTGCCGGGCCGGAAGGTCCACCGGGTGGGGTTGCGCAGGCCGTGCGCCAGGATCCGCCGGTTGTTCGGGTCGGTGCTGTTGGCCAGCGGGTTGTCCGGCATCGCCGCGCCGGTCGCCGGGTTGATCCGGATCAGGGTGCCGGAGAGCCCGGTCGGGTCACCGGAGGTGCGGATGTCCTGCGAACGCAGGGCGCCGCCCTCGCTGGTCGGCGGGGTCTGCGGGCCACCGGCCGGCGCGGGCGGGTCGCCGCACGGGTTGGTGGGGTTGCCGGCCTGGCCGTAGTCGGTGAAGGTGGCCGACGCGCCCTCGCCGCCGGTGACGTAGAGCGCGCCGTCCGGGCCGAAGTTCAGCTCGCCGATCGAGTGCGACTCGATCTGCTGGCACCAGTCGTGCAGGAGGACCTGCTCGGTGCCGGTCATCACGTTGCCGTTGGCCTGCAGCCGGGAGACCCGGGCGCTGGACATGCAGTTGCCGGTGACCGAACAGGTGTCGTTGTACCTCGGTGCGGTGCCCCCGATCACGCCGTCGTAGCTGTAGCTGACGTAGACGTACGGGTCCGCCGGGAAGTTCGGTGGCAGGGCCAGCCCGATCAGACCGAAGTCCTCGTAGTCGTACACGTTCGTCCGGAGGTCGGCGAAGATCGTGGCGGTGGTGTCGGAGGTACTGTCGTAGACCTTGATCTGGCCGTTCTTCTGGGCGATGAAAATCCGCCCGTCCGGCGAGAAGACCACTTTGGTCGGTCGGGTCAGCCCGGTGAAGACCACCTGCTCGGTGAAACCGGGCGGGATGGCGGCTGCGGGCTTTTCGGTGTCGAGTAGTAACCCGGTCACCACAGGTAAACTCATGACCAGCGCTAACACCATTGACAGTGCGCGCCGGAATAGCTTCGGCATCGCTGCTCTCCTATCTCACGGCGCGGCACGGCAATGTCCGCGGAAACATCCGGCGGATACCGAACCTCCGCTTGGGGGGCCGCCGTCAGACTGTCAGTCGGCGATCCACTGTTCGCCCCCCTTAGCGGCCTGAATTGGCGCCCGGTCAGTCGAACCACGTTGTCCGGTCGACCCGCTGAAAACGCGGCTCCACTTCGGACCGGCGTCACTATATCGACATCGGCGATCGGCATCGTCCAATGAGGACGGTAGGTGCGGGACCACCCCCCACCACCTGCGTCACTTACCGTGTTGCCGTTGGCACATTTCCGTGACTTCCGGGTTATCCAGTCCGGAGGTTTCCGAAACTTCGTAACTTCTCCGACCTGGCCCGGCGTACACCCTTGCCCACCTGGTGACCGCCGAAATGATGCCGCCTAAGAAGTACCGGAATCAATCACGACGGACTGTCGGTTCGCCGACCGACCGGGGCAGCCAACCGGATCGACTTAACGAACGGTCAGCTGCCCTGGTCGGCCGAGTATCGAATCAGTCGACCGGACGGAACACGACGGCGGTACCGTTGGCCAGCGCCGGCTGGTCGAACGAGTGCTGGACCGCTGCCGTACCGGCCGGGTTCTCGATTCCCACCGTCGCGCCACCACCCAACTCGGCCGGTTTCGTGCCGGCGAGGTCCGCGTAGTTGAACGCGATCTCACCATCGACGGAGAGAACCGCCTCCACCGTGATCCGGGCCGACGCCGACCCGTACATCCCGACGTTGCGCCACTCCAGCACGAACTTCCGGTCCGCACCCGTACCGATGTCCGCGGTACGGACCGTGGTGTCCGCGCGGATCACCAGGTCGTCCCAGAACGGGTACAGCGCCGCGTTCGGCACCGCCGCCGCCGGCACCCCCGTGTTGACCGGCTGGGGGCCGCTCGGGTCGGTGAACGAGAGGAACCCGTTGCTGGACACCCACGCCGAGCTGTACGGCTGACCGTAGAAGGTGAACGGGAACGGCAACGCCACCTGGGCCACCGAGTCGTCACCGGTCAACGGCACCAGCGAACCCTCCGCCGGGACGAACGCCCGGGTCTCGGTCGATTTGGCGTAGCCGCCCTCCTCCCCCACCAGCAGGGTCAGCGCGAGGTTGGCGGTGTGCGTACCGCCGGCCGTGACGGTGACCTGGGTCGAGCCGGAGAGCAGCCCGCCGAGAGCCGAACCGGAGACGGTGTAGGCACCCGGTGCCAGCCCGGCCAGGCTGTAGGAGCCGTTCACCCCGGTCGTCGCCGTCCGCCCGCCGGGCGTGAGGGTGACCGTCGCCCCGGCCACCGGCAGACCGGTGCCGAGCGCCGTCACCACCCCGGACAGGGTGCCGGTGGTCGGTGGCGGGGTGACACCCGGCGGGGTGAAGACCACCGAGGTGCCGTTGCGCAGCACCGGCTGGTTGGTGGAGTGGCTCAGCGCCACCGCACCGGCGCCGTCCTCGATCGCCACGGTCGCCGAGTCGCCCTGCTCCCGCCCGTTCCCGGCCAGGTCCGCGTAGCTGAAGGTGATCTCACCCTGCTCGGTGAGCACCGCCTCGAAGGTGATCCGGGCCGAGGAGGAGCCGTACAGGCCACTGTTGCGCCACTCGACCACGAACCGCCGGTTCGGCGCCGTACCGAGGACCGCGGTACGGACGGTGGAGTCGGCCCGTTGCACGAGGTCGTCCCAGAACGGGTAGATCGCCGCGTTCGGCGGATCGGCGCTCGGCACCGGACCGTTCACCGGGGCCCCCGACGCCGGATCGGCGAAGGAGAGGAAACCGTTGATCGACACCCAGGCGGTGCCGTGCGTCTCCCCGTAGAGCGGGAAGCCGAACGGCAGGTTGACCTGGGCGACGCCCTCGTCGCCGGTGAGCGGGAGCACCGTGTCGTCGGCCGGCTCGAACGGTCGGGTGGTGGTCGTGGCGCAGGTGTAGCCGAAGCTGTCGGCGCATCCCTCGATGCTGGTGTACGCCGCCGTGTAGGTGGCCGCACCGGCCGGCGCGGTGATCACGTGCGTCGCCGCCCCGCCGTCGGACCAGCTCGCGAACGTGTGCGTCTGCGAGTTGGCGCTCTGCGGGCTGGGCGCGCTGACCGTGTTCGTCGAGCCGACGATCACCGTACGGGTGAACGGGGTGGTCCCGGCCGTCGGCCCGACGCTGAGCTGGAGCCCGGCCGGGTTGCTGGCGAAGGTCAGGTCCACGGTCTGCGGGTCGAGCCGGCGGACCACCGTGCTGGACAGCCCGTCGGCGTCCGTGGCGGTGAGTTCCAACTCCAGGTACGAGGGGTACTCGTGATCCGGTGCCACGAACGAGCCGGACGTCACCCCGGTCCACTCCTGGAGCTGGTGGGTGTGGCAGTTGCCCACCGACTCGCAGTGCTCCATCTGCAGCCGCCACCGCAGCCCCGCCGCCGGCACCGAGCCCTGCTGCGGGTCGGTGGCGTGGCCGGCGAAGCCGAGCGTGTCGCCAACCTTCCAGGTCGTCCCCGCGGTCGGGGAGTCCAGCACCGCGGTCGGTGCGCTGTTGCCCGGCTGGATGGTCACGGTCGTGCTGGCCGAGACGCCCAGCGTGTCGGTGACGGTCAGCCGCGCGGTGTGGGTCCCGGTGCCGGTGTAGGTGAAGCTGGCGGTCGGGGTGGTGGCGTCGACCGTGCCGTCGTCGGTGAAGTCCCACCTGTACGTCAGCCGGCCCTCGTCCGCCGGGTCCGGGTCGCCGGAGCCGGTGCCGTCGAAGGTGACCGTCAGCGGGGCGGTGCCCGAGGTGGGCTGGGCGGAGATCACGGCGGTCGGGGGCTGGTTGCCGGGGAAGTAGCGGATCCGCCGGACCGTACCGCCGCCCAGGTCGACGTAGTAGAGCTCGTCGCCCGGACCGATGGCCAGGTCGGTCGGGTTCGCCGCGGCCTGACCGAACGCCTCGATGTTGGTCGGGCTGGGCAGCCCACCCGGGGTGGTCGGGCGCATCGCGTAGATGCAGTTGCGCGAGTAGTCGGCGAAGAACAGCGCACCGGCGTACGACGCCGGGTAGTTGCCGCCGCTGGTCGGGTAGAACGCCAGGCCGGAGATCGCGTCGCCACCGGCGGCGCAGTTCTCCCCCGGCACCACCGCCGCGCTGTGGTTGTACGTGTAGAAGGGCGCGGTCTGGCCGGCGCCGCTGTAGAGCGTCTCGCAGAGGTTGAGGTTGGCGTTGTCGTAGCTCGACATCCGCGCGGCGCCCTCGTAACAGGGCCAGCCGAAGTTGGTCACCCCACCGGTCGGGCTGACCAGCCGGTCGATCTCCTCCCAGACGTTCCAGCCGACGTCGCCGAGCCACACCTCGTTGGTGCCGGGACGCATGGTGAACCGGAACGGGTTCCGCATCCCCTGCCCGACGATCCGGCGGGCGTTGAGGTCGGGCGAGGCGATCAGCGGGTTGCCTGCCGCGGCGGCGCCGGTGGCCGGGTTCAGCCGCAGCACCGCGCCGTCCAGGCCGGTCGGGTCGCCGGTGGTCCGTACGTCCTGGGCGCGCAGCGCGCCGCCCTGTGCGGTCGGCGGGGTCATCGCCCCACCCGGCGGATCACCGCACGGGTTGGCCGGGCTGCCGAGCTGCCCGTAGTCGGTGGCGCTGAAGCTGGCGCCGTCACCCGCGCTGGCGTAGAGCATGCCGTCGGCACCGAAGCGCAGGTCGCCGACCGAGTGGCTGGGGTACTGCTGGCACCAGTCGTGGATCAGCACCTGCTCGGTGCCGGTCATCACGTTGCCGCTGGCCTGGAGACGGGACAGCCGGCCGGTGACGATGCAGCGGCCGTTGTTGGCGTCACCGCAGGTGTCGTTCCAGACCGGGGCGGTCTGCCCGGGCGGCGCGTCGTACGTGTAGAGCACGTACACCCACGGGGTCGTCGGGAAGTCCGGCGGCAGTGCCAGCCCGAGCAGGCCCCGGTCCCACTGGTTGTGCACGTTCGTGGAGAGGTCGGCGAACACGGTCGCGGTCGGGTCGGCCAGGTCGTCGAAGACCTTGATCCGCCCACCCTTCTCCGCCACGAAGATCCGCCCGTCCGGGGCGAACTCGATGTTCGTCGGCTGATTGAGCCCACTGAAGACGATCTGTTCCTGGAATCCGCTGGGCAGCGTGACCGCCTCCGCCACGGTTGCCCGCAACGGTGCCAGCACGCTGCCCAGCAGAGCCCCCACCAGGGCCAGTCGCATGACTCGACGCAGACGCGTCATCGCACCCCTCCCCACACCCCCACCGGAGTACGCGGGCCGCGTACCGCGTACGGCCGCCGGTGCCAGCCGGACGACCGCAGGCACAGGGTAGCCATCACATCAACATTTACAAATGCCCTCTTCCGACTCCCGACTCAAGCCGACTGAGCGGCCCTTTCGACCGGATGGATGTTTCAGCAGGCCGGCCGGGAAACGGCAGGTGATTGCCAGTGCCGACGTAACCCGTACGTACTGATGAAGTCCGGATGAACGCATGAAAGAGCAATCGGCCGATCGGCCTCCGCCTTGTAATTAAGTCGACATCACTCGCGAATCGCCGCTGCTTGCCCATCCTGCGCCAGTAGGGAAATCTTTCGGTAGAACAGTCTCCCGGTACCCGGGGGCCACCCGGTCGCGGCGTCCGTACGCCGCGACCGTCCATCGGAAACGTCGTCCGAGCTGCGCGGATCGGAGTCGGGGATGGCCAACCCACGTCCACATGTCGTCATCGTGGTGGTCAACCTGCCCGTGGAACGGGACCGCCGAGTGATCCGGGAGTGCCTGGCGCTGGAAGCCGCCGGTTACCGGGTCACCGTGATCTGCCCACGCGGCCCAGGGCGGTTGACCCATTTACCCGGATCCGCGAGCACCGCGATCCGGTCCTTCCCCCAACCGCTGGCCGGTTCCGGGGTGCTCTCCTTCGCCGCCGAGTTCGCCTGGGCCCTGATCGCGGTCACCACCCGACTGCTCGGGATCATGCTGCGCGAGCGGGTTGACGCCGTGCAGGCGTGCAACCCGCCGGACGTGTTCTGGCCGGTCGCCCTCCTGATGCGGGCCCTCGGCCGGCCGTTCGTCTTCGACCACCACGACCTGAGCCCCGAGTTGTACGAGTGCAAGCCGGGCTCGCCCCGGCCGGCCGTGCTGCGGGTCCTGCGACTGTTCGAGAAGCTCTCCTGGCGCTGCGCCTCGGCCGTGGTCTCGACCAACGAGTCGTACCGGGAACTCGCGATCAGCCGGGGCGGGTGCGATCCGGAGCGGGTGGTGGTGGTCCGCAATGGACCCACCGTGGCCGAGGTCGGACCGGCCGCCACGGATCCGGCGACCGGCGCGCCGGACCGGCACACCATCGTCTACCTCGGCGTCATCAACCCGCAGGATCACGTTGACGCGGCGGTGCTGGCCGCCGAGCGACTGGTCGGACTGCGCGGCACCGAGGACTGGCGGATGGTGGTGGCCGGCGACGGCGACAGCCTCCCCGAACTGCGCCAGCTGGTCAGCCAACGCGGTATCTCCGATGTGGTCCGGTTCACCGGATGGCTGGAGGCCGACGAGGTCGACGCACTACTGCGGTCGGCTTCGATCGCCATTCAGCCGGACCCACCCACCCGAATGGCTGAATTGTCGACGATGGCGAAAACCGTGGAATACGTCGCCCGCGGCCTTCCGGTGGTCGCGGTGGACCTGCTGGAGACGCGGCGCACCGCCGAGGGCGCGGCCACCTACGTGCCCACGGGCTCCCCCGACGAGCTCGCCAAGGCCCTTGACCAGCTACTCGGCGACGACTCGGCCCGCGCCGCGATGAGCGTGGTTGCCCGGCGTCGGTTCACCGAGCAGCTAGCCTGGGACCATCAGGCGAAGGCGTACATCCGGCTCTGGGATCGGTTGCTTCGGCGCAACCCGGCGAGTTACAACTCGGTTTCACCCAAAATCGGGACGGATGCCGCACGCCAGACCGGGCCCCAACATGGTACGAAAGAGGCGGTCCCGTGAGTCCGGACCAACCTCGCCATTTCTCTGACGCATCCGTTCGCGCACCCAAAGGGGTCGATCGATGGACCTTCTCGACCTGCTGAAACTCATGTTTCGGCGATGGTATGTCACGACACCGGTCGTGGTCCTGACCCTCGCGGCTGCATTCACCCTCAGCGTCGTGATCCAACCCGAATACAAAACCTCGGCCGCGGTCCTGCTCGTCCCACCGACGACCAGCCCCGCCGCGCCCGCACCGAACGCCAGCCCCCAGCCGGGTAACCCGTGGCTGCGGGTCGGCGAGAACGCGATGGCCCAGGCGGTCCAGATCTCGATCTCCGCACACGAGGCCCGGGCCAAGGTCGAGGCGGCCGGCGGCAACAGCGAGTACGAGGTCGGGCTGGTCAACCGCAGTCCCATCCTGACCATCGACGTGACCGCCGCCAGCCACGGCGAGGCGCTGGCCACGGTCACCGCGGTGACCAAGCTGGTCGGCGACGAGGTCGCCGGCAAGCAGGCCGAGTACAAGCCCAAGGCCGGCGAGCAGATCACCACCCAGGTGCTCGACCCGGGCCTGAACATCGTCCAGTCCCGGTCCAACGTGCTCCGCGCCCAGATCGTGGTGATCGCGATCGGCCTCCTGCTCGCCGCCGCGGCGGCCGTCGGTTACGACGCGATCGTCCGCCGCCGGGAGCGCGCCCGGCGCGACGACCGGCACGGTACGCGCCCGTCGATGGCCTGGAACGCCGGGCAGGCGACGGTCGGCGGCGCCCGACGGCCGATCCCCGGGCCGAAGGGCAGCATGGACTCCAGCGACGCCACGCAGGTGGTGGGCAACCTCGGCGCCCCGGCGCCGACCTCCGGCACCGGTGACCGGTCCAGCGGCGCGCCGCACATCTCGGCGGACTTCGTCCGCGCACCGCAGTCCGACGACACCATCCTGCTCACAGCGGTCCGCCGTCCCGCCGACGACACGGGCAAATAACCACGCCCCGATGACGTACCGACGGAGCGGATGACGTGCCCACGTACCTTTCCTCGCGACGATCCGCCACGGTGTACGACGGCGTCACTCCGGGCGTACGCCACTTCCCGGACGCGACCGCCGTACTGATCGCCTCCGTCCTGCTCGCCTACCTGCTGCCCGCCCGGCTGATCTTCCCGCCGCTGACCACGCTCGGTCGGCCGGGCGTCATCATCGGGTTCTTCCTGATCGTCTGGTGGGGCCTGACCCGGCTGCACCCCACCCTGGTCACCCGGGGCCAGCAGCCGATGCGCTGGGCTCTGGCGTTCTACCTGGCCACGATGGGTGTGTCGTACATCGCGGGCGAGGCGCGGGGCATGTCGGTGCTGGAGGCGAACAGCGCGGACCGGACCATCCTGATGGCGTTGGCCGGGGCGGGTGTGATGCTCGCGGCGGCCGACGGGGTCCTCACCCGGGAGCGGATCGACCACGTGCTCCGGGCGCTGGCCTGGGGCTCGACGGTGATGGCGCTCTTCGCGCTGGCCCAGTTCATCCTCCGGGTGGACTTCACCACCTATCTCAAGCTGCCACCGCTGCTGACCTTCCAGAAGGACCTGATCGGCTTCGACGCCCGCGGTGGCGGCGGGCTGGTCCGGGTCGCCGGTACGGCCGGGCACTACATCGAGTTCAGCGTGCTGATGGTGATCGGGCTGGTGGTCGCGATCCACTACGCCCGCTTCTCCGACAACCGGCGCGGCCGGCAGATCTACGGCACCCTCGCCATGATCCAGGCGGCGGTCATCCCGATCTCGCTGTCCCGTACCGGGGTGCTCGCCCTCGGCGCCGCGATCCTGCTGTTCATCCTGGTCTGGCCGCTGCGCACCACGTTCAACGTACTGGTGATCGGGTTTTTCCTCGCGGCGCTGATCCAGGTCGGCAAGCCGGGTCTGCTCGCCACCCTGCGCGCACTGCTGTTCGCCGGTGAGAACGACCCGAGCGTGCAGGGCCGGCTGGAGGACTACGCGTTCGTCGCGCCGTACATCAAGGAACGGCCGTGGTTCGGCCGGGGCGTCGGCACCTGGTTACCCGAGCTGTACCAGTTGCTCGACAACCAGTGGCTGGTCACCCTGGTCAGCACCGGCATCGTCGGGGTGGCCGGGTTGGCGATGTTCTTCCTGGTCGGCATCGTGGTCGCCGGCCGGGTACGCCGGTTCGCCGCCAGCGAGCGGGACCGGGACCTGGCCGCCGTCCTGGCGGTGACGATCGGCGTGGCGGCGGTCTCCGCCTTCACCTTCGACGCCCTCTACTTCACGACCTACTTCATCACGGTGCATCTGCTGCTCGGCCTCGCCGGGGCGCTGTGGCGGCTGACCAGGGCCGAACGCATCAACTCCAGCGGGGCGTCATGACCGAGCGAACCACCGAGGTGTACGCGTGACCGGTATCGACATTCTCATGATCACGTACGACCGGCCGGAGTACGTCCGGCTCTCGCTGCCGCACCTGCTCGGCACCTGCCCCCCGGACGCCCGGGTCTGGCTCTGGCACAACGGCACCGACCGGGCGACCCTCGACGCGGTCGAGGAGCTGCGCCACCACCCGAGGGTGCACCGGTTCCACCACAGCGAGGTCAACGCCGGGCTGCGTGAGCCGACCAACTGGCTCTGGCGGGAGGCGACCGGCGACTACCTGAGCAAGGTGGACGACGACTGCCTGCCCGACCCGACCTGGATCTCGACCCTGCGCCGGGCGCACGACGACGTACCGCAGTTCGGGGTGATCGGCACCTGGCGGTTCCCGGACGAGGACGTGGACGACAGCCTGGTCGCCGCGAAGCTGGCCGAGTACCCGGGCGGGCACCGGCTGCTGCGCAACCACTGGGTGCAGGGCAGCGGTTACCTGCTCAAGCGCGAGGTGATCCGCCAGGTGGGTCCGCTGGCCGAGCAGGACACCTTCACCACCTGGTGCCTGCGCGCCGCCCGGCTCGGCTGGGTCAACGGCTGGTACCACCCGTTCCTGCCCGAGGACCACATGGACGATCCGCGCAGCCCGCACACCATCTACCTGACCGACGCCGACTTCATGGCCCGCCGCCCCCTGTCGGCGAAGCGGACCGGGGTCACGACGGTTGCCGAGTGGACCGAGCAGATGCGCCACTCCGCCCGGGTGGTCCAGGCCGCCCCGCTCGACCTGCGGGAATACCAGGGGTGGCGGCGGCGACGGCGTACGGTCACCCGCCGGATCCGGCTCGCCCTGACCGGACGGGCACCCTGGTGACCAGCGTGGTGATCGCCGCACACAACGAGGCGGCGGTGCTTCCCCGGTGCCTGCGCCGGCTGCTCGACGGTGCAGCGCCGGGTGAGTTCGAGGTGCTCGTGGTGGCCAACGGCTGCACCGACGCGACCGCCGAGGCGGCCCGGTCGGTGCCCGGCGTACAGGTCGTGGAACTGGTCGAGGCGTCCAAGGCGGCGGCGCTGAACGCCGGCGACGAGGCCGCCACCCGGTTTCCCCGGATCTACCTCGACGCGGACATCGAACTCTCCGCGGCCGGTGCCCGGACCCTCGCCTCGGCGGTCACCGCCGATACCCTGCTGGCCGCCGCCCCGGCCCGGCGGTTGGACGTGTCCGGCCGCCCGCTGGCGGTACGCGGCTACTACGCGATCAACTCGCGGCTGCCCGCGTTCCGGGACGCGCTCTTCGGTCGTGGCGCCATCGTCCTCTCCGCCGCCGGTCGGGCCCGGTTCGACCGGTTCCCCGGCCTGGTCGCGGACGACCTCTTCCTGGACTCGCTCTTCGAGGTGGGCGAGAAGCGGGAGATCGGGGCGGTGACCACGGTGGTGGCCACCCCGCGGCAGACCCGGGACCTGCTCCGCCGGCTCGGCCGGGTCCGCGCCGGCAACGCCGCCATGCGGGCCACCGACAACCGGGTACGCCGGGCCAGGCGCGCCTCCTGGCTGGTCGACGTGGTGCTGCCGCGCCCGTGGCTGCTGCCGGCCGGGGTCTGTTACGCGGCGCTGACCGTCCTGGCCGGGATCGCCGGCCGACGAAACGCCACCCAACAGGGCTGGGGACGGGACGAGTCCAGTCGCACCCCGGTGGAAGGAACCTCCCGATGAGCCCGGCGGTCAGTGTTGTCATCGTCTCGTACCAGACCCGTGACCTGATCCTGCGTGCGTTGGCCACCCTCCGTACGGCGAGCCCGTCCGGGTCGTACGAGGTGGTCGTGGTCGACAACGCGTCGACCGACGGTTCGGCGGACGCGGTGACGGCGGAGTTTCCCGAGGTACGGGTGGTCCGACTGGCCCGCAACGTCGGCTTCGGCCGGGCGGTGAACGTCGGCGCGGCCCGTGCCCGGGGCACCTGGATCCTGCTGCTCAACCCCGACACCGAGCCGGTCGGCGACGTCATCGGCGAGTTCGTCGCGTACGCCCGCGCGCACCCGGAGCACCGCGTCTACACCGGCCGTACGCTGCACGAAGACCACACCGACGACGGCCGCTCGGCGTTCGCCCTGCCCTCGCTCTGGGGCTACGTCTGCTTCGCGACCGGGCTCTCCACCGTGTTCCGCCGGTCCCGGCTGTTCAATCCGGAGGAGTTGCCCGGACTGGACCGCTCGGTGCCCGCACCGGTTCCGGCGGCGTCCGGCTGCCTGCTGCTGTTGCAGCGCTCGCTCTTCGCCGAACTGGGCGGCTTCCTCCCGGACTACTTCATGTACAGCGAGGACATCGACCTGTGCCACCGGGCCACCCTGCTCGGGGCGTCCCCGGTCCTGGTGCCCGGTGCCCGGGTGGTGCACGTCGGCGGGGCGTCCTCGACCGGCGTCGGCAAGCGGGTGATGCTGCTCCGCGGCAAGACCACGTACCTGCGGCTGCGCTGGCCACGGCGGCGGGCGGCGGTCGGACGGGCGCTGCTGGCCACCGGGGTGGCGGTACGCGCCGCCGGTGCCCGGCTCACCGGACGGGCGGGTTACTGGCGCGAGGTCTGGGCCGAGCGGCGTACCTGGTTGGCCGGCTGGCCGGCCGGGGCGGAACTGCCCGCGGTGGAGGTCGTCGAGCCTCGGGCCAGCGCAAACTGACCCGGACGACCGCTACCGGCATACCCCCGGTTCGGCTCAGCCCGCCGCACCCGGAGTCTGGTCGGTCGGGCGCGGTCCCACCGGCCGCTCACCGAAGGCCGCCACCGTACGGTCGGCGTACGCGCTGGCGTCGCCGGAGGTCATCGGACCGTCCCAACTCGACGGCAGCGGGACCGGTACGGCCGGGTTGACCCGTCGGACCACCTCGTCGAGTACGGTCTCGGCGTCGCCGACCCAGAGGTGCTTGGCTCCGGGGACCCCGACCACCTCGGCCTGCGGAATCACCCCGAACCGGCGGCGTGCCTCGTCCGGGCGGAGGTAGTCGTCGAACTCGGGGACCAGGGCGGTGAGCGGCTTGCCGGACTCGGCCCAGACGGTCAGGTCCGCAGGGGAGGAGAAGCGCAGCGGCGGGGAGAGCAGGATCGCCCCGGTCACCCCCGGGTCGCAGCCGTACCTGAGGGTCAGGTCGGTGCCGAAGGACCAGCCGAGGAGCCAGATGTCGGGCAGTTCGGCGAACTCCGCGTACTCGATCGCGGCGGCGACGTCGTACCGTTCCGCGACGCCGTTGTCGAAGGTGCCCTCGCTGGTGCCCTGCACGCTGCCGGTGCCCCGGGTGTTGAACCGGAGCACGGCCAGGTCGGCCAGGGCGGGCAGCCGCCAGGCGGCCTTGCGCAGCACGTGGCTGTCCATCATCCCGCCGTGGGTGGGCAGCGGGTGCAGACAGACCAGGGTGGCCACCGGTGGCCGGTCGGCCGGCAGGGCCAGCTCGCCGACCAGGCGCAGCCCGTCGGCGGTGTGCAGTTCGATCTCTTCCCGCCGCGCGGGCAGGATGGACGACGCGCGGATCGCTGTGCTCACCGGTCAAGTCTCGCTCGATCGGGACGATCACGTCAGCCGGGACGGGTGGAGCGTGACGAAGATCCCCGATCGGTACCGGGATCAGCCGTACCTGGGAGCGCTGCGCGAGCGTTCGACGGTGGGGGCCCGCCGCTCGCGTGCCCGCCAGCAGCCGCTGTGCCAGTGCCGGCGGTCGGTGAGGTCGCCGCGACCGTCAGCCGGCCAGGCCACCAGGTGCGCCGTGCCGGGCACTATCTCCTGCTGGCAGCCGGGGCAACGGTAGGTTTTGACTGCGCCACCGGCGGTGATGGAACGTACCTGCCAGTCGCCGTCACGCCAGCTCTGCACTGCCTCGACGCCACGCCGGGCTCGCTCGCCGTCCAGTGGGGCGGGGTCCTCGGCGCGGGGTCGATTACGACGGGGGCTCACGTTGACCAAGAGTACGGGGCTTCCGGCGGGACCGGCATTATGCGGTGTTATGCACCCTATTCACTAGACAAGGTGAATGTCAGATCAAGGTCAGAAAGTACCGCTTATACCCATTGACGCCTAACGTCCTAGATAGAGGTCGGCTCTGCGGGGGTTGACCGGTGTGGCGAGGAGATCTTCATGTGGGGAAAGCGCTTAGCGGTGGTGGCCATCGCGGCGGCCATGGCCGCCGTGGGTGGGGTGGCACCCGCCGCGTGGGCCGGGGGTCAGGGTGAACCCATGATCGGGGACCTCAACCACGACGGGTTGGTCGACCAGGCCATGTTGGAGAGCGCTCCGTCACTCAGTCGCGCCCCGTTGCTCGACTGCACGGTCTCGGTACGCCTGGGCAAGTCCGGCGGCGGGTACCTGCCGCCGAAGCAGTACCCGTACCTCACCCTGGACGGGGCGGAGGCCAACTGCCCCGACCTGGGGGTGGCCGTGGACCTCGGCGGGAACGACAGCATCGAACTCGTCCTCGCCTGGTTCGGGGGCCGTCCCCATCCGATCGAGCACGACCTGCTGATCCTGGAGAACTTCAAACCCTCGGCCGGCTTCGACGCGATCTTCCAGCCCAGCTTCATCGGACTGGCCGACTTCAACGGCGACGGCCGCCAGGACGTCTACCAGTGGACCGACCAGGGCGACGGGTTCAGCACCTACCTGAACACCCCCGACGGCGGGCTGACCCCGGGCCCGATCGCCTGGTGCTCCGGCCGCCCGCAGTACACCCTCGCCGACTTCAACGGCAACGGGGCGATGGACGTGGTCATCGCCTACGTGGAGGGCTGCGCGGACTACTTCTCCGGGGTGGTGGCGATCCGTGACGACGGGGTGGCCTGGCACCTGCAGGGCGACCCGTACGGGGACCACTCGTGGACAGTCAGGGTGCAGAACACCAACGGCGACCGCATCCCCGACGTGGTGACCAGGGACACCGCGACCGGTGAGGTCACGTACTTCGTCGGCAACGGCGACGGCAGTTTCGTCAAGACCCCCAAGGCGGCCGCGGACAAGGTCAGCGTGAGCAACCGGAAGAAGACCAGCATCCAGGTGCTCACCAACGACGCCGCCAGCAGGCAGGCGAAGATCACGATCGTCACCGCGCCGAGGTACGGCACGGTACGGGTCACCAGCGACCGGACCGTGGTCTTCACCCCGAACAGCAAGACCGGCAAGACCGATCGGTTCGTCTACCGGCTGACCGACCAGGGCCGCAGTTCCGAGGCCGCGGTCTCAGTCAGGATCACCCACTGAGCCGGTCACGGATCGATCCGGCACGGCCGGGCGCCCGGCTCACCGGGGCCGGGTACGGGACGGGTACGGGGCACCTGACCCCGTACCCGTTGCCGGTCTGCCCGGACGCGGCCGGTCCCGATCGGCGCACCGGATGATGCCGGGCTGACCGGCCGGTCAGGTTGAAAGACAGATCACCGTCAACGCGTACCTAATCGGCACCCGAACCGGCATCGTCTGTGAGCAGCCGGTCACGGACCGGCATCTCGGGGAACCAGCCGGTCTGCGGGGCCGGCACGAAGCGCGGAGGCAACCTCATGTGGAGGAAGCGGATCACGGTACTGGCGGTCGCGGTGGCGATGGCCTTGGTGGGTGCGGCACCGGCGGCAATCGCCGGTTATCAGGGTGAACCGCTCTACGGCGACCTGAACGGCGACGGCATCGTCGATCGGGCGGTCCTGACCGGTGGCGGTCCCGGGCAGTGCGGTGTCCAGGTGGCGCTCGGCAACGGTTCGGGCGGGTACGGCACCGCCACCACCCACCTCTATGACAACCCCGACAACGAATACGACCACTGCCCGGACATGGGGGTTGTCGTCGACCTCGGCGGAGACGGCACGGTGGAACTGGTGCTGGCCTGGTTCGACGGCCGACCACCGGGGGTGGACAGCGACCTGCTGGTGCTGCGCGACTACCAGCCGGTCGCCGGATTCGACGCGATCTACCAGCCCAGCTACATCGGGCTGGCGGACTTCAACGGCGACGGCCGCCAGGACGTCTACGAGTGGACCGACCAGGGCGACGGATTCCTGACCTACCTCAACACCGCCTCCGGCCAACTCGTGCCCGGTCCGGTGAAGTGGCCCTGCGGCTGGGACCCCGACTACGTGCTGGCCGACTTCAACCGAAACGGCGCAACCGACGTGGTGATCAGCTACGCCGGGGGCTGCGAGTACGAGACCGGGGTGGTCGTGGTCCTGGACAACGGCGCGGTGGTCGACCTCGAGGGGGACCCCGTGGGCGACTCCTACTGGGGCGTCGCGGTGCTCGACGCCAACGGCGACGGCATCCCGGACGTACGGACCACCGACGTCACCACCGGCGAGGTCACCCACTTCATCGGCAACGGTCGGGGCGGCTTCGGCGCGGCACCGCTCGCCGACGACGACGTGGCCTCGACCAAGGGCACCAAGAAGGTCGACATTCCGGTGCTGGCGAACGATCTCGCCACCAACGCCGCGAAGATCACCATCGTGACCCAGCCGAAGTACGGCAAGCTCCAGATCACCAGCCGTCGTACGGTCCTCTACACCCCGAACGGCCAGCACACGCAGGCCGACAGGTTCGTCTACCGGCTCACCGCCGACGGCAAGAGCGACGTCGCCGGGGTGACGATCCGGGTCAAGAGCTGACAGTCCCCTCCCGGAAGCCCCGGCCGGTCCCCCGGCCGAGGTGACCGGCGGTCACCAGCTGCTCCAGCAGCGGCGCGGGGGCCAGCCCCGGCTCCCGTGCCGCCCGGTAGACGCCCCGCTGGATCTCCAGCGCCACGTCCAGCCCCACCCGGTCGAGCAGTTCGAACGGGCCGACCGGGTACGCGCATCCGAGCCGCATCGCGTGGTCGATGTCCTCGGCGGTCGCGTACGACGCCTCCAGCATCTTCACCGCGTCGTTCAGGTACGGGAACAGCAGCGCGTCGACCACGAAGCCGGCCCGGTCGTCGCTGACCACACCGGTCCGGCCGAGCGCCACCGCGACCCCCCGCCCGGCGGCGACGGTCCCCGCCGAGGTGCGGACGGTACGGACGATCTCCACCAGTTGCCGGTCCGGCGCCGGGTGCGGGAAGTGCAACCCGATCACGTCGGCCGGGCGCCCGGTGGCCATCGCGAGGTCGATCACCGGGCCGGTGGCGGCGGTGGTGGCGAGCACCGCCCCCGGCCGACAGACCTTGTCGAGCCGGGCGAAGAGCGCCCGCCGGTCGGCGAGGTCGCCGTCGATCGCCTCGACCACCAGGTCGACCTCGGCCAGTCGGGCCAGGTCCGGATCGTCGTCGCCGGACACGACCACCACCCGGTAGCCGGCCGCGGCGAAGACCTCGGCCAGGGCGGTGGCGAGCGGACCGGGGCCGACCAGGCCGACGGTGCCCGGCGCGTCGACGCCGGCCACCGGCTCGACCGCCACCGGCGTCAGGTCATCGGGTACGACCGCAGCCGAGCCCGGCCGCTCATAGGTGTAGAACCCCCGGCCGGACTTGCGGCCGAGCAGCCCGGCGGTGACCATCTGCCGGATCAGCGGTACGGGTGCGTGCCGGCGGTCCCGACCCCCGCGCCGGTACATCGTGTCCAGGATCTCGTACGCGGTGTCGAGGCCGATCAGGTCCAGCAGGGCCAGTGGCCCCATCGGCAGCCCGCAGCCGAGCCGCATCGCCGCGTCGAGGTCCTCGCGGGTCGCGTACCGCGCCTCGAACATCGCCACGGCCTGGTTCAGATAGCCGAAGAGCAGCGAGTTGGCGATGAAGCCGGCCCGGTCGTTGATGGTCACGTCGACCTTGCCGAGCCGGGCGCAGAGCGCCTCGACGTCGGCCACCACCTCGGGGGCGGTGACCACCGTCCGGATCACCTCGACCAGCTTCATCACCGGGGCCGGGTTGAAGAAGTGCATCCCGACGACCCGTGCCGGCCGGGTGGTGGCGACGGAGATCTCGGTGACGCTGAGCGAGGAGGTGTTGGTGGCGAGGATGGTGTCCGGCCGGCAGATCCGGTCGAGTTCGGCGAAGAGGCGCCGCTTGAGGTCGAGCCGCTCGGGTACCGCCTCGATGACCAGGTCGACGTTCTCCAGCGCGGCGAGTCCGACGGCGAAGGTGACCCGACCCAGGAGCGCGTCGCGCTGCTCGGCGGCGAGCTTGCCCCGGGCCACGGCGCGGTCGGTGGAGCCGGTCAGCGTGGTCTGCCCCCGCTCCAGCGCCTCCTCGGAGATCTCCACCGCCAGTACGTCGATCCCGTTGCGGGCGAACACCTCGACGATCCCGGCGCCCATGGTGCCCAGGCCGATGACGCCGACGTTGGTGATCTCGCGTGCCACAGCCGCCTCCACCGCTTCCGGGCCGCCCGGTGGGTGAACGGCCACTAAGTTTCTGCGGGCGAGTCTGCCACGGGTCGCCCTGCGGGTCAGCCGCCGGTCCGGACCGCCGCCTCGATCGCCGCGGCGCCGCCGTCACCGAGGGCGATGGTGTAGTGGTTCACCCCCGGCACCGTCTCCTCGACCGTGCCGGGCAGCCAGTGCGCGGCGTACCCGGCCGGGTAGAGCGGCTTGTCCGGCTCGTCGAGCATTCCGCGCGGCGCCCGCAGGAAGACCGCCGGCACCGGCAGCGGGGACGGCTCGAGACCGGGGTAGGCGTACTGGTCGCGGGCGTCCCGTACGGCCGCTTCCAGCCGGCAGGCCGGGCGCAGCTCGGGGGCGGTGCCGACCAGGTCGTAGTCGACGTACCGCTGCATCGCCGGGGTCCAGTCGGCGAAGGACGGGTGCTCCCGCCACATCGTCAGGTACGTCTCCCGGTCCGGGAAGGTCCTGGTCAGCCGGGTGAACGCGGGTCCGACGGTCGCCGAGATCAGCGCCGTGACGGCCTGCTCGTCCGCGCCCGCGTCCAGACCGGGTGGGGCCGGCAGCGGCGCGCCGCCGTCGACCAGCACCAGCCGCCGGACCAGTTCCGGGTGGGTTCGGGCCAGCTCGACGGCGACGAATCCGCCCATCGAGTGGCCGAGCAGCACGACCGGGCCGCCGCCGTACGCCTCGATCACCCGGACCAGGTCGGCCGCGTGCCGGGCCATCCCGTACGGGCGGGGCAGGTCCCGGCTGCCGCCGCGTCCCCGCAGGTCGACCGCGACCAGCCGGTGGTCGGCGCCGAGCCGCTCACCCACCACCGACCAGGCCAGGTGGGACGAGGTGATTCCGTGTACGGCCAGCAGCAGCGGCCCGCCGCCGCCCCGCCCCCACTCACCGACGGTCAGCTCCCCGCCGTCCACCGGCACGGTCCGCCGGGCGTACGGCGGTGTTCCCTCCGGCTCCCCCGGTCCGGTCACAGGATCAGGTCCAGCAGTGCGGCGGCGAACTCGGACGGGCGCTCGACGTGCGGCGAGTGGCCGCACTCGGGGTAGACGATCTCGCGGTACGCCCCACCGGCCGCCGCGTAGCGCTCCAGCACCGCCCGGGTCTGCCCGACCATCGGCTGCGGCGGGCACTCCTGCTCGCCGGGCCAGCCGGGGACCAGGCCGAGCGAACCGAGGTACGCCAGGTCGAACAGGGAGGTGTCCGAGACGATGGCGTCGGCGTCGCCGCGTACCCAGGTGATCGGTGGCTTGACCGCGACGGCGACCAGCTCGTCGGCGACCCGGAAGTGGTTCGGGGCCATGGTGTTGAGCACCCCCCGACGGCCAGGACCGACGCCCGGCCAGGTGTCGGTGGTGGTCGCGTCACCGGGGTAGTTCGCCTCGCCGATCGCGGTGCTGAGCATGCTGTCCAGCAGGAGTTCCTCGTCGTCGCCGAACGTCGCCGGGTCGGCCACGTACGCGGTCCGCATGACGTTGCGGGGGCTGGTCGGCGCGTCCACGCCCCGGTCCTTGGCGGCGATCCGGGCGACGAAGTCGGGGTTGGCCGTGCCGGCCCCGGTGCCCGCGAAGTCGGCGCTGGTCGGGGTGCCGTCCAGGTCCCGGGTGCCCCCGAACCCGTACGGCGACAGCGGCGATTCCAGCAGCAGCGCGCGGATCCGGTCCGGGTGGTCGACCAGGAGTTGCATGGCGACACCGGCCCCCATCGAGTGGGCCACCACCACCGGCCGGGCGCCGGGGGCACCGAACAGGCCCGGGGCGTCGAGCAACGCGGCGACGTCGTCGGAGAAGTCACGCAGGCCCCGGGTGGCGTCCACCGGGGCGCTGTCGGTCGCGCCGTAACCGCGCAGGTCGGGTGCGACCACCCGGAGCGTGGGCGGCAGGTGGCGCAGCAGCGGTTGCCAGAAGTCGGCGGACGAGCAGTTGCCGTGGATCAGCAGGACCGGGCTGCCGTCCGCCGGCCCGGCGACGAGCACGTTCTGGGTGATGCCCCGGGCGGTGATGTTCACCTGTTCGGTTTCCATCCCCGCGATGGTGCCACTCCTTCGGGAGCCCTGCAGTGTGGCGTTCCCACACAAGGCGGTGGGAGCGCCATGGCGGGCCCAGCCGCACCACCTCAGTCCATCGATCCGGACATTTCGCTAGTTGAGTATCAGCAGGGCCCAGGCCGCCCACCCGGCCAGTACGGCACCCCCGCCGAAGATCCAGAACAGCCGGGCTGGCCGGGGTCCGGTCGACATCATCTGGGTCGGGGCGCCGAGCGCGGCGGCGGTCGACGACGCGGACGCCTCGTCAACCGCCCGGAGCGCCGGGGGCGGGAAGTTCGGGGTGTACCGGATCGCGCCCACCGGGTCGGTCAGTGCCGCGGCCGGGTCGAAGAACCGCAGTTCGACGTGACCGACCCGGACCCGGTCGCCATCGCGCAACTCCCGTACCTGGGAGATCCGCTGGTCATTGAGCCAGGTGCCGTTGGTCGACCCGCAGTCGGTCAGCAGGGCGCGACCGTCGACCAGTTCCACCGTGGCGTGCCGCCGGCTCACCTTCCGGTCGTCGATCACGATGTCCACCCCCTCGTCGCGGCCGATCCGCCGGGTACCCGGCCGCAGCCGGAAGCTCGCCCCGCGCAGCGGGCCGTTGGCCACCGTCAGCAGTGGAAGAAGATTCAACTCGTCCGACATCGACTCTCCACACCCGTACGTCTGCGGGCCGGCATCCCCCACGGTGCCGGCCACCGCGCCCCCCTTGGCGCACGGGATCAGCCTGACATCGAGCGGCTCCCATCTCCATTGCCCCCAGGATGGACTTCCTCGTCCGGCGGGTTAATTCGGCTCACCGGTTCGGTGGGGGCCCGAGACTTACCCGTGAGTAATTTTCAGGTTTACACTTCCGACATGACGGCTCCGTTTGGTCCCGGCGTTCCGGTGATCGACCACGGCGAGTTGGTTTCCACCCATCCGGCCACCGGCGTGGAGGTGGGCCGCTTCCCCGTGGCCGGCGCCGACGACCTGATCCAGCGGGTGTCCCTGGCGCGCGAGGCCGCGACCTGGTGGGCCGGGCTGGGCTTCGCCGGCCGCAGGGTACGGCTGCTGCACTGGCGGGCGCTGCTCGCCCGCCGGATCGACGAACTCGCCGCTCTGGTGCACGCCGAGGGCGGCAAACCGGTCGCGGACGCGATCGTGGAGATCGCCTCGGCCATCGAGCACGTCGACTGGGCGGCCCGCAACGCCAAACGGGTGCTCGGCCGGCGGCGGGTCCGCTCGCGGCTGATCGTCGCCGAGTTCTCCGGCCGACTCGAATACCAGCCGTACGGGGTGATCGGCGTGATCGGCCCGTGGAACTATCCGGTGCTCACCCCGATGGGTTCGATCGCGTACGCGCTCGCCGCGGGAAATGCCGTGGTGCTCAAGCCGAGCGAGTACACCCCGGCGGTCGGACAGTGGTTGGTCGACGCCTTCGCCGAGGTGGTGCCGGAGCAGCCCGTACTCCAGGCGGTGCACGGGCTCGGCGACGTCGGGGCGACGCTCTGCCGGGCCGGGGTGAACAAGGTGGCGTTCACCGGTTCCACCGCGACCGCCCGCAAGGTGATGGCCGCGTGCGCGGAGTCGCTGACCCCGGTCCTGCTGGAGGCGGGCGGCAAGGACGCGATGATCGTGGACGCCGACGCCGACCTGGACGCGGCGGCCGACGCGGCGGTCTGGGGTGCGCTGACGAACGCCGGCCAGACCTGCATCGGGATAGAACGGGTCTATGCGGTGGAGGCCGTCTATAACGACTTCGTGGCCAGGGTGGTGACGAAGGCGGAAAAGCTCACCGTGGGGTCGGAACCCGAGGCACATCTCGGCCCGATCACCATGCCCGGACAGCTCGACGTGATCCGTCGCCACATCGACGACGCCCTGGCCAGGGGCGGTCGCGCGGTGCTCGGCGGTGCCGACGCGGTGCAGCCGCCGTACGTCCGACCGACCATCCTGGTGGACGTGCCGGAGGATGCCTTGGCGGTCCGCGAGGAGACCTTCGGACCGACCCTCACCATCAGCCGGGTGGAGAACGCCGATGTTGCCGTGACCAGGGCAAACGCGGTTCCGTACGGGCTCGGCGGCTCGGTGTTCGGCAAGCGCCGGGCGGTCGAGATCGCCCGGCGACTGCGCTCCGGGATGGTCGCGGTGAACTCGTCGTTGACCTTCGTCGGGATGTCCACACTGCCCTTCGGCGGGGTGGGCGACTCCGGTTTCGGGCGAATCCACGGCGACGACGGGCTGCGCGAGTTCGGCCGGGCGAAGGCGATCACCGTACGACGTGGACCGTCCCTGCTGCCCTCGACAACCTTCGACCGAACCCCGGCACAGGTCGCAAAAATCGCAAAAGCCGTCAAGTTTATGTACGGTCGGTGACCCTTACCGAACCGATCGTGCTCGACGAATAGGCGTTTCGGATATACCGGCCCAAGCCGACCGACCCCTACATTCCGTCGAGTGGGCATACACGGATTGCGGTCGCGCCTGGTCGAGAGCGAAGACTCGTTCGCCGCCCGGCGCCGTAGCCGACGAGCGGACTGGCTGGTCGAGACGTTTCCCGACCTCGCCCAGATGTCCGTCATCGACCTCGGCGGCCGCGTCGAGACCTGGGCCCGCGCAGCCGTCCGCCCCAAGCACGTACACGTGGTCAACCTGGAGAAGCCGCCGTCCGAGATCCCGGCCTGGGCCGAGGTCGACCACGGCGACGCCTGCGCGCTTCCTCCCGGCATCCTGGACCGCCGCTACGACCTCGTCTTCTCCAACTCCGTGCTGGAACACGTCGGCGGCCACGAACGCCGGGTACGGTTCGCCGAGACGGTGCACCTGCTCAGCAACGCACACTGGGTGCAGACCCCGTACCGGTACTTCCCGATCGAGCCACACTGGATCGCCCCGGGCATGCAGTTCCTGCCGGTCCGCCTCCGTACCCTGATGGCCCGCAAGTGGCCGCTGGCCCACTCCCCGGCGAAGAACCACGAGGCCGCGATCCGCCAGGTGCTCTGGACCGAACTGGTAGACCGCTCACAGATGCGCCACTACTTCCCCCGCTCCCGCATCCGCATCGAACGCCTGGCCACCCTCCCCAAATCCCTAATAGCCATCCTCGGCGCCCCCTAACCACCCACCCGCCTCGACGCGTTGATCATGAAGTTAGCGACAGATCCCGGTCGATTCTCTGTCGCTAACTTCATGATCGACGCGCCGGACTTCGGGTACGGGAGCAGGGCGGGACGGTGGTTAGCGGTGGATGCGGATCCAGTCGGGGGCGTCGTTCCAGTCGTCGATGTCGGGCTCGTTGCCGAGAGCCGGGCGCCTCACAGATCCGCTGGTACCAGGCGGAGATCATGCCGGGCCTGTTCCAGACCGGCGGCTGTATCCGTACGGTGCTCACCGCCGGGCAGACGAAGATCGACGAGGACGAGCTGAACCAGCAGATCGCCCTGCGGAAGGCGCGGGCGAACATCCTCGACCAACCGGATCCGCCGCAGCTCAACGTCATCCTGAGCGAGTCCGCCCTGCGCCGCAACGTCGGCGGCCCCGAGGTGATGCGGGCACAGCTCCGCTACCTCGCCGAGGTGGCCGAGCGCCGCAACATCGAGCTACAGGTGCTCCCGCTGGACGCACCGACCTACGCAATCGCCTCGTTCGGGTTCACCCTCCTCCGGTTCGACCACGACGCCGCGTCCGATGTGGTCTATCTGGAGGACTACACCGACGCAAGCTACCTGGACCGGCTCGACGCGGTGCGGTCATACTCGACGCTGTGGGACCGGCTGTCCGCCGCCGCGCTGGGACCGGTCGAGTCACGGAAACTGATCCTGCGCCTGGCCGACCAACAGGACAGCGAGGATCCGGGTCGGCAGGGCTAGAGGGAGAGCAGAGTCATGAACACCCCGGACTTCTCCGGCGCGACCTGGCGCAAGAGCCGCCGCAGCGACTCGAACGGCGGTCAGTGCGTGGAGGTGGCGGTCCGGTCCGGCGCCGTCGGCCTGCGGGACTCCAAGGATCCCGCCGGCCCGGTGCTGGTGTTCACCCCCGACTGCTGGACAACCTTCGTCGGCGCGGTACGCCGCACCGCCTTCCAGGGGTAGCTTCAGCCGCCAACATCCACCGCTGGCGGGTGACATCTGCCGACGGCGGTGTCGGGCGAATCGAAACATTCGCCGAAACTCGTACATCGAATTTGATGTTTTCACATCATCTTTGATGTACGTCCCAACCGCGTTACTTCGTCTACGCGCGGAACCGGCCGCCCGGACCAGCAAGGGCTAGACCAGCAAGGGCTAGAACAGGGTCAGCTCGTCGCGTTCGATGCCGCGCAGGCGGTCGTAGTTGACGGCGACACAGCGGATGCCACGGTCGGTGGCGAGCACCCGGGCCTGCGGCTTGATCTCCTGGGCGGCGAAGACGCCGTGCACCGGGGCGAGCAGCGGGTCGCGGTTGAGCAGCTCGAGGTAGCGGGTAAGTTGCTCCACGCCGTCGATGTCGCCGCGCCGCTTCACCTCGACCGCCACGGTGGCCGATGCCCCGTCGCGGCAGAGCAGGTCGACCGGGCCGATCGCGGTCGGGTACTCCCGGCGGATCAGCGTGAACCCGTCGCCGAGGGTGGTCGGGTTCGCCGCCAGCAACTCCTGGAGGTGCGCCTCCACCCCGTCCTTGCGCAGGCCGGGGTCCACCCCGAGCTCGTACGAGGTGTCCTGGAAGACCTCCTCCAGGGTGATTCGCAGTTCCTCGCCGGCCTTGTTCACCACCCGCCACACACCGGGTGCCTCTTCCAGCTTGCAGGGCGGGCTCATCCAGTTGAGCGGCTTGTACGCCCGGTCGTCGGCGTGGATCGACACCGACCCGTCCGCCTTGACCATCAGCAGGCGGGTGGCCAGCGGCAGATGCGCCGAGAGTCGTCCCACATAGTCCACCGCGCATCGCGCTATCACCAACCGCACCCGACGAGGGTAGCGGAGAGCCCTGCCGCCGCCCGCCGCGCACGCCGCGCGCCGCCCGTTGAGCGGAAGTGGCGCGTCGATGAGATGCTGACGACGTGCTGGAAGCCCTCACCGGTACGGGCCTGGCCGCATCGTCCGGCCTGAACGCGTACATCCCCCTGATGATCATGGGACTGCTGTCCCGGTTCACCGGTCTGATCGACCTGCCCAGCGGTTGGCAGTGGCTGTCCAACGGCTGGGTGCTGGCGATCCTGGCGGTGCTGCTCGCGGTCGAGTTCGTCGCCGACAAGGTGCCGGTGGTCGACCACGTCAACGATCTCGTGCAGACGGTGGTCCGGCCGACCGCCGGCGGGTTGGCGTTCAGCGCCGGCTCCAGTTCGGAGACGGTGACGGTCACCGACCCGGGGAGCTTCTTCTCCTCCAACCAGTGGGTGCCGATCGTGACCGGCATGCTGATCGCGTTCGGCGTACACGCGGTGAAGTCGGCGGCCCGGCCGCTGATCAACGCCGGCACCGCCGGTTTCGGCGCCCCGGTCGCCAGCACCGCCGAGGACGCGACCAGCGTGGTCGTGTCGCTCGTGGCGATCGTCCTGCCGGTGCTGGTACTGGTCTTCCTGGTCGGCTTCGCGATCCTGGTGCCCTGGTTGCTGCGCCGCCGACGGGAGCGCAAACGGGAACGGGACGCCGCCCGAGCGGCCGGTTTCCGCGTCTGAGCAGCACCAACGGGTGAAGGGCTCCGGATAGGGCCATGAACATTCCTCACTTCTGGAATGATCTGCCCGGTGAGTCGACCCCGGTCCCGGCTACTGCTGGGCGTACTGGTGGCGGTGGCCGTACTCGGCACCGCCACCGCCGCTGTCGGACTGACCGGAACGCTGTCGCCCCCGGACCGCGCGCCGTCCACCGGCGGCGCACCGGGCCCCGACACCCACGCGATCGGTCCGGCCGGCACCCCGACCGGAGCCGCCACCAAGCCGGGCAAGACCAGGCCCAGCAGCGCCGCGCCGGGTGGCACCGTCCCCGGCGCGACGCGGGCGGGGACCAGGCCACCGGTGGTCAACAACGGACCGCGTACGGGCAACCGGGTCGCGCTCACCTTCGACGCCGACATGACCGACTCGATGCTCTACAGCCTGCGTACGGGCAAGGTGAAGTCGTACGCCAACCTGAAGATCATCGACCTGCTGGAACGGGAAGAACTGCCGGCCACCTTCTTCCTGACCGGTAAGTGGGTCGAGCGCTACCCCGACCTGACCCGTCGACTGGCGGCGAATCCCCGGTTCGAGCTGGCCAACCACACGTACGGGCACCTGGCGTTCACCGGGGACTGCTACGACCTGCCCCGGGTGCCGGCCAACAACATGACCGAGGACGTGGCGAAGACCTTCCGGGTGATCGAGCCGTACGGCGGCCGGCAGACCCGCTACTTCCGCTTCCCCGGCCTGTGCCACGACACGGCGGCCCTCTCCGCGCTCGCCCCGCTCGGCCTGACCGTGGTCGACGGGGACGTGGTCAGCGGGGACCCGTTCGCCACCGCCTGGCAACCGATCGTCAGGGCGGTGCTCGACAAGGTACGTCCGGGCTCGGTGGTGATCATGCACGTCACCGAGGCGAACGCCGCGATGACCGACGAGGCGCTTCCGCACATCCTGGCCGGCCTGCGGGACCGCGATCTGGTCCCGGCGACCCTCTCCGAGGTCCTCAGCGGATCTTGACCCGGTCCGGGTGGCCGCCGAACCGCCGCCGCCCCGGACCCCGCTCGGACGGCCGCCGGCCGGACCCCAGCTACCCACCGTTCGTCACCGACGCGCATAGTGTTCGTCATGAGTGACCAGCTCGCGATCTCCGTACGGGGATTGCGCAAGTCGTACGGCGAGCACGTCGCCGTCGCCGGTCTCGACCTGGCGGTCCGGGCCGGTGAGGTGTTCGCCCTGCTCGGCCCGAACGGTGCCGGCAAGACGACGACGGTCGAGATCCTCGAGGGCTACCGGCGCCGCGACGGCGGCGAGGTCAACGTCCTCGGCGTCGACCCGAACACCGCCGGGCGGGACTGGCGTTCCCGGGTCGGCATCGTGCTCCAGGGCACCGGCGAGTTCGACGACCTGACCGTGGGCGAGGTGGTCGACCATTTCGCGGCGTTCTATCCCAATCCGGATGATCCGCGCCAGGTGATCGGCCGGGTCGGGCTCACCGACAAGACCCGCGCCCGTACGCACACCCTCTCCGGCGGCCAGAAGCGCCGGCTCGACGTGGCCCTCGGCATCATCGGCCGCCCCGAACTCCTCTTCCTCGACGAGCCGACGACCGGGTTCGACCCCGAGGCGCGGCGCGAGTTCTGGGAGCTGATCCGCGACCTCGCCGCCGCCGGCACCACCATCGTGCTGACCACCCACTACCTGGACGAGGCGGAGTCACTCGCCGACCGGGTGGGCGTGATCACCGCCGGCCAGCTCGTCGAGGTCTCCACCCCGGCCGAGCTGGGCAACCGGCAGCAGGCGTTACCGGTCGTCTCCTGGCGTACCCCGGACGGGACGCCGCAGCAGGCGGAGAGTGCGACGCCGACGGCCCTGATCGCCGAGTTGGCCGCGCGGTACGGCGGCGAGGTGCCCGGCCTCACCGTGTCCCGCCCGACCCTGGAAGACGTCTACCTGCGGATGATCGGACAGTGATGAGTACGACCACGGAAGCCGCCCCGGTAGCGGTGCCCCGCCGGACCGGCCCGATCGAACTCGGCCTGCGCCAGGGACGGCTGGAACTGCGCCAGTTCCTGCGCAGCCGCGAGTCGGTGGTCTTCACCATGCTCTTCCCGGTGGTCCTGATCCTGATCTTCGCGTCGATCTTCTCGGGCGAGATCGGCGGCGGGGTCAAGTTCACCCAGTACTTCGTCACCGGCATGATCGCCACCGGCCTGCTCACCGTCGGCTTCCAGAGCCTGGCCATCCAGATCCCGATCGAACGCGACCGGGGCGTACTCAAGCGCCTGCGCGGCACCCCGATGCCGAAATGGGTCTACTTCGCCGGCAAGACCATCATGGTCGCCGTCATCGGCATCGCCGAGACGGTCCTCCTGCTCGCCGTAGCCGTCCTCCTGTTCGACCTCAAACTGCCGGACACCGCCACCAAGTGGTTCACCTTCGGCTGGGTCTCCGCCCTCGGCATCACCGCCTGCACCCTCTGCGGCATCGCCTTCTCGTCGCTCGCGCGCAGCGGCCGGAGCGCACCCAGTACGGTCACCCCGGTCGCCCTGATCCTCCAGTTCATCTCCGGCGTCTTTTTCGTCTTCACCGACCTGCCGACCTGGATGCAGCAGGTGGCGGCGATCTTCCCGCTGAAGTGGATGTGCCAGGGCCTGCGCTCGGTCTTCCTGCCCGACTCGTTCGGCGCCCAGGAGCCCGCCGGCTCGTACGAGTTGGGCAGGGTCGCCCTCGTCCTGGCCGCCTGGTGCGTCATCGGCCTGGTCCTCTGCCTACGCACCTTCCGCTGGACCACCAGACGCGACGGCTGACGCAGTCCACGACGCCGCGCCAACGCACGCGCCCTGACCTGCGAAAGGCTGTGGCCCTCCGTGCCCGGCGGAGAGATCAAGCCTGACCGCTCGGAGCCGGGCACGGAGGGCCACAGCCCCCACGACGAGCCCGTCAGTACGAGTAGAAGCCCTTGCCGGTTTTGCGGCCCAGGTCTCCGGCGGTGACCATGCGCTGGAGGAGTTCGGGCGGGAAGAACTTCTCGTCGCCGGTGTCGGTGTAGATGTTCTTGGTGGCGTGCAGGAGCACGTCCGCGCCCGTCAGGTCGGTGGTGGCGAGCGGGCCCATGGCGTGGCCGAAGCCGAGCTTGCAGGCGACGTCGAGGTCCTCGGCGGAGACGACGCCGGACTCGACGAGCTTGACCGCCTCCATGACCAGGGCGGTGATCAGTCGGGTGGTGACGAAGCCGGCGATGTCCCGGTTCACCACCACGCAGGTCTTGCCGATCTCCTCGGCGAAGGCGCGGGCGGTGGCGAGCGTCTCGTCGCTGGTCTTGTAGCCGCGTACCAGCTCGCAGAGCTGCATCATCGGCACCGGCGAGAAGAAGTGGGTGCCGACGACCGACTCCGGCCGCTTCGTCACCGCCGCGATCTGGGTGACCGGGATCGCCGAGGTGTTGGTCGCGAGGACCGCGTCCGGCCGGCAGATCCGGTCCAGTTCGCGGAACACCTCCTGCTTGAGTTCCAGCCGCTCGAACACCGCCTCGACCACCAGGTCGGCGTCGGCCGCCGCCTCCAGGTCGGTGGTCGGGGTGATCCGGGCCAGGGTGCTCTCCACCTCACCGGCTTCGATCTTGCCCTTGGCGGCGAACCTGTCCAGCGAGGTACGGATGCCGTCCAGGCCGCGTTGGGTCGCCGCGTCGTCCAGGTCGCGGAGCGTCACCTGCCAACCTGCCAGCGCCGCCACCTGTGCGATGCCCGAACCCATCAGTCCGGCCCCGATGACCGCGAGTCGACCCGCCATCCGCCTGCTCCTCCCCTGGTACGCCTGTCTCCACCGCACTCTATCCGTCGACCTGAACGACACCTCAGGCGACGCGGACGAGCAGCAGGCGGGGACGGCAGCGAGGGTGGAGCAGGGGTCAGAGGGAGAAGTTCTGCTCGGCGGGTGCGGTGGTGCGTTCGACCTCGACGCCGAGGGCACGCAGGTCCGCGACGAAGTCCGGGTACCCCCGGTCGACGTGGTGCACGTGCGATATCTCGGTCACCCCGTCCGCGCAGAGGCCGGCGATCACCAGGCCGGCGCCGGCCCGGATGTCGGTGGCCCGGACCGGGGCGCTGGAGAGGCGCTCCCGGCCCCTGACCACGGCGTGGTGCCCGTCGGTCTTGATGTCGGCGCCGAGCCGGGCCATCTCGTTCACGAACATGAACCGGCCGTCGAAGATGTTCTCCGTGATCAGCGAGGCGCCCTCGCTGACCGAGGCCATCCCGATCGCCATCGGCAGCAGGTCGGTGGCGAAGCCTGGGAACGGCAGGGTGACCACGTCGACGGCGGTCGGGCGTCGGTCCATCCGTACCCGGAAGGCGTCGGTCCGGGTCTCGACCAGGCCGCCGGCGGAGATCACCTTGTCCAAGGCGATCTCCAGGAAGCTCGGGCTCGCACCCGTCACGGTCACGTCCCCCTGGGTCATGGCCGCCGCGAAGGCCCAGGTGCCGGCGACGATCCGGTCGCCGACCGTACGGTGTTGCACCGGGCGTAACTCGCTGACGCCCTCGATCCGGATGGTCGAGGTGCCGGCTCCCTCGATCTTGGCTCCCATCGCCGAGAGCATGGTGCAGATGTCGACGATCTCCGGTTCGCGGGCCGCGTTGTCGATCTCCGTGATCCCCTTGGCCAGCACCGCCGCCATGACCAGGTTCTCGGTCGCGCCGACGCTGGGGAAGTCCAGCCAGATTGTCGCGCCGCGCAGCCCGTTCGGGGCCGAGGCGATCACGAAGCCGTGCGAGCCGGAGATCTCCGCACCCATCCGGGCCAGGCCCGACACGTGCATGTCCAGGCCCCGGGAGCCGATCGCGTCACCACCGGGATGGGCCACCCGGACGTAACCGCGCCGGGCCAGCAACGGGCCGAGGACGCAGATCGACGCACGCAGCCGGCGTACCAGGTCGTAGTCGGCGTCGGTGCCCGGTTCGGCGGGCACGTCGATGGTCACCGTCCGGGCCCGGCCGGGCAGCGCACCGAGGTCGACCGCCGCCTGGGCCTCGCCGCTGGCCGTCGAGGCGACGTCGCGGACCGGTCCGGCGCCGTCGACCGGCGGCACCTCCACCGATACGCCGTCGGCCACCCCGACCACCGGGATGCCCTCGATGGTCCCGGTCGAGGTGCCGTTGTCCTCGCCAAACGAGACCTCGCAACCGAGCCGGCGCAGCACCTCGCCCATGATCGCGATGTCGGTGATCCGGGGGACGTTGGTGATCACACTGCGGCCGGGCGCCAGCAGGGCCACCGCCATCAGCTTCAGCGCGGAGTTCTTCGCGCCCACGACGTGCACCTCACCGGCGAGCCGGGCGCCACCGCTGACCCTGATCACGTCCACGTCGGCAATCGTAGGGTCGGCAGCCACCTCCGCGGTCACCCCGGACGCCGGCCAGTCACCCGGCAGCCCGCCGGTCGGGTCGGTTCCGTCACCGGTCACCGTCTGGGTGGGCGGCTCGCCGTCGGACCTCCGTACGCTGTCCGTCATGGCCGTTCACCTCACCCGCATCTACACCAGGACCGGCGACGCCGGCCAGACCAGGCTGAGCAACAACGAACTGGTCGAGAAGACCGATCCGCGGATCGCCGCGTACGCGGACGTGGACGAGTGCAACGCGGCGATCGGGGTGGCCCTCGCGCTCGGCCAACTCGACGACGGTCTGCGTACGGTGCTGGCCGCGATCCAGAACGACCTCTTCGACGTCGGCGCCGACCTGGCCACCCCGGTCGAGCCGGATCCGGCGTATCCGCCGCTGCGGGTGACCGAGGAGTACGTGACCAGGCTCGAGACCTGGTGCGACGAGTACAACGCGGAACTGGGCAAGCTCGACTCCTTCATCCTGCCCGGCGGCACCGCGGGAGCGGCTCTGTTGCACGTCGCACGCACGGTGGCCCGGCGCGCCGAACGAGCGGCCTGGGCACTGGTGAACCACGATCAGGAACGAACCAGCATCCTTCCGGCAAAGTATCTCAACCGGCTATCCGATCTGCTCTTCATCCTGGCAAGAACGGCCAATCCCGACGGGGATGTGCTATGGGTCCCCGGCGGCCGGAAGTGACGCCGGGCGAACGCTGATCACCACCGGGACGGGTCCCGCTCCGGCCGAGCCGTACGGGTGTCCGGGCGGGTACGCCGCCCCTGGTCCGGGCCGGACCGCCGCAGTGGCGACCGGGCACGCCGTACCCGTCCCCGGCATCCTGTGGCGGACTCCCGGTCACGGCCGGCGGGGCCCCGACCCCGACGGCGGTGGGCCCACACGCCGGCGGTGACCAGCCCGGCCACGGCCGCCACGATCACCACGACCGTGCCGATCAGTCCGCCCATCCGCAGGTACGAGGCCCCGGCGAGGTAGCCGATCAGGAAGATGCCGGGCACCCAGACCAGCACCGCGGCGGCGTCGTACACCGCGAACCGCCGGTACGGCAGCCCGGCCACCGCCGCCATCCGGGGCACCAGGGTCCGGACGTACGGCGTCCACCGGCCGAGCACGATCGCGGGGCCGCCCCCGGCGGTCAGCAGGCGCTCCGCCCGCTCCCACCGCCCGGCGTCGATCCGGCGGCCGAACCGACCCCGCCGCAGCCGGGGCCCCACCAGCCGCCCCTCCAGGAAGCCGAGGTGGTCGCCGAGCATCGCCGCCAGGCTGGTCACCACGAGGGCGGTGGCCGGGTCCAGGTCACCGGCCCGGGCCAGGAAACCGACGGTGAGCATCGTGGTGGCCGCCGGCAGGACCATCCCCGGCAGCACCGCCACCTCCGCGGCCAGTACGACCGCCGCGGTCAGGTACAACCAGCCGGTCGACAACCCGGCGAGCCAGTCGACAAAGGTGCTGATGATCTCCACCCGGCTACCCTGACGCCCACCGGTACGCCGCCACGTCGTCCAGCCGGCCGCCGGGCCTCCTCCGGGTGGCCGGAGGCAGCCCTAGGGGGCGCCGACCACCGGGTCGGGGTCGGCCGCCTCGACCAGGTTGAACCCGTCGTCCACCAGCCCGAGCCGGTGGGCCACCACGGCGGCCTGCACCCGGTTGCGCAGCCGCAGCTTCTCCATCGCGGCCGAGACGTGGGTCTTGACCGTGGTGACGCCCAGGTGCAACCGGCCGGCGATCTCCGCGTTCGACAGCCCGACCCCGACCAGGGCCAGCACCTGCCGCTCCCGGTCGGTGAGCAGGCGCCGCTGCCCGACGGAGACCTGCTCGGCGTCCCGCTGGGCGTCCTCGCGGTGCGCGGACAGCGCCCGGCCGACGATGCGGGCCAGCACCGGCGGGGCCAGCAGCGACTCCCCGTTGGCCGCCCGCCGGACCGCTTCGATCAGCGCCTCCGGCTCGCCGTCCTTGACCAGGTAACCGATCGCACCGGCACCCAGGGCGCCGTAGATGTTGGCGTCGTCGGCGAACGTGGTCAGCACCAGCACCCTGGCGGCCGGGTGATGGTCGAGGATCCGCCGGGTCGCCTCGATCCCGTCCATCCTCGGCATCCGCAGATCCATCAGCACCACGTCCGGGTGCAGCCGTTGGGCCAGGCGTACCGCCTCCGATCCGTCGGCCGCCTCCCCGACGATGTCGAAACCCCCGGCCGTACGCAGCAGCAGGGCGACGCCGGCGCGGACCAGCGCCTGGTCGTCCACGACGAGTACGCGGATCATCGGGTCTCCTCGACCGGGCGGATCATGGGGTCTCCTTCACCGGTAGGTGGGCCGTCAACCGCCAACCGCCGTCGGCGGCGGGACCGGCGGCCAACCTACCCCCGAGCAGCCCGACCCGCTCCCGCATGCCGGCCAGGCCGTGCCCCGACGGCGGCAGCGCCGTACGGACCGGGTCGGCCCGTACCGACCCGCTGTCGAGCACCTCGACCAGCAGGCCACGGTCCTCCCGACACAGCCGTACGGACACCGAGCTGCCGGGTCCGGCGTGTTTGAGCGCGTTGGTCAGCCCCTCCTGGATCACCCGGGCAGCGGTCGTACGCACCACCAGCGGCGCCCCGGCCACCAGTTCGGCACCCGCCAGCCGAACCTCCAACCCACCGGCCTCGACCTGGCGGACCGCGTCCCGGAAGATCTGCTCCGGCTCGACCAGCACCGTGGTCGCCTCGACCGCCTCCGGGTCGCGCAAGACCTCCAGCAGCTCGCGCAGCTCGTCGAGCACCCGACCGGCCGTACCGCGCACCTCGCCGAGGGCCACCACGGCGTCGTCCACCCGGCCGGTGTGCCGGGCGGCGAACTGGGCGGCACCGGCCTGCAACGCGATGGCGCTGACATGGTGGGCGACGATGTCGTGCAGGTCCCGGGCAATACTGGTGCGCTCCGCCAGCCGGGCCGCCCGGTTCTCCGCCGCCTGCCGGGTCTCCGCCTCCCAGACACGTTCCTCGGCGACCAGGGTGGCATCCCGCTGCCGGCGCAGGTACCGGCCGAACACGATCGGCGCGCCGACCAGTGCCGCGATGGCGAGCACCCGTACCGTCGCCTCCTTGTCGGTGAGCCCCAGCGGCTCCCCGCCCGGGTCGACCACGTCGATCAGGGTCGCGACGAGGGCCAGCAGGAACGCCGCGGTGGTGCCCAACCAGCGCGAGCGGTAGCCGACCACGGCCAACGCGACCGCCAGCCCCAGTTGGGTGATGACGCTGTTCGGCGGGGCGACGGCGTCGGCGACCACCAGCAGGGTCGCCTCGACCGCCATCGTCGGCCACGGCCACCGTCGCGCCCCGAACAGGGCGAGCCCGGTCGCGGTGGCCAGGCCGGCGACGACCGGGTTGTCCTGGATCTCCGCCCAGCCGAGCAGGCCGTTGGCCGCGACCAGCGCGAGCCCGACCAGCCCGAGCAACAGATCCGGACCCCACCGCCACCGCCCCGTTCGCACCCGCCAACGATACGTAGCGGGTGTGGGCAGCCGGTCCGGCCACCGGCCGGTCCGCCTCCTCCGGGTGGCCGAAGTTCCGACCATCCGGACGACCGGGTACGGACGGTCATCGCCTATTTTGGTGGCCGTGGCCAATGAGAAATTAACGTTCCTGACCCAGTTTGTCCGCCAGCCGATGGCGGTCGGTGCGATCGCGCCCAGCTCACGGGCACTGGCAGACAAGATCACCGCACCGGTTCCGCGTACGGGCGATCCGGTGGTGGTCGAACTCGGACCGGGTACCGGCTCCTTCACCGGCGAGATCCAGCGCCGGCTCGGCGGGCGCGGCCACCAGCTCGCCATCGAGATCAACCCCGACTTCGCCGGTGCCCTGAGTCGGCGCTACCCGGCGGTGGACGTCATCTCGGACGACGCCCGCAAACTCCGTGACCTGCTGGCCGCACGGGGCCACCGGCAGGCGGACGTGATCGTGAGCGGCCTGCCCTGGGCCGCCTTCAACAACGACCTGCAGCAGAACCTGCTCGACGCGGTCGCCGACGGGCTCGCCGACGACGGCGCGTTCACCACGTTCGCCTACCTGTTCGCGATCTGGACCCCGCCGGCACAGCGACTCCGCACCGCCCTCCGGTCCCGGTTCGAAGAGGTCACCATGGGCCGTACGGTCTGGGCGAACCTGCCCCCCGCCCTCGTCTACCACTGCCGCCGCCCCATCCGAACCACCCGCCCCCACTCCGGCCTCGCCGCTACCAACACCGGCAACACCACCACCTGACCCGTCCGCCGATCACCCCTGCCCCCAGACCACAAACGCCCGGTCCCCATCGGGACCGGGCGCTGACGAACAAAGGTTTCGGGTTGGGCCTGCCGTGCCCGGCGGAGAGATCAAGCCTGACCGCTCGGAGCCGGGCACGGCAGGCCCAACCCCCCAACGAACACCCTCAAGCAGCAGGCCAATCATGAGCCCCCAGACGCGGCGAGACCGCCCCCGGAGGAGCGGCCTCGAGCCACGAAAGAAACCCGGTCACCGTGGATTGCGCCATCGCGATCTCCACCGGCGCCTGGTGACTGGTACAGCGCAGGATCACCCAGTCGGCCGGCATGGAGAACTGTTCCTGGCCCTCGGGCAACCGGCGACGTTCGACGGCGAGCCCCCGACGGGCGAGCACCCGCTTGGGCCGGATGGCAAAACTGAACATCCGGTACCAGCGCAGTTCGTCGTCGGTGAAGCGCCCGAATCCTGGCGACCAGCCCCGGCCGTCGAGCATCGTCGACACCCGTACGCTGAGCCGGATGATCCCGCCCGAGCGGGTCACCAGGGCACGCCGGACGAAGAGCACGAGCAGGCCGGCGAGCACGACCAGCGCGCCGACCCCGATCCACTCCAGAACCAGCACCGACGTGCCGGGTCAGCGGGTCGAAGCGGCGGTAACCGGGGTGGCGCTCTCGGCGAGGACGGTGACGCCCGAGCCGGTCACCGAGAGGAAGCCACCGGCCACCTCGAACGTGATCTGCTCACCACCGGCGAGCTTGATCCGGACCTGTCCGGGCTCGGCGAGCTGCCCCAGCAGCGGAGCGTGGCCCGGCAGCACTCCGAGCTCGCCCTCGGTCGTCCGCGCAACGACCATTTCGGCGTCGCCGGACCAGACCTTCTCCTCGACGGCTACGAGCTCGACGTGTAGCTGATTTGCCACGCTGACTCCTTGTATAGCTACGGGATTCCACCGAGTCTAGTCGCGCATCCGTCCCGTTCCCACGGCGGGTGGCGAGAAGCACCCCCGGCTACTTGTCCGTGTTGATCAGCTCGGGGTGCGCGGCCACGAAGGTGTCCAGCGTGTCGGCCTGTACGGAGGCGAAGAAGTCCGGGGCCGGGTCCTTCAGTTGCTCGCCCTGGTAGTTGCTGGAGGAGCCGAGCGCGGCGTGCGGCAGTTTGATCAGCGTCATCGAGTCGGACCGCAGGTCACGCAGGGCGAAGGCCCAGTCGGCGACGCTGTGCCCACGGCCGCTGAAGATCAGGGACTGGCCGGCGGCGCGCAGCACCGCGTCCAGCTTGAGCGGGTTGGTCACCACGTCCCGGCTGAGCGCCTGGCTCGCCATCGCCCGGATGAACTGCTGCTGGTGCCGCTGCCGCCCGTAGTCGCCGTCGACCAGCGTCTTGCGCTGCCGTACGTAGTCCAGGGCCTGCCAGCCGTTCAGGTGGGCCTGGCCCTTCTTGTACTCGCGCTGCGGCCCGATGTAACCCTCCCCGTTCGGGTTGCCCGGGCGCGGGGTGCCGTCCGGCTGGAGGTGCTCGGACTTGGTGTCGGCGTCGATGTACATGTCGACGCCGCCCATCGCGTCGACGATCTTCTTGAAACCGCCGAAGTTGAGGATCGCGCCCGCGTCGAACCGCTTGATGCCGGTGTAGTTGCTGATCGTGGTCTGCAACAACTCGAAGCCCTTGGCCGCGTCCGGGTTCTTCCCGGGCACCAGGCTGCCGTGGGACATGGCGGCGTTGAGCCGGTCGTTGCCCCCGGCGTAGTTCGCCTTCGGGAAGGCGGGGATGTCCACCCGCAGGTCACGCGGCAGCGAGAAGAGGTACGCCCGGTCCATCCCGGCCGGCACGTGCAGGATCATGATCGAGTCGGCGAGCGGGGGCGTGGACGGCTGCCGCGGGTCGATGCCGACCAGCAGGATGTTGACCGGCCCCTTGATGTCGGACACCTTCGGCGGCGGGGTGCCGGGTCCCTCGTCACCGAAGAGGTCGGCACTGGCCACCGCACCCTGGTAGCGGGAGAGCAGTGCCTCGAACCCGACCAGTACGACCCCACTGAGCAGCATCAGCACGGTACCGAAGATCGTGCAGAGTCGCGCCCAGCGCGGCACCGCCGACTTCTTCCTGCGCTTGCCGTGTGTGGTCGGCGTACCGAGGTCGGTCACCAGGCATCTCCCATCATCGCGCCCCGACGGAAACGGACGGCCCTACGAGGGCACGAACGTTGCAGAGCGTAGCGCTGGTTTCTGGGTAAACGCCTGGAAGATCAACTGGGCCGCCGCTGCACCCCGCGTACGCGAAAAGGGACCGTGTCGGCGGTCAGCCGGCACGGTCCCCAGTCGCAGTACGGAAAAACTAGTCCTTCATCAGCTCGCGTGCGTTGCGCTCCAGGTCGTCCAGGCCACCGCACATGAAGAACGCCTGCTCGGGGAAGTGATCGAACTCACCCTCGCTGATCTTCTTGAACGCCTCGACGGTGTCCTTGACCGGCACGTACGAACCCTTGATGCCGGTGAAGACCTCGGCCGCGAAGGTGTTCTGCGACAGGAAGCGCTCGATCCGCCGGGCACGCCCAACGGTGATCTTGTCTTCCTCGGAGAGCTCTTCGATACCGAGGATGGCGATGATGTCCTGCAGGTCCTTGTAGCGCTGCAGGATCCGCTTCACCTCGGAGGCGACGGTGTAGTGCTCCAGACCGACGTACTCCGGGGCGAGGATCCGCGAGGAGGACGCCAGCGGGTCAACCGCCGGGTAGATGCCCTTGTCGGAGATCGACCGCTCCAGGTTGGTGGTCGCGTCCAGGTGGGCGAAGGTGGTCGCCGGTGCCGGGTCGGTGTAGTCGTCCGCCGGCACGTAGATCGCCTGCATCGAGGTGATCGCCTGGCCACGGACCGAGGTGATCCGCTCCTGCAGCTCGCCCATCTCGTCGGCGAGCGTCGGCTGGTAACCCACCGCACTCGGCATCCGGCCCAGCAGGGTGGAAACCTCCGAGCCGGCCTGGGTGAACCGGAAGATGTTGTCGATGAAGAGCAACACCTCCTGCTTCTGCACGTCCCGGAAGTACTCCGCCATGGTGAGCGCGGAGAGGGCGACCCGCAGACGCGTGCCCGGCGGCTCGTCCATCTGGCCGTAGACCAGCGCGGTCTTCTCGATGACGCCGGACTCGGTCATCTCGTGGATGAGGTCGTTGCCCTCACGGGTACGCTCCCCCACCCCGGCGAACACCGAGGTACCACCGAAGTTGTTCGCAACCCGGATGATCATTTCCTGGATCAGCACGGTCTTGCCCACACCCGCGCCGCCGAACAGGCCGATCTTGCCACCCTTGACGTACGGGGCGAGCAGGTCGAGAACCTTGATGCCGGTCTCCAGCATCTCGGTCTTCGGCTCGAGGTCGGCGAAGGCCGGGGCCTTCCGGTGGATACCCCACCGGTCGGAGACCTGGAGCTTCTCGCCCTCCTTGAGGTTGAGGCACTCGCCGATCGCGTTGAACACGTGACCCTTGGTGCCGTCACCCACCGGGACCATGATCGGGTTGCCGGTGTCCCGGACCTCGGCGCCGCGGACCATGCCATCGGTCGGCTGCATCGAGATGGCCCGGATCATGTTGTCGCCCAGGTGCTGGGCGACCTCGAGGGTCAGCGTCTTCTCTCCACCGGAGAGCGAGACGGTGACGTTGAGGGCGTTGAAGATCTCCGGCATGGCGTCGCGCGGGAACTCGGCGTCGACGACCGGGCCGATGACCCGTACCACCCGACCGGTGGCGGTCTTCGTCTCTACTGGTGCAGTCATCACACTTCACTTCCCGACGCGGCCAGCGCGTTGGCGCCGCCGACGATCTCACTGATCTCCTGGGTGATCCCGGCCTGGCGGGCCGAGTTCATCTCACGCGTGTATCTGTCGATCATGTCCTCGGCGTTGTCGGTCGCGCTCTTCATCGCGCGCCGGCGTGCCGCCGACTCACTCGCCGCCGATTCGATCAACGCCGCGTAGATCCGGGTGTTGATGTACTTCGGCAGCAGTGCGTCGAGCAGCGCCTCGGCTTCCGGCTCGAACTCGTACGCCGGCAGCAGGCCCTCGGACCGCGGACGGTCCTCGACCTCCATCGGGCCGATGATCTTGGTAACCGGGTTCTGCGTCATCAGCGACTTGAACTCGGTGTAGACGATGTGCAACTCGTCCACGCCCAGCACGCCGTCGATGCCGCCGCTGCCGCTCTCGTCGTCCGCGCCGTGGCCGAACGCCTTGATCAGCGTCTCACCCACCTCGCGGGCGTTCGCGAACGACGGCTGCTCCGAGAACCCGGTCCAGCTCGCCTCGATCGGCCGGTTGCGGAACCGGTAGAAGGTGACGCCCTTACGGCCGATGACGTAGAGCACCGGCTCCTTGCCCTCGTCCCGCAGCCGAGCCAGCAGGGACTCGGCCATCTTGATCGCGTTGGAGCTGTAACCGCCGGCCAGGCCGCGGTCACTGGTGACCACCACGACCCCGGCTCGCCGTACCCGCGGACGGGCGGTGAGCAGCGGGTGGTCGATCGCCGCGTTGGACGCCAGCGCGGTGAGCACACCGGTGATGGCCTGGGCGTACGGCAGGGACGCCGCGACCCGGGCCTGGGCCTTGGCGATCCGGCTCGTCGCCACGAGCTCCATCGCCTTGGTGATCTTCTTCATCGACTTCGCCGAGCGGATTCGTTGACGAAGAACGCGAACCTGGGCCGCCATTGGTCAGCCCTACTTCTCTACCGCAGCGTCGGTCCCGCCATCCCGGTACCGGGTTACGGTCTCGCGGTTCTCTTCCCCTTCGAGGGGCGCGGCTGCGGCCTCGTTGACCTTCACGTCGTCCGCTTTACCCAGGAACTGGGCCTTGAACCGGTTGATCGCCTCGTCCAGGGCGCGCGGCTCGTCGTCGCTCCAGTTGAACGCCGCGATCGAATCCAGCGTCGACTTGTAGTTGTGCCGCAGGAACTCGAGGAACTCGTTCTCGAACCGGCGTACGTCGGCAACCGCGATGTCGTCGAGCTTGCCCTCGGTGCCGGCCCAGACCGACACCACCTGCTCCTCGACCGGGAACGGCGAGTAGTTCGGCTGCTTGAGCAGCTCGACCAGGCGGGCGCCACGGTCCAGCTGGTTACGGGAGGCCTTGTCCAGGTCGGAGGCGAAGGCGGCGAACGCCTCCAGCTCGCGGTACTGGGCCAGGTCCAGCCGGAGCCGGCCGGCGACCTTCTTCATCGGCTTGACCTGCGCGGCGCCACCGACCCGGGAGACCGAGGTACCGACGTTGATCGCCGGCCGGACACCCTGGTTGAACAGCTCGCCCTCGAGGAAGATCTGCCCGTCGGTGATCGAGATGACGTTGGTCGGGATGAACGCCGAGATGTCGTTGCCCTTGGTCTCGATGATCGGCAGACCGGTCATCGAGCCGCCACCCAGCTCGTCGGAGAGCTTGGCGCAGCGCTCCAGCAGGCGGGAGTGCAGGTAGAAGACGTCACCCGGGTACGCCTCACGGCCCGGCGGGCGACGCAGCAGCAGCGACACGGCGCGGTACGCCTCGGCCTGCTTGGTCAGGTCGTCGAAGACGATCAGGACGTGCTTGCCGCCGTACATCCAGTGCTGCCCGATGGACGAGCCGGCGTACGGGGCGATGTACTTGAAGCCGGCCGGGTCGGAGGCGGGCGAGGCGACGATGGTGGTGTACTCCATCGCGCCCTGCTCCTCCAGCAGGCCCTTCACCGAGGCGATGGTGGAGGCCTTCTGGCCGATCGCCACGTAGATGCAGCGGACCTGCTTGGCCGGGTCACCCGACCGCCAGTTGTCCCGCTGGTTCAGGATCGTGTCGATCGCGACCGTGGTCTTGCCGGTCTTCCGGTCACCGATGATCAGCTGACGCTGACCCCGGCCGATCGCGGTCATCGCGTCGATGGCCTTGATGCCGGTCTGGAGGGCCTCGGTCACACCCTGCCGGGCCATGACGTTCGGCGCCTGCAGCTCGAGCTCGCGGAAGCCCTCGTTGGCGATCTCACCGAGACCGTCGATCGGGGCACCGAGCGCGTTCACCACGCGACCCAGGAAGGCGTCGCCGACCGGAACGGACAGCACCCGGCCGGTGCGCTTGACGCGCTGGCCTTCCTCGATGCCGGCGTAGTCGCCGAGCACCACGGTGCCGATCTCCCGGACGTCGAGGTTGAGCGCCACGCCGAGCGTGCCGTCCTCGAACTCCAGCAGCTCGTTGGCCATCGTCGAGGGGAGCCCCTCGATGTGCGCGATGCCGTCACCGGCGTCGGCGACAGCGCCGACCTCCTCGCGGGAGATGTCGGGCGAATAGGAGGAGACGTAGCGCTCCAGGGCGCCGCGGATCTCCTCCGACGAGATGGTCAGCTCGGCCATCCTCTGCTTCCTCTATTCAGGGCCCGGAGTTAACTCAGAGCGGCAGGCTAAGTACGGCGTAGTTCGTTCAGCGCTTGGTGAGCGCGTTACGGGTTTCGGTGAGTCGGCGCAGGATGGTGCCGTCGTAGAGATCGGCACCGACCTGGACGCTCAGCCCGCCGAGCACGTGCGGGTCGACCGTCTGCTTGACGGTGACCTCCCGACCGTAGATCTCGGTCAGCTTGGTGCTCAGCCGGCGCTCCTCTTCCTCACCGAGGGGCGCCGCGACGGTCACGTAGGCCACCTGCCGGTCACGGCGGTCGGCGGCCAGCTCCACCAGGCGGGTGAGCCCGTTGGAGAAGGACCGTCCACCGAAGCCGGCCAGGGCCACCTCGGCGAGGCGGATGGTCGACGGCTTCGCCTTGCCGGAGAGCAGGGTCCGAACCAGCTCGGCCCGTTGCGCCACCGGCGCGATCGGGTCGGACAGGGCGTTGCCCAGTCCGGTGTCCCCCCCGACCACCTGGCCGAAGCGGAACAGCTCGTCCTCGACCTCACCGAGGTCGTCGGCCCGGTCGGCACTGGCGAGCAGTGCCTCCACCCCGAGCCGCTCGGTGCCGGTCAGCAGTTCGGACGGAGCCGACCAGCGACCACCGACCAGCGCGGTGAGCAACTCGGACGCATCCGAGTTGACCTTGCCGGCGACCAGGCTGCCCAGCAGGCCGGCCCGCTCCTCGCCGGAGCGGGCCGGGTCGGACAGGGCCCGCCGCAGCCGCGCCTCACGGCGCAGCAGATCGGCCACGGCGAGGATCCCGTCGGCGGTGTCGGCGATCGCCGACGGCTCGGCGGTCTGGGCGTACGCGTCCAGACGCTCCGCCACGGCGGCGTACGACTCCCGGCTGGCGGCCTGCATCAGCGGGCCCCCGCGCTCTCGAGCCCGGTCAGGAAGCGCTCGACCGTGCCCTTCTGACGCGCCTCGTCGGCGAGCGACTCACCGACGATCTTGCTGGCCAGGTCGACCGCGAGCGTGCCGACCTCCGCGCGCAGTTCACGCACGATGGTCTGCCGTTCGGCGGCGAGCTGTTCCTTGCCGAGCGCGATGATCCGGTCGGACTCCTCGCGCGCCTTGGCCAGGACGTCCTGTCGGATGCCTTCGGCGTCGGCCCGCGCGTCGTCGCGGATCTTGGCGGCGTCGGTACGTGCCTCCGCCAACTGGGCCCGGTACTGATCGAGGAGCTGGTTGGCCTCGGCCTGTGCGACCTCGGCCCGCTTGATGCCACCCTCGATCGCTTCGACCCGCGCCTGGAAGGTCTGCTCCATGCGCGGGAAGACGAACTTCATCAGCACGAAGCAGAGCAGCGCGAAGGCGACCGATCCAACGACGATCTCCTGCCAGAGCGGGAGAATCGGGTTGTGCTCGGTGGCGCCTTCCGCAGCGGCGATGTAAAGCATGTGAACCCTCCGTTGACGAAGGCGGGCGGAACTAGAGCTGGCCCTGCCAGATGAAGCCGAATGCGATGCCGAGCAGCGCGAGCGCCTCGATCACGGCGAAGCCGATCCAGACGTAGGGCAGGGTGATCCGCGACGACTCGGGCTGACGCGCCGTCGAGTTGATGTACGCGGCGAAGACCAGGCCGACGCCGATGCCGGGGCCGATGGCGGCAAGGCCGTAACCGATGGCGGCGACGCTGCCCTCTACTGCGGCGATGTCCATTAGTTGGTTCCTCCTGGGTATCTCGCGTGACGGTCACGCGGGACGACAACGGTTGTGCGGTTGTGAATCAGTGCTCTTCGGCGACAGCGCCCTGCACGTAGCTTGCCGTCAGCACGACGAAGACGTAGGCCTGTAGGACGATGACCAGTGCTTCGAGGAAGGTCAGCGCGACGGTCATCACCCAGGAGAGCACCGAGACCGGCGCCAACAGCGGGGTCGCGTTGAGCATCGCGAATCCGCCGAGGGTGAAGACCAGCAGGAGCATGTGGCCGGCGAACATGTTCGCGAACAGACGCACGGCCAGCGAGAACGGGCGAACCAGGAACGTCGAGAATGCCTCGATCGGAATCAGCAACGGCAGGATGTACCACGGCGCCGGCGGGATGAGGGCGTTCTTGAAGAACTTGCCCGCACCGTGGTGCCGGATGCCCACCCAGATGAACATCACGTAGCTGATCGCCGCGAAGATCGCCGGGAAGGCGATGTGCGAGTTCGGCGAGATCTGGATCAGCGGAACGATGCTGAACAGGTTCGTCAGCAGGATGAAACAGAAGAGCGTGGTGAAGTACGGCGCGAAGGCGACTCCACGGTGCCCGATCATCTCCACGGCGATGTTGTTGCGCACGAAGCCGTAGATCGACTCGGCGAACCACTGCTTCTTGGTCGGCACCAGCTGCGGTTTGCGGTAGCTCAGCAGGAAGAACAGGATGAGCAAACCGGCCGCGAGCCAGACCAGCAGGGTGATCTTGGTGACCCACAGCGAGTGTCCGCCCCACGGGGCGATGCTGGGCAGGAAGAAGTCCCCCACGCTGGGTGGAAACGGGGAATCGCCCTCCGCGAGGACGACCGTTTGTCCGATCACCGCGTCCCTTCCCTAGTTAGGCGGCGCGCCGAAGTGGCGGATGACCAGGTAGATCCCACCAGCCGCGCCGAGTACCACGCCGATCCCGATGGCGACGCCATCGGTCTCGAGCCACCGGTCGACCAGCCAGCCGATGAGGCCCCACACCAACATCCCTGCGATCAGGTACGCGAGCGCGGTCCATCCCTGTCCGGCGTTGGGCGGCTGATAGTCGCCTGTGCCGTCAGCGGGTTGGGGGGTTTGGTCACCGGCCATGACACGGCGAACGGTATCAGCCAGAAATACGAGGCAAGGAGGCACCCCCCGCACAACCGAGGTGTGTGGGCGTTCTGGGGCGCAGCGTCGTCTGGAGGCACGCTACTCCGCTTAGGCCCGCTGGGAAATGACCGATCACGGACAGTTTTTTGCCGCGCCGTGCTAAGTGGTGGTCCGCCGCAGGTGAACAGCGGTGATCCACCAGATGTGCACACCGGTCCAGACCGCCACGCCGGCGACCACGCCGAGCGCCAGCGGCACCAGCCCTGGCCAGCCAGTAGCAGCCGCCGCGGCCATCAACACGCCGAACACCGAGAATTTGGCCGCGTACATCGCCAGACCGAACGGCAGGACCAGTTGCGGGTCCACCGAATCGGCCCAGGCCACGACCAGGGTGGACGATGTGTAACTGAAAGTGACGACGGCAACGCCTATCGCCGCACCGATCGCTCCGGTCGTACCGGATGTCAGCCCGCCGACCAGGGCGGCCAGCGCGACCAGGCCCGCGGAGGCCAACAGCAGCACCGGCAGATGCTGCAATCGCCAGTGTTTGTCCGCCGGGGCGGCCGGGTCCGTGACAGCGTCGGCGGGGGATGTGTCGTCCACTGTCGCGCCCTCGACCGGGTCGCGGTCGGCGTCCAGGGCGCGATCCGCCGCCAGCTCAGCCACGGGGGTACGCCGGGAAGCCGGCCACCAGCTCGGTGACCTCGTGGGCGACGGCGGCCAGCGTCTCCTCGCCACCGGTGGCGGTCGGATCGGTCCGGACGGCCCGGGAGATCAGGGTCGCGATCTGCCGCATCTCACCCTCGCGCATGCCCTGGGTGGTGACACTCGGGGTGCCGACCCGGATCCCTGAGGCGATCATCGGCTTCTGCGGGTCGTACGGGATGGCGTTCTTGTTCAGCGTGATCCCCGCCCGGCCGGCCCGTTCCTCCGCGTCCCGTCCGGTCACGTCCAACTCGCGCAGGTCGATCAGGGCCAGGTGGGTGTCGGTGCCGCCGGAGACCGGCCGCATCCCCTCCGCGGCGAGCCCGGCGGCCAGCGCCTGGGCGTTGCGGACCACCTGGGTGGCGTACGTCCTGAAGTCGGGTGACGCGGCCTCGCGCAGCGCGACGGCCTTGGCCGCGACGGAGTGCATCAACGGACCACCCTGGGTGAACGGGAAGACCGCCTTGTCGATCCGCTCGGCGAGCCCCTCCCGGCAGAGGATCATGCCGCCGCGCGGTCCCCGGAGCACCTTGTGGGTGGTGAAACAGACCACGTCGGCGTACGGCACCGGGGACGGGATCGCCCCGCCGGCCACCAGCCCGATGAAGTGCGCGGCGTCCACCATCAGGTACGCACCGACCTCGTCGGCGATCTCCCGGAACCGGGCGAAGTCGATCAGTCGGGGGTAGGCGGTCGCGCCACAGATGATCAGCTTCGGTCGGTGCGCCAGGGCGAGGTCGCGTACCTCGTCGTAGTCGATCAGCTCGGTGTCCCGGCGGACGGTGTAGCCGACCGGGGAGAACCACTTGCCGGAGAAGTTGACCCGGCTGCCGTGGGTCAGGTGACCGCCGTGCGGCAGCTCCATCGCCAGCACCGGGTCACCCGGCTGCACCAGCGCCGCGTACGCGGCCAGGTTCGCGCTCGCCCCGGAGTGCGGTTGCAGGTTGGCGTGCTCGGCCCCGAACAGCTCCTTGGCCCGGTTGATGCCGATCTCCTCGGCCCGGTCCACCTCGGCGCAGCCACCGTAGTAACGCCGTCCGGGATACCCCTCGGCGTACTTGTTGGTCAGGGTCGAGCCGAGCGCCGCCAGTACGGCCGGCGAGGTGAGGTTCTCGCTGGCGATGAGTTGCAGGCCGCCCCGCAACCGGTCCAACTCGCCCAGGACCACGTCGGCGATCTCCGGATCGGTGGCCGCCAACTCGTCGAAGTCGGGCCCGTAGAACTTGCTCATGTGGTCTCCTCGTCGAGTGCGCCACCGCAGTGGAGTGTACGGAGCGGCCCGGCGTGATCGACCTATGCCCTGGTCAGGACGACAACCCCCGGCGATGCGCTCAGGGCAGCAGGGCGGCGGCGAGCGGGTCGACGGTCTCCTCGATCTCGTCGGCGACCCGGCTGAAGCACTGGTCACCCCGGCCCCACGGGTCGTCGAGATCGTCCGCCGGCAGCGGGGTGCTGCCCCGCCGGGCGGCGTCGACCGCCTCGACCAGGGCGACCCCTCGGGCGTACACCTCGTCCGGGGTGGCCGAGGCGGCGGGCAGCCCGGTCAGGTCGACGGCGGCGAGCAGCCGGCCGAACTCGCCGAGCACGAAGGTCCGCCCGGCCGCGTCGGGGCGGAGCGCGACCACGTAGTCCTGCTGGTCGGCGGTGGCGGTCAACACCAGGTCGGCCGCGTCGATCTGGTCCGAACGCAGCTTGCGGGCGGCGAAGCCGTCGATGTCACCACCACGGGAGCGGACCTGACGGGCGGCGGGCGGGTTCATCTCCTCACCCGCGTGCCAGCCGCCGGTGCCGGCGCTGTGGCTGTGCAGCAGTTCGTCGGCGAGCCCCGGCCCGCCCGTCGCACCGTCGGCCCGCCGGGCCAGCCGCTCCCGGATCGCGAGGGCGAGCAGCCGCTCGGCCATCGGGGAGCGGCAGATGTTGCCCATGCAGACGTGCAGGACGGTGAACGGCGGCACTCAGGCCACCCGGCCCTGGATGTCCGGTACGACGTCGCGCAGCTTCTCCAGCGGGATCGCCCCCTCCCGCAGCACGCGGGGGATCTCGCCGGTGAGGTCGACGATGGTGCTCGGCACCGGGTCCGGCGCGGTGCCGGCCTCCAGGTACGCCCGGACGGAGTAACCGAGCTGGTCGCGGGCCTCCTCGGCGGTGGTCGCCGCGGGCTGCCCGGTCTTGTTCGCCGACGAGACCGCCATCGGCCCGGTCTCCCGGAGCACTTCCAGCGCGACGGGGTGCATCGGCATCCGTACCGCGACCGTGCCGGCGGTGTCGCCGAGGTCCCACTGGAGGCTGGGCGAGTGCTCGACGACGATCGTCAACGCGCCCGGCCAGAACGCCGCGACCAGGTCCCGGGCGGCCGACGGCAGGGTGAAGACCAGCCCGTCGAGGGTGTGCCGGGAACCGACCAGGACCGGCGGCGGCATGGACCGACCGCGACCCTTCGCGTTCAGCAGCGCGGTGACGGCGTACGGCGTGAAGGCGTCCGCGCCGATCCCGTACACCGTGTCGGTGGGTAGCACGACAAGCTCGCCGTTCTTGACCGCCTCGATCGCGGCGGCGATACCGCGGTCGCGCTCGGCGAGGGACCGACAGTCGTAGAGCATCACGAGGAGCCAGTCTGCCACGCCGGAACGGCATCGGCGGCACGGGTGCCGTCAGTGCGACACGCGGTGACAAACCGGGCCCGACCCGTCAGGTCCGGATGGTCGCGTACCTCGTCGAACCGGCCGTCGGCGCGGAGCAGCGCCGGTACCGCCTCGGCGTGGGTGTCGTCGTGCTCGATGCCGAGCAGCCCGCCGGGGCGCAGCAGGTCGGCCGCGCGGGCCAGCACCGGGCGGATCACCGCCAGGCCGTCGGGGCCACCGAAGACCGCCTCCGCCGGGTCGTGGTCGGCCACCTCCGGGGGTACGGCGGTCGCCGACGGTACGTACGGCGGGTTGCAGAGCAGGATGTCCACCTGCCCGGCCAGCCCGGCGAGCAGCTCGGGATCGGTGACGTCGCCGGCCACCACCTCGACCGGCCGGTCCCCGGCGGTGGCCCGCTCGGCCGCGTTGCGGCGCAGCCAGGACAGCGCCTCCGGGGACCGCTCGACCGCCACCACCCGCGCCTGCGGCACCTCGTCGGCCACCGCCAGGGCGATCGCCCCGCTGCCGCTGCACAGGTCGACCACGAGCGGCGCGGCGGGCGCACCCGTGCCCCCGACCATCGCGCGGGCCCCCTCGATCCCCCAGCCGGCGAGCAGTTCGGTCTCCGGACGGGGTACGAAGACGCCCGGCCCGACCGCCAGCTCCAGATAACGAAACGGTGCCGAACCGAGGAGGTACTGCAACGGTTCGCGCTCCACCCGACGACGGACAAGTTCGGCGAACCGGTCGAGTTGGGCGGGGGTGAACCTGGCCGTCAGCGCCAACCGCCCACGCGACGTATCCAGCACGTACGCGGCCAGCAGCTCCGCTTCGGCCCGGGCGGGGCCGATTCCGGCGGCGGCCAACGCACCGGTCGCCCGACCGACGGCAACCGAGGGCCGCAACCGTTCTGACCCTTCGGCGGGCTGCTGTAGGAAATCTGTCACGCCATAATCATGAGACGTCGGACGGGGGCACCGGACACGGGCGCCGCTCGTCCGCGATTCGTAGGAGGTTCCGCGTGAGCTGGCTCGACCAGGTCAAAGACCAGGCCGAGGTCCTCATGCACGCTCGCGGGCTGATGGAGGCCGGCCGGTCCGCCGCGGCGTGCCAGACCTTCGAGCAGGTCATCGACGCCACCGAGGACCCGTACTCCCGCGCCGACGCGCTGGTCCAACGCCTCTCCGCGCTGATCAACCTGGGCCGGACCGCCGAATACACCACCGCCGTCGAGCGCGCCTTCGACGCCGCCCGCGATCTCGTCTCCGAGCCGTACCTGCACGGGCACCTGCACGCCCTGGCCGCGCTCGCCGCGCACGACCACGGTGCCCTCGACCGGTGCGTGACCCACCTGGTCCGCAGCGCCCAGGCGCTGGCCGCGGTGGAGGACCCGGACCGGGAGACCGCCTGGGCCTGGCACGACCTGGCGATGGCCTACTCCTACCTCAGCTTCCACGGTTATGCGCTCTCCGCCATCGAACGGGCCCGCCAGCTCGGTGCCGCCGCCGGTATACCGGACGAGACGTTCGCCGCCCCCGGCATCCGGCTGCGCAACGCGGTCACCCTCGACCACCACGGCGACAGCGACGGCTGCCTGCGGGTGCTCCGCGACATCGGCGGCGACCTGGACCGGTTCGTCGCGACCGGGGGCGGGGCCCGGCTGCGCCCGAGCAGCCTGGTCGCGTACGGGTACGCGGTCGCCCGCCGGGCGGCGCTCGGTGAGCCGACCGAGCTGCCCGCCGGGATCTCCGCCACCTCGTTGCTCAGCAAGGGCGGGGACAGCGCCCGGGCGCGGGACATGCGCCAGCTCGGTGAGGCGTGCCTGGCCATCGCCGCCGGGCGGCCGATCGAGGCGATGACCCGGCTGGACACGATCACCGTGGCCGCCGAGACCCTCGGCGCGGCCGAGCACGCCCGGTTGCGCAGCATGGCGTACAGCAGGGCGGGTGACCATCCGGCGGCACACCGGGCCGACCGGTTCGCGTTCCGGCTCGCCGCCCAGCGCAACGACCGGCTCCGGGACGTGTACGTCGACGGCATCGCGGCCCGGATCGACCACGAGGAGTTGCGCCGCGAGGCGGCCCGGTACGAGGACGAGGCGCTCACCGACCCGCTCACCGGCCTGCCCAACCGCCGCCGGCTGGAGCGTTACGTCGCGGCGATGGTCGGACGGGGCGAGCGGGCGGTGATCGGGGTCTGCGACCTCGACGGCTTCAAGGCCGTCAACACCGCGCACGGCCACCACTCCGGCGACCTGGTCCTGCAACGCATCGCCGGGGTGATCAACCGGGTGATGCGGCGGGGTGACTTCGTGGCCCGGTTCGGCGGTGACGAGTTCATCGTGGTGCTGCCGAGCGCCGGCATGGCCGAGGCCGACGACGTGGGCCGCCGGATCACCGCCGCGGTGTACGCCGAGGACTGGGCCTCGCTGGTGCCGGGCACCCCGGTCGGGGTCAGCGTCGGTTTCGCCGAGGTGAGCGGGGCCGGTGCCAACCTGCGGGAGGCACTGAGCACCGCGTTCAAGGTCGCCGACCGGGAGATGCTGCGGTCCAAGACCCGGCCCCGGATCGTCTCCTGACCCGGTCCGCGAGGGCGGCGGATCAGCGGCGGGACAGCTCGCTCTCGCCGGCCAGCCTGGCCGCCCGGTCCGCCTCGGTCAGCGCGTCCAGCACGGCGTCCAGGTCCCCGGCGAGCGCCAGGTCGAGGTTGTACGCCGTGTAGCCGATCCGGTGGTCGGTGATCCGGTTCTGCGGGTAGTTGTAGGTCCGGATCCGCTCCGAGCGGTCGACCGTACGCACCTGGAGCCGGCGGGCGTCGGAGGCAGCCGCGTCGGCCTGCTCCTGGGCGGCGGCGAGCAGCCGGGCCCGCAGGATCCGCAACGCCTGCTCCCGGTTCTGGAGCTGGCTCTTCTCGTTCTGGCAGGAGACCACGATCCCGGTCGGCAGGTGGGTGATCCGCACCGCCGAGTCGGTGGTGTTGACCGACTGGCCGCCGGGGCCGGACGAGCGGAACACGTCGATCCGCAGCTCGTTCGGGTCGATGGTGACGTCCACGTCCTCCGCCTCGGGCAGCACCAGGACACCGGCGGCACTGGTGTGGATCCGGCCCTGGGACTCGGTGACCGGCACCCGCTGTACGCGGTGCACCCCACCCTCCCACTTCAGCCGGGACCAGACCCCGTTCCCGCCCTCCGGTACGCCCTTGGTCTTCACCGCGAGCGAGATGTCCTTCACCCCGCCGAGGTCGGAGTCCTGCACCTCGAGCACCTCGGTCACCCAGCCGTGGCGTTCGGCGTACCGGGTGTACATCCGGAGCAGGTCACCGGCGAACAGCGCGGACTCGTCGCCGCCCTCACCGGCCTTGATCTCCAGGATCACGTCCTTGGCGTCGTGCGGGTCGCGCGGGGCGAGCAGCTCGGCCAGCCGCTGTTCGAGCGCGGGCAGGGACGCCGCCAGCGCGTCCACCTCGCCGGCGAACGACGGGTCCTCGGCCGCGAGCTCACGGGCGGCCTCGATGTCGGCCCGGGCCTCCGACAGCTCACCGGCGGCCTTGTGGATCGGGGTCAGCTCGGCGAACCGACGTCCGACCCGTCGGGCGGTCGCCTGGTCGGCGTGGATCGCCGGATCCGCCAACCGCTTCTCGAGCTGCGCGTACTCGTCCAGAAGGCCAGCCAACCGCTCACTGCTCATAACCCGTACTCCTTGTGACCGAGCGGGGGAACCGCGGCGGAATGGGGGACCGCGGGCATATACGGACAACGCCCGCGCCCGGTACGAACCGGGACGCGGGCGCCGTCGACGCAGCTACTTGGCCTTCTTGGCCTGAACCTTGGCGTACTTCTGCTGGAACTTCGCAACCCGGCCGGCGGTGTCGAGAACGCGCTGCTTACCGGTGTAGAACGGGTGGCAGGCGCTGCAGGTCTCGACGTGGATCGAGCCGCCCTTGGCGGTGCTGCGGGTGGTGAACGTGCTACCGCAGGAACAGGTCACCTCGGTGGTGACGTACTCCGGGTGGATGTTGGGCTTCATGTCGCCTCGGTCCCTTTCGTCAAGTGGTCGCCGGGTCGCCGTCAACGCTCGTCACGATCGCGTGGCGCGCTCGGGCGTGAACCGGAACCGGTGGCCGATTGACCAGTGTGCCATGGGGCTCGGCCCACCCCGAAATCGGGCTGCACACCTGATCCGTGGTGGTTAACGTTCCCCGCACCCCTGTGCATTCCCCTCCCGCCGGAAGGCATTCCCCGTGACCACCCCTGTCCGCGTACCGGTGACGCCGTTGGCGCACGTCTTCGATCCCTCGGCCCTGGCCGAGGCGCTCGCCGAGGGTCTCGTACGCGTGCAACGGCACCCCGAGCTGCCGCTGTCCATCTACAACTACACCGAGGCGTGCACGTACGCCTCGATCTGGACGCCGGTGACGCTGGCCTGTCGGGGGCTGATCGTGGACGACGTGACCGGGGCGGTACTCGCCCGGCCGTACCCGAAGTTCTTCAACCACGACCAGCCGGGGGCGCCGGACCTCCGGCTCGACGCACCGGCGACCGTGACGGACAAGGCGGACGGCTCGCTCGGTGTGATCTTCCCGACCCCGGACGGGTACACGGTCGCCACCCGGGGCTCGTTCACCTCGGACCAGGCCCGGCACGCCACCGAACTGCTGCGCACCCGCTATCCCGGCTTCGTCCCGCCGGCCGGGCACACCGTACTGGTCGAGATCATCTACCCGACCAACCGGATCGTGCTCGACTACGCCGGCCTGGACGACCTGGTGCTGCTCGGCTCGGTCGAGATCGCCACCGGCCGCAGCCACGGCCCGGCGGCGGTCCCCGGCTGGCCCGGTCCGGTGGTGGAGCCGCTGCCCTACCGCACGTTCGCCGAGGCGCTGGCCGCGCCGCCGCGCGACAACCGGGAAGGGCTGGTGGTGCACTGGCCGGACACCGACCAGCGGGTGAAAATCAAGTACGCCGACTACGTCCGGCTGCACCGCCTGGTCTACGGCCTCAGCGCCCGTACCGTCTGGGACGTCATGGTCCACGGCGGCAGCCTGGCCGACCTGGTCGAGCCGCTGCCGGACGAGTTCCGTGCCTGGGTCGAGGCGGTCGCGGCCGAGCTGACCGCGACCGTCGCGGCCCGCGCCGCCCGGATCGAGACCGCGTACGGTGAAATCGTCGCAGGCCTGCCCGACGGGTGGACCCGACGCGACTTCGCCGGCCGGGCCCTGGCCCACCCGGAACGCGCCGCCCTCTTCCTCCGACTCGACGGCAAGGACCACCATCCGCTGCTCTGGCAGCAGGCCAAGCCCGCCGGTGACCGCACCCCGCACAACCCGGAGTGACCGATGACCCGACTGATCCTCACCCGTGGGCTGCCCGCCTCCGGCAAGACCACCTTCGCCCGCGAACTTCAGCCGGGCGTGGTCCGGGTCAACCGCGACGACCTGCGCCGGATGCTGCACGGGACCCGCCTGTTCACCCAGTGGGCCGAGGGCCAGGTGACCGCCGTACAGCGGGCACAGGTCGAGGCGCTGCTCCGGGCACGGGTCGACGTCTGCGTCGACGACACGAACCTGCGGTCGAGGACCGTACGGGACTGGGCCGAACTCGGTGCCCGGTTCGGCGCCACGTTGGAGGTGCACGACTTCACCGACGTACCGGTGGACGAGTGCGTACGCCGGGACGCCGACCGGCCCGAGGACGACCGGGTGGGTGAGGAGGCGATCCGTCGGATGCACCAGCGGTACCTGGCCGGGCGCACCCTGCCGCTGCCGGTGCCGTACGTGACCCCGGGCGGCCCGGCGACCGTCTACCGGCCCACGTCCGGCGCGCCGGAGATCGTACTGGTGGACATCGACGGGACCGTGGCGCTGCTGGGCGAACGCAGCCCGTACGACATGAGCCGGGTCGGCGAAGACCGGCCGAATCCGGCGGTGATCGCGGCGGTCCGGGCGATGCACTCGGCCGGCTACGGCGTGGTCTTCTGCTCCGGACGGGACGACTCCTGCCGGGCCGAGACCGAAGCCTGGCTGGACCTGCACGTGGCAGTGCCGTACCTGGGCCTCCACATGCGCGAGTACGGCGACAGCCGCAAGGACTCGGTGGTCAAGCGGGAGATCTTCGAAGCCGAGATCCACCCCCGCTTCCAGGTGGTCGGCGTCTTCGACGACCGGATGCAGGTGGTCCGGATGTGGCGCGACCTGGGCCTCACCGTCTTCCAGGTGGCCGAGGGCGACTTCTGACGGTGCCACGACGAAGGGGCACGGCCGTTTCCGGCCGTGCCCCTTTCGCGTACGTCGCGAGGGATTACTCCCCCGGGGTCGACTTCGCGATCTGCATCAGGAACTCGATGTTGGTACGGCTCTGCTTGAGCCGGTCCAGCAGCAGGTCCAGTGCGGCCTGCGAGTCCAGCGAGTGCAACACCTTGCGCAGCTTGTGCGTGATGGCCAACTCTTCCGGCGCGAGCAGGATCTCTTCCTTACGCGTACCGGACGGGTGGATGTCGATGGCCGGGAAGACCCGCTTGTCGGCGATCTTCCGGTCCAGCTTCAGCTCCGCGTTGCCGGTGCCCTTGAACTCCTCGAAGATGACCGTGTCCATCATGGACCCGGTCTCCACCAGTGCGGTGGCGAGGATGGTCAGCGAGCCGCCGTTCTCGATGTTGCGGGCCGCGCCGAGGAACCGCTTCGGCGGGTAGAGCGCGGTCGAGTCGATACCACCGGACATGATCCGGCCGCTGGCCGGTGCCGCCAGGTTGTACGACCGCCCGAGCCGGGTCACCGAGTCCAGCAGTACGACCACGTCGTGGCCGAGCTCGACCAGGCGCTTGGCCCGCTCGATCGCCAGCTCCGCGACCGTGGTGTGGTCCTGCGGCGGCCGGTCGAACGTGGCCGCGATGACCTCGCCCTTCACCGAGCGCTGCATGTCGGTGACCTCTTCGGGCCGCTCGTCGACCAGCACCACCATCAGGTGGCACTCCGGGTTGTTGTGGGTGATCGCGTTGGCGATCGCCTGCAACACCATCGTCTTACCCGCCTTGGGCGGGGAGACGATGAGCGCCCGCTGGCCCTTGCCGATCGGCATGACCAGGTCGATGACGCGGGTGGTGAGGATGTGCGGCTCGGTCTCCAGACGGAGTCGCTCCTGCGGGTAGAGCGGGGTCAGCTTGTAGAACTCCGGCCGCCGCTTCGCCTCGTCCGGCTCCATCCCGTTGATGGTGTCGAGCCGCACCAGCGGGTTGTACTTGTCCCGCCGCTGCTCACCGTCGCGAGCCGCGCGGACCGCACCGGTGACCGCGTCACCTCGGCGCAGGCCGTACTTCTTGACCTGGGACATCGACACGTAGACGTCGTTCGGGCCGGAGAGGTAACCGGTGGTCCGGACGAAGGCGTAGTTGTCGAGCACGTCGATGATGCCGGCCACCGGGACGAGCACGTCGTCCTCGTTGACCTGCGGGTCCCGGCCGCCACCGGTGGTCTCGGCGCCCTCGGGGCGGTCGTTGCGACCGCGCCGACGGTCCCGGAACCGGCTGCGGCGGCTGCGGCGACCACCGCCCTCGCCGTCATCGTCGCCGTCATCGTTGCGATCGATGTTCCGGTCGTTGTTGCGGTCGAGGTTCCGCTCACCGTTGCGGTCGGCGTTCCGCTCACCGTTGCGGTCACTGCCGCGCTCGGCGTTGCGGTCGTTGCCACGCTCCGCGTTGCGGTCGCCGCCACGCTCGGCGTTGCGCTCGTTGTTCCGCTCGGTGTTCCGCTCGCCGTTGCGGTCGGAGTTCCGCTCGCCGTTGCGCTGGCCGCGCTCGGTGCGCTCACCGCGCTCGGCCCGGTCACCCCGCTCCCGGCTGGTCCGGGACTCGGTCCGCTCGACCCGCTCGGTGGTCTCGGCCACCGGCTCGTCGGCCTTCGGCTCCACCGCTGCCGTGGCGGCGGTTGCCGCGGCACGGCTGGACCGGCGGGAGGAACGCTCGCGTACGGGCGCGGGCGCCTCGGTGGCCGCCGGCTGGGCAGCCGGAGCCGGAGTCTCGTCCGCGCCACGCCGTTCGGTGGTGTCCCGCACCTCGGCGCGTACCTCTTCGCGGGCCGGCGCGGCCGCGGCGGCGACCTCGGCCCGTGGACGCGGCGGGCTACCGGCGGCGGCGCCCCCCTGACGCTCGGAGATCGCGCTGATCAGCTCGCCCTTGCGCATCCGGGCAGTACCGGAGATGCCGAGCGACGCGGCCAGGCTCTGCAGCTCCGGCAGCAGCATCGCCGACAAGCCGGTGCCAGTCCGGCGGCGACGGACGGGACCCGCGGTGGCTTCGCCAGCGACGTTGGAAACATCCGACGTCACGTCGGTGGTGTCGCTCAATGGATTCCTTCCCTCGATAAGGCCGGGGCTACCCGGGATCGACTAACAAGGTGGCCGGGCGGCCTCGGTACACCCGCCTCGCGTCGCGCGTAACGGGAGTCTGTAACACAGCAGCCGGTTTTCCCGACTCACCAACGTCGGTGAGCAGTCTTCGCCGTCTGCGACGACCGGTGGAAAACTGCGGTGCGGCGTGGGCCTAGGCAAGGGTGAGACGGGCTAACCGCCGAAAGCTTCGGGGGTGCACCGACCCGCAGGAGATCGCATGCTTCGCGGCTGTGCTAAGTCTAGAGCGTAATCAACTCTTCCGACCTGCGGCAACAGGGTCCCGCTCGGCGTGTCCCAGTCTAACCCTATCAACCTGGGCGCCGGTCACGTCTACTGGCAACAGCCGGACCGACCAGCCCATTCCCGGGTCGAAGTTTTCCGGCACCGCGGACAGGGCCAGTACGGTCGGTCCCGCACCACTGACCACCGCCGCCACTCCAGCCGCTCGCAGGGCCGTGAGCAGGGAAGCAGTGCCCGGCATCCCGGCCGCGCGGTAGTCCTGGTGCAGCCGGTCGGAGGTCGCGGCGTACAGCAGGGAGGGGTCGGCGGTGAGCGCGTGTACGAGCAACGCGGCCCGTCCGGCGTTCCGCGCGGCATCCTGGTGCGGCACCGTGGCCGGCAGTGCGGCACGGGCAACGGCGGTGAGTCCCCGTTCCTCGGGCACGAAAATCACCGGCGTGACATCCGGCGACGGCCGCAGGACAACCGCCCGCGCACCCGGACCCACCCCGGGGCGCCCGGCATCGGCCGCCACCTGCGCCTCAGTGCTCCCCTGAGTCCCATCCGTCACTCCCGCTCCGGGGACGGGTGCGACGGGCTGGTCGGATCCGGCCAGCCCGGCCGAGAGGGGCGCCGTCTCGGTCCAGGCGATGGTGAAGCCGCCGAGCAGGCAGGGCGCGACGTTGTCCGGATGTCCCTCGATCTCGGCCGCCAGGCGCAGCGCACCGGCGTCGTCGAGCCGGTCCATACCGTCGACGGTCAGTCCACGGGCCAACTGCACCCCGGCGACGATCGCGGCCGACGAGGAACCCAGGCCACGAGCCTGCGGGATCCGGTTCACACAGTCCAGCGCCAGCCCGGTCGGCTGGCCGCCGAGCAGGTCGAAGGTGGCCCGCATGGCCCGGACCACCAGGTGGGTCTCGTCGTCGGGCAGTTCGCCCGCGCCCGCACCGGTGACCGCGACCCGGCAACCGCCGGGGGTCACCCTGGCGCCGACCTCGTCGTAAAGGGCCAGCGCGAGACCGAGCGAGTCGAAACCCGGCCCGAGATTCGCGCTGGTCGCGGGCACCCGGACCCGGACCGGCCCGGAGACGAAGGACAACACCATCCGCCCATGCTAGGGCGGCCGGCCACCACGGCAGCCGGCCGCCCAACGCCTGATCAGTATTCGGACGGCGAGTCGCGGGCTGACCCGCTACCCGCCGGACTCACCCGGCGCCCGCTCATCCGATCCCGACTCGTCCGACGCCGGTCCCGACTCGCCCGACGCCGGCTCGTTCGACGGTTTCGGTGATCGCCCGACCGTACGCAGGGCGAGCCGTAGGGCGAACTCGATCTGGGCGTTGACGCTGCGCAGGTCGTCACCGGCCCACCGGGCCAACGCGTCGTAGACCTGCGGATCGAGCCTGAGCAGGAGTTTCTTGCGCTCGGCCATCAGCCGGACCGCCTCTAGCTGTAGAGGGAGCCGGCGTTGACGACCGGCTGGGCGGCCCGGTCGCCGCAGAGTACGACCAGCAGGTTGGCCACCATCTGTGCCTTGCGCTCCTCGTCGAGGTCCACCACGTGCTCCTCGCGCAGCTTGTCCAACGCGAGGGAGACCATCCCGACCGCGCCCTCCACGATCTTGTAGCGGGCGCCGACGATCGCACTGGCCTGCTGGCGGGCCAGCATCGCCTGGGCGATCTCCGGAGCGTAGGCCAGGTGCGTGGTACGCGATTCGAGCACCTCGACGCCGGCCATCTCGGACCGCTCCCGCAGTTCGTGGGTCAGCTCCTCGCTCACCACCGCGCTGTCGCGCAGGCTGGCCCGACCGGAGTCGTGTGCCTCGTACGGGTAGCTGGTGGCGAGGTGCCGTACGGCCGTCTCTGCCTGCACGGCGACGTACTCGACGTGGTCGTCGACGGCGAACACCGCCTTGGCGGCGTCGACGACCCGCCAGACGACCACGGCCGCGATCTCGACCGGGTTGCCGTCGGCGTCGGAGACCTTGAGCCGGGCGGTCTCGAAGTTGCGTACCCGCAGCGTCACCTGGGTACGGGCGGTCAGTGGCATGGTCCAGTGGAACCCGGCGTCGCGGATGGTTCCGACGTAGCGGCCGAAGAACTGCACCACCTGCGCGTTGTTGGGGTTGACGATGGTGAAACCGGTGCCCGCGATGGCGGCCAGTACGGCGTAGGTGACGGCGGTGGCCACGATCGCCCCGTCGTTACCGACCGCGACGAGGACACCGGCCGCGGCGGCGGCGAGCACCACGAGGACCGCGATCATGAGGAAGCCGGACATCCGGAAGACCACTCGCTCCATGACATCTCCTTAGTAGCAAAGTGATATCACTACGATAGCGAGCCACCGCCCGTCGGACAACCCCGTTCCCTACCGGGACGGCTCGACGTCCGGGGCGGGCTCCGACTCGGTCAGGGAGAGCTTGCGGGTGGCGATCCGCCAACCGATCGCGTAGACCAGGGTGACCAGCCCCCAGCCGGCGAGCACCACCCGCTCGTCGACGTGGTCCACCACCGCGGCGACCACGAGCTGACTGACCGAGATCGCGAAGGTGGCCAGCATCAGGTCGGTGGCGAACACCCGCCCCCGGAGCCGGTCGGGCACCTCACCCTGCAACGCGAAGTTGGACAGCACCCAGTTGCTGCCGCCGGCGAAGTGCGCCACGAAGACCAGCGCCAGGACCAGCGGGAACCAGTTGACCACCGACACCCCGAGGTAGGCCAACCCGTAGCCGGACATCGACAGCGCCAGGCCGGGCAGCAGCCAGGACCGCCGGGTGAGCACCCGGCGCATCAGCACCGGACCGGCCAACGCACCCGCTCCCCGGCTGGCGAACAGCAGGCCCGCACCGATCGCGCCGACGCCGTACACGCCGGCGAGCAGCGGGAACACGGTCAGCACCCCGTTGCCGAGGCCGACCGCCGACTTGACCGTGACCAGGGCGCGCAGCCGTGGCCGGGCCCAGATGTAACGCAACGCCTCGCCCAGCGCCGCCCAACCCCGCTGCACCGGCACCGCGTGGTCGCGGGGTGCCTGCAACGGGCGGCGGATCAACCAGGCCAGGCCGGCCGCGACGGCCAGTGCCACCGCCGCGATCCAGAAACAGGCGTACGGGCCGACGACCTCGCTCAGCACCCCGCCGAGCGAGGCACCGACCACGCCCATGGTGCCCCAGGCCGCCCCGGCGACCGCGTTCCCGGTGGCCAGGTCCTCCGGATCCAGTACGTTCGGCAGCGCCGCCTGGGAGGCGGGTGAGTAGAACGCCTTCGCCACCGCGACCGCCCCGATCGACACCAGCGCCAACCAGGCGGTGTCGGCACTGCGTACCCAGAGCAGCAGCAGGAGTGCGACCAGGCCGCACAGGTTCGACACCATCATGATCTTCTTGCGGTCGATCCGGTCCGCGATCATGCCGCTGTACGGCAGGATCAGCGCGGTGAGTCCGGTGTCGACGGCCAGCACCAGCGCGCCCCACACCCCGCTGCCGGTCAACTGTGGCAGCAGCACCAGCAGCGGCACCATCACGAACCAGTCGGCGCCGAAGACCACCAGTTGGGCGGCGAACAGGTTCCGGAAGTCGCGGTTGCGGACGACGAGTTGCAGCGGGGACGACGACACGGATCGGCACCCTACCCGCAGGCCGCGACCCCACAGACGGGTCGTCCCGGGCCGGTAACCGCACCGACCCGGGACGACCCGGACTAGCTGTACTGCTCGTTCCCCGGACTACTCCGCCGGTGGCAGCGGCGAACGCCGGGTCTTCGGCAGCCGGAGCACCTCGAACTGGTCGGTGCCGTCGATCAGCGCACCCGACGGACGGGGTGCCGCGTCGACACCGAAGCCGCCCCCGTCGGTCGTGCCGCCGGCCGTACCGGTGACCGGCGCGCCCGCGCCGACCAGCGCCGGCTCCGGCCCGGAGGGGATGCCGCCGTCGCCCTTGGCCAGGTTGCGCCGCTCGCGGCGACGCTCCCGGCGGCCCTCCACCATGGTGTAGAGGGTCGGCACCAGCACCAGGGTGAGCAGGGTCGAGCTGAGCAGACCGCCGATCACCACGACCGCGAGCGGCTGCGAGATGAAGCCGCCCTCACCGGTCAGACCGAGCGCCATCGGCAGCAGGGCGAAGATGGTCGCGATGGCGGTCATCAGGATCGGCCGCAACCGGCGCCGTGCTCCCTCGACCACCGCTTCCTGCACGCCCAGCCCCTGTTCCCGGTACTGGTTGATCAGGTCGAGCAGCACGATCGCGTTCGTCACCACGATGCCGACCAGCATCAGCACACCGATCAGGGCCGGTACGCCGAGCGGCGTACCGGTGACCAGCAGCAGGCCGATCGCACCGGTGGCCGCGAACGGGATCGAGACCAGCAGGATCAGCGGCTGGATCAGGCTCCGGAACGTCGCCACCATGATCACGAAGACGATCGCGATCGCGGCGAGTACGGCGAGCCCCAGGTCGGCGAAGGCGTCGGCCTGCTCGGCGGTGACCCCGCCGATGGTGAAGGTCGCCCCCGGTACGTCCAGCGCGTCCAGCTTCTTCTGCAGCTCGGTGCTGGTGGCGCCCAGGTTGGCCCCGGTGGCGGTGCCGGTGACGGTGACACTGCGCTCGCCGTCGATCCGGGTGACCGACACCGGACCGGCCACCTCGTTGACCGTGGCGAGGTCACCGAGCTTGACCGGGCCGATCGGCAGCGCCTTGAGCTCGTCCACCGTTGCCGGGGCGGACCCGGAGCGCAGCACCACGTCCTGCTGGTCGTTGCCGAGCGACACCTGCCCCAGCGGGCTGCCCCGGAACGCCTGCCCGACGAACTGCCCGACGGCCGCCTCGGAGAGCCCGAACTGGGCCGCCTTGGCCCGGTCCACCGTCACGTCGATCCGCGGTGCGCTGTCGGCCAGGCTGCTCTCGACGTCCTCCACCTCGGGGGTGTCGACCATCGCCTGGCGTACCTGCTCGGTCGCCCGCGCCAGCACGTCGTTGTCGGCGGCCTGGACGATCACCGCGAGCTGGTTGGTCGACTGGCTGCCGCCGCCGAAGGTGATCTCACCGGCGTTGCTCAGTTTGTCGAACTCGGCCCGCAGCTTGTCCTTGAGCGGACCGGCCTCGGTCCCCTCGTGCAGCGCCACCGAGAAGCTCGCGTTGGCGGCGCCGCCACCACCGCCAAACGGGCTGTCGCCGCCCCCGGCGGTCACCTGGTACGTCTCGACCCCGTCGGTCTTGGCCAGGATCCCCTCGACCTGCTTGGCCGCGGCGTCGGTGGTCGCCAGGCTGGTGCCGACCGGCATCTTCTGGCTGATGCTGACGGTGTCCTGCCCGGAGTCGTCCAGGAAGTTCGTCTTGAGCTGGGTGGAGAGACCGAACGTCGCGAAGAGCACCACCAGGCCGATCGCCACGGTGGACCAGCGGCGCTTGGTCGCGAAACCGATCACCGGGAGGTACGCCCGCTGGAGCGGACTGCGCAGTTCCTTCTCCTCGGCGGCGGCGCGCACCGCGGCCTCCCCCTCGCCACCGGCTGCCGGCTTGAGGAACCAGTACGCGAGCACCGGGATGACGGTCAGCGAGACCACCAGCGAGGCGAGCAGGGCCACCGTGACGGTGATCGCGAACGGGGCGAAGATCTGCCCGACGAAGCCGCCGACCAGGGCGATCGGCGCGAACACCGCGACCGTGGTGAGGGTGGAGGCGGTCACCGCCCCGGAGACCTCGCGTACGCCGGTGATGATGGCCCCGCGCTTGTCCTCCCCGTACCCGAGGTGCCGTTTGATGTTCTCCAGGACGACGATCGAGTCGTCCACCACCCGGCCCACCGCGATGGTCAGCGCGCCGAGGGTGAGCAGGTTGAGCGAGTAGTCGCCGATCCAGAGCGCGATCAGGGCGACCACCACGGAGAGCGGGATCGAGACCGCGGTGACCAGGGTGGACCGCACCGACAGCAGGAACACCAGGATGACCAGGACCGCCATCACCAGGCCGAGCAGGCCCTCGGTGGTCAAACTTTCGATCGACTTCTCCACGTACGGCGCCTGGTCGAAGACGACGGTCAGGTCGGCTCCGGACGCCTCGCCGAGGTCGGCGAGCTTGTCCCGGATCTCGTGGGAGATCCCCACCGCGTTGCCGTCCGGCGACGCGGTGACCTGGATGCCGAGGCTCTCCTGACCGTTGGTCCGGGTGAACCCGGTCGCCGGGGCGACCTGCTGCTCGACCGTGGCGATGTCGCTGAGCTTGACCGCGGGGGCGCCCGGAGCGGTCGGGCTGACGAAGATGCCGCGCAGGTCCTCGATGGTGCCGATCCGGGTACCGATCTGCACCGTACGGGCCTGGCCGCCGTCGACCAGGGTGCCGGCCGGGATGGCCACCCCGTTGGCCTTGAGCGCGGTGCCGATGGCTGTCGGCGCGATGCCGAGCCCGGCGAGCTTGACCGGGTCGGGGGTGATCACGACCTGCTGGTCGGGCGCACCGGTCACCTCGACCGTGCGCACCCCGTCGATCCCCTCGAGTTCGGGTACGACCGTGGCCCGCAGCTTGTCGGTCAGCGCCTGCTTGTCCCCGCTGCCGCTGGCGGCCAGTACGACCGCCGGCAGGTCGTCGGTGCTGCCGGCGAAGACCAGCGGGTCGACGCCCTCGGGCAGCTGGGTGCTGATCCGGTTGAGCGCGGTCTCCATCTTGTTGACCATGTCGTCGAGGTCGCTGCCGAACTCGTACTCGACCTGAACCGTCGTGGCGCCCTCACGCGAGGTCGAGGTGACCTTGCTGAGGCCGGCGACGCCCTGGAGGCTGTTCTCGATCGGCTCGGTGACCTGCGCTTCGACGATCTCGGGCGAGGCGCCCGGGTAGCTGGCCACGATGAAGGCCGCCGGGAACTCCAGCGACGGTAGGAGTTGCTGCTTCAGCGAGGGGACGGCGTACACCCCGAAGCCCGTGATCACCACCGCTATGAGGGCGACCAGCCCCCGGTTGGCGAGACTGAGTCTGGCAAACAACGACATGGGCGAGCTCTCCTGGGGAAGTCAGGGCGCGACACGAATATTTTGCCTGACACGAACAATTCGCGTGAGGCCGGGGGTGCCTGCTAACGTCCGGTGGCCAGTGGCAACGACCTCCGTCACCGCCACCACCGCGGCGAGGAGGCGGGCGGAGCGTTGGCCGACCGGACCCGGCTCATCGGCGCCATCATGGATGGTCAACGTCGGATGCAACAGTTGTTCGCCTCCGACCGCTCCGATCCGTTCCTGTCGCTGCACCTCACCCTGCCGCAGCTGAAAATTCTGATCCTGCTCTCGCACAGCGGCAGCGCGTCCGGCCGGGAGCTGTCCGGCACCGTCGGGGTCAGCCTGGCGACCATGACCGGCATCGTCGACCGCCTGGTCGCGCAGGATCTCGTGGTACGGGGTGAGGACCCGCGCGATCGTCGGGTCCGCCGGGTCGAGCTGAGCCCGTCCGGCCATAAGCTCATGGAGGGCATCCTCAACGCCGGCAACACCCGGATGCAAAGCCTCCTCAGCCGGCTCTCAGTCGACGAGCTGGCGACCGTCGAGCGGGCCACCGCCCTGCTCGTCGCCGCGGCGGCCGCCGAGCAACTCGATGCCGCCCCGTCCACCCCAGACCCCGCCGCGACCCCCTACGACGACCCCACCGAACCCGGCACAACAGCGAGCACCGACCCCCCGAACGCCAACCAGTAGAACCCGCCCGACAACCCCCCGCCGACCCCCGCACCACCGATTCCCTCGACGATCTTGCACTTGTGGCGCCTGGATTCGGGGCACTCATCCGGATTTGTGACCCACCACAAGTGCAAGATCGTCGCGCTGTCCGGTGGGCGGGTGGGTGGGTGTGCGGGTGGGTGGGTGGGTGGGTGGGTGGGTGGGTGGGTGGTCAGACTAGGTCGAGGGCGCGGGCGGCGGCGATCACGTCGTTGCCGATGGTGGTCGGGGACGGGGCGGTGGAGATCGCCCACTCAGGATCCTTCAGCCCGTGGCCGGTCACCGTGCAGACGATCGTCGAGCCGGCGGGAACCGTACCCGCCTCGGACTGCTGGAGCAGCCCGGCGACACTGGCCGCGCTGCCCAGCTCCACGAACGCGCCCACCTCACGGGCGAGCAACCGGTACGCGGCGAGGATCTCCCGATCGGTCACCGCGGCGATCAGCCCGCCGGAGGCGTCCCGCGCGTCCAGCGCCCCGGTCCAGCTCGCCGGGTTGCCGATCCGGATCGCGGTGGCGATGGTGGACGGCTCGCGTACCGCCTCGCCGTTGACGATCGGGGCGGCACCGGCCGCCTGGAAGCCGTACATCTTCGGGTGGCGGGTGGCGTTACCCGCCTGGACGTCCTCCCGGTAGCCCAGCCAGTACGCGGTGATGTTCCCCGCGTTGCCGACCGGCAGGCAGTGGATGTCCGGGGCGTCGCCGAGCGCCTCGACGATCTCGAAGGCGGCGGTCTTCTGGCCGTGCACCCGGTCCGGGTTGACCGAGTTGACCAGCGCCACCGGGTAGTCCTGGGAGAGCTTCGAGGCGAGCGCCAGGCAGTCGTCGAAGTTCCCCTGGACCTGCAACAGCTTCGCCCCGTGGACCAGCGCCTGGGCCAACTTGCCCAGCGCGATCTTGCCCTGCGGCACCAGGACCGCGCAGCTCAGCCCGGCGCGGGCGGCGTACGCGGCGGCCGACGCGCTGGTGTTCCCGGTGGAGGCGCAGATGATCGCCTTGTTACCGGTCTCGACCGCCCGGGAGACCGCCACGGTCATCCCCCGGTCCTTGAACGAACCGGTCGGGTTGGCCCCCTCCACCTTGAGGTAGACGTCGCAGCCGGTACGGGCGGAGAGCACCGGCGCGGGCAGCAGCGGGGTGTTCCCCTCGTGCAGCGTGACGACCGGCGTGGCGTCGGTGACCGGCAACCGGTCCCGGTAGGCCTCGATCAAACCCCGCCACATGTCGATCTCCTCGTCGATGCGTTGCCGCCGGTACGGGCGGACGCCGGGTGAAGGTGGGTCAAGCGTGACCCAGGGTGCCGGTGGCCACGCCCGCGCACCCATGGTTACCCATCTGGCGGGACACCGTCGTCCCCCGCTCGGCTCCGCCCGGCAGCCGGACTCAGACGCCGCCCTCGACCCGGAGCACGCTGGCGATCGAGCGGACGATGTCGAGACCGCGCAGTTCCTCGACGGTGGCGGCGAGGGCGGCGTCCGGGGCGGCGTGCGTGACGATCACCAGGATCGCGTCACCGCCGCGCCCGACGGTCGCCGTACCGCCGGTGTTGCCGCCGGTGCTCGCGGACGCCTGCCGGACGGTCGCGATCGACACCTCGTGTCGGGCGAAGACCCCGGCCACGGTGGCCAGCACCCCGGCGCGGTCGGCCACGTCGAGGCTGATGTGGTAGCGGGTGACCGCCTCCCCCATCGGTCGGATCGGCAACGCCGCGTACGCCGACTCGCTGGGCGTACGGACGCCGGCCAGCCGGTTGCGGGAGACCGCCACCACGTCGCCGAGCACCGCGCTCGCGGTCGGCGCCCCGCCGGCACCCCGGCCGTAGAACATCAACTGCCCGGCGGAGACCGCTTCCACGAAAACCGCGTTGAACGCGTCGCCGACGCTGGCCAGCGGGTGGCTGCGCGGGATCATCGCCGGGTAGACCCGGACCCCGATCGACTCGGCCCCGGTGGAGTCCGGGCCGCGGGAGGCGATGCAGAGCAGCTTGATCGTGCAGCCCATGGCGTTGGCGCTGGCCACGTCGGCGGCGGTGACCTCGGTGATGCCCTCGCGGTAGACGTCGGCCGCGCTGACCCGGGTATGGAAGGCCAGCGAGGCGAGGATGGCGGCCTTGGCCGCGGCGTCGAAGCCCTCCACGTCGGCGGTCGGGTCGGCCTCGGCGTACCCGAGTTCGGTGGCCTCGTCGAGCGCCTCGGCGAAGCCGGCCCCGGTGGCGTCCATCGCGGAGAGGATGAAGTTGGTGGTGCCGTTCACGATGCCGGTGACTCGGGTGATCTTGTCGCCCTGCAACGACTCGCGCAGCGGGCGCAGCAGCGGGATCGCACCGGCGACCGACGCCTCGTAGTAGAGGTCGGCGCCGCTCTCCGCGGCGGCGTCGTGCAGCGACCCGCCGTCCTCGGCGAGCAGCGCCTTGTTCGCGGTCACCACGCTCTTGCCGGCCCGAAGCGCCTCGACCAGCCAGGTGCGGGCCGGCTCGATGCCGCCGACCATCTCCACCACCACGTCGACGTCGTCCCGTTTGACCAGTCCGAGCGCGTCGGTGGTGAAGACCGCCGGATCGACCGGGAGGTCGCCCCGGTTGCGGCCCTGCCTGCGGACCGCGATGCCGGCGATCTCCAGCGGTGCGCCGATCCGGGCGGTGAGGTCGGCGGCCTGCTCGTGCAGCAGCCGTACCACCTCGCTGCCGACCGTTCCACAACCGAGCAGCGCCAAGCGGACAGGCTTTGTCATCCCACATCCAATGCCAGCAGATCGTCTTCGGTCTCCCGCCGGACGATCACGCGTGCCTCGTTGCCGCGGACCGCCACCACCGGGGGCCTCGGGACATGGTTGTAGTTGCTGGCCATGCTCCGGCAGTAGGCACCCGTGCCGGGCACGGCGAGAAGATCTCCGGGCTGTACGTCGGCGGGCAAGAATTCATCCTTCACCACCACATCCCCGGACTCGCAATGCTTTCCCACCACACGGGCGAGGATCGGCTCCGCTTCGGAACGCCGGTTGGCCAGGGTGGCCGAGTACGAGGCGCCGTACAGGGCGGTACGGATGTTGTCGCTCATCCCGCCGTCGACACTCACGTACGTCCGCAGGCCGTCGACGTCCTTGACCGTGCCGACCTCGTACGCGGTGAACATGGCCGGGCCGATGATCGCGCGGCCGGGCTCGAAGCTCAGGTGCGGCTTGGCCAGCCGCAGCCCCTCGCACTCACCGTCGACGATCTTGTTGATCCGCTTGGCCAGGTCGTGCGGGGTCGACGGGTCGTCCTGCGTCGTGTACGCGATGCCGAACCCGCCGCCGAGGTCCAGCTCGGGCAGCTCGACCCCACGGGCGTCGCGGATCTGCGCCTGCAGGCTCAGCACCCGCCGGGCCGACACCTCGAACCCGCTGGTGTCGAAGATCTGCGAACCGATGTGCGAGTGCAGCCCGCGCAGCTCCAGCACGTCGTCGTCGAGGATCCGGAACGCGGCGGCAGCCGCCGCCCCACCGGCCAGCGAGAAGCCGAACTTCTGGTCCTCGTGCGAGGTCGCGATGAACTCGTGCGTGTGCGCCTCGACCCCGACCGTGACCCGGAGCAGCACCCGGGGGCGGACCCCGCGCTCCCGGGCCAGCTCGGTGAGCCGGTCGATCTCGTCGAACGAGTCGACGATGATCCGGCCGACCTCGGCGTCGAGCGCCCGGGACAGCTCGCTGACCGACTTGTTGTTGCCGTGGAAACCGATCCGCTCGGCCGGCATGTCGGCGGCGAGCGCCACCGCCAGCTCACCGCCGGAGCAGACGTCGAGGAACAGCCCCTCCTCGGCGATGATCCGGACCACCGCCTTGCAGAGGAACGCCTTGCCCGCGTAGAAGATGTCCTCGCCCGGGAAGGCGGCCCGGAAGTCCCGGCAGCGCGACCGCAGGTCCTCCTCGTCGAGGACGTAGATCGGGGTGCCGAACATCTTGGTCAGCGCCCCGATCCGCAGGTTGCCGACGGTCAGCTCACCGTCGGCGTCGCGGGTGACGGTCCGCGGCCAGAGTTGCGGCACGAGGGCGTTGACGTCCTCGGGGGTACGCAGCCACGCCGGTCCCCGGCTGCCGAGGTCGCCGTGCAGCGCCCCGGCCTCGTGAGCACGCATCACTTACATCTTCTCCGGGGCAGAGACCCCAAGTAGTTCCAGTCCATTGGCGATGACCGTGCGGGTGGCGTCGACCAGCCACAGCCGGGCCCGGTGCAGGTCGGTGATCTCCTCGTCGCCCTTCGGCACCACCTGGCAGTTGTCGTAGAACCGGTGGAACGACTGCGCCACCTGCTCCTCCAGGTAGCGGGCGACCCGGTGCGGCTCACGGAGCTCGGCCGCGGTGGCGAGCACGGCCGGGTACTCGGCCAGTGCCTTGAGCAGCTCGTTCTCCTTCTCGTGCTCGAGCAGCTCGGGGCGGAACGCTTCCGGCTCCCCCCTGGTCAGCCCGACCTCGGCGGCATGCCGGCTGACCCCGGCGGTACGGGCGCCGGCGTACTGGACGTAGTAGACCGGGTTGTCGCTCTTGGCCCGGGTCCAGAGTTCGACGTCGATGTCGATCGGCGAGTCGCTGGAGTAGCGGGCGAGCGCGTACCGGGCGGCGTCCACCCCGATCGCCTCGACCAGGTCCTCCAGGGTGACCACGGTCCCGGCCCGCTTGGACATCCGCAGCGGCTGGCCCTCCCGGACCAGGTTGACCAGTTGCCCGATCAGGATCTCCAGGGTCTGGTCCGGGTCGTCACCGAAGCAGGCGGCCATCGCCCGCATCCGACCGACGTACCCGTGGTGGTCGGCGCCCAGCATGATCACGACCCGGCCGAAGCCGCGCTCCCGCTTGTCCAGGTAGTACGCGCAGTCCGCGGCGAAGTAGGTCCACTCGCCGTTGGACTTGCGCAGCACCCGGTCCTTGTCGTCACCGAAGTCGGTGGTACGCAGCCAGGTGGCGCCCTCCAGCTCGTAGGTCCGCCCCTGGTCGGTCAGCCGGACCAGGGCCAGGTCCAGCTCGCCCCGGTCGTGCAGGTCCTTCTCGTTGAAGTAGACGTCGAACCGGACCCCGAACTGGTCCAACGAGGAACGGATCTCGTCGAACATCAGCGCGACGCCCTCGACCCGGAACACCTCCTGGGCCACCGCGTCGGGGCGGTCGAGCACGTCCGGGTGCAGCGCCCGGACCGCCTCGGCGATCTCCGCGATGTACGCCCCGCCGTAGCCGTCCTCGGGAGCCGGCTCCCCCTTCGCGGCGGCGAGCAGCGAACGGGCGAACCGGTCGATCTGCGACCCGGCGTCGTTGAAGTAGTACTCGGTGGTGACGTCGGCGCCGGTCGCCCGGAGCAGCCGGCTGAGCGCGTCGCCGACCGCCGCCCACCGGACCCCGCCGATGTGCACCGGCCCGGTCGGGTTCGCCGACACGAACTCCAGGTTGATCCGCTCGCCGGCCAGTACGTCGCTGCGCCCGTACGCCCGACCCGCCTCGACCACCACGCGGGCCAACTGCCCGGCGGCTGCCGCGTCGAGACGGATGTTGAGGAAGCCCGGTCCGGCGATCTCGACCGATTTGATGCCGACTGCCCGGCTCAGCTCCTCGGCCAGGCCGGCGGCCAGCTCGCGGGGCGGTACGCCGACCTGCTTGGCGAGCTGCATGGCGAGCGTGGAGGCGTAGTCGCCGTGCTCGGGGTTGCGCGGTCGCTCCAGGGTCACCGACTCCGGGAGCAGGGAGGGATCGAGCCCACGGGAAATGAAGACCGCCTGTGCGGCGGTACGGACGACCTCGGCGAGATTGGCGGGAGTCACCGAAACATGTTACCGGGGGTAGACTCGGTCACTCGGCGGACACCCTGCGCCTTTGTGACCCGCCACCCCCTGACCGACCGACCTGACGAGGCACCATGAGCATCAGCACCCAGGGTGGCGATCAAAGCCGTCCGTCCGTGGTCAGCACCGGTAAGAAGCCGGCGGCCGGTGGAAAGCCGGCGGCGGGTGGCAAGCCAGCAACCGGTAACTCCGGTGGCGGCCGTCCCGGCGGGCAAGGTCGAGGCGCGGGCGGTGGCGGCAAGGGCCCCCGCAAGCCGATCGCCCCGGTCAAGGTCAGCCAGGGCCGCAGTTGGGGCCCGATCGCCCTGTTCGTCGCCGTCGGCGTACTCGCCGTCGGAATCATCGGCTGGGGCGGCTGGGCGGTGTTCCAGGGTGCCAAGCCCTGGGCCGAGCAGGCCGCCGGCATCGACGGGATCAAGGACTACCGGGAATCGCCGGACAAGTCGCTGACCGCCTCGGACCACGCCTGGGGCCCGGTCAGCTACTCGCTCACCCCGCCGGTGGGCGGCAAGCACAACTTCAACTGGCAGAACTGCATGGGTGACGTCTACGACGCGCCGATCGCCAGCGAGCACGCGGTGCACAGCATGGAGCACGGCGCGGTCTGGGTCTCGTACAAGACCGGGCTCCCGGCCGACCAGGTGTCGAAGCTGGCCGAGAAGGTGCGCGGCAACGAGTACATGCTGATGAGCCCGGTCGACAACCTGGACAAGCCGATCTCGCTGCAGGCCTGGGGCTACCAGCTCAAGGTCGACAACGCGGACGACAGCCGGATCGACACGTTCATCCGGTCGCTGCGTACCAACGCCGGCATCGAGCAGGGCGCCAGCTGCTCCGGCGGCATCACCGCCACCGGCACCACCCCGCGTGACCTCGGCAAAGACGGCGCAACCCAGTAAGAAGTAAGGACACCGATGGGTACAGCAACCCGCCCCGACGCGTCGGCTCCGGCCGGCGCGTCGGGCGCCGACGATCCGCGACTCGAACAGCTCGAAGACCTCGGAGACGAGGATTTCGAGCGGGACGGCTCGTCGGGCGACGACGACGATTCCGACGACTTCGACGACAACTCGGCCACCGGTGAGGGCCATCGCCGGTTCAGCACCGGCTGGGTGGCCATCGGGATCGCGGTCGGACTGGTCCTCGGCGTGGTCGCCGGGTTGCTGATCCCGGGGCTGACCCGGCCCGGTGAGACCTCGGTCGAGGCCGGGTTCGCCCGGGACATGTCGACCCACCACGCCCAGGCCGTCGAGATGGCCATGCTCGCGCACGAGAAGGCCACCGACCCGGACGTACGGACGCTCGGTGCCGACATCGCGCTGACCCAGCAGGCCCAGATCGGCATCATGCTGACCTGGCTGCGCGACTGGAAACTCGGCCCAACCGGTTCGGCCCCGAGGATGGCGTGGATGTCGGACGGCGGCGGCACGGTCCGGGACGGTCTGATGCCGGGCATGGCCACCGACGCCGAGCGGGCCCAGCTACGGGCGGCGACCGGGCAGGACTTCGACACGATGTTCCTCCGGCTGATGCTCAACCACCACCTCGGCGGCATCCACATGGCCGAGGCGGCGCTGGACGAGTCCGACGACGAGCAGGTGCAGTCCCTGGCCGGGACCATGGTCGCGGGCCAGAAGAAGGAAATCACCGCAATCCAGGCACTGCTTGACAAAGTAGGCGCAAAGTAGCCCGCTCTACCCCGTACGTACCGTTATGCCCGACTGTGCACTTTAGGGAGTTTTCTCCGTAGATATCGTGACCAGTCATGATCCGGGCTCGTTGCCCCAGTCGTGGGGGTTGTTCTCAAGGACGCGCGACGTTCCGTCACCAGTTGGTGCCGGCGGCACACCATCGGCGGCGACGGCGCGGTGGCCGCTCGGCGCGGGCAGCGGTCGGGCCCGGCAGAGGCACTCAGCCGCGATCAGGAGCTCGAACTGATCGACGCGCTGCGGGGCAGGTACCCGGACCAGTTCGGGTTCGACGATCCGCTCTGGACCAGGCAGAGCGTCACCGCCCTGGTCGAGCGCCAGTTCGGGCTCACGATCGAACCGGCGACCGTCGGCGAGTACCTGCACGCCTGGGGACTCGGCCCACGGGAGCCCACCGACCGCGCCTGCGGCCTCTGCGTCGACGCCGTACGCATCTGGATGCGGCAGGAGTACCCCGGAATCGTCCGTTCCGCCCAGGAGCACCGCGCGGAACTCTGCTGGCTCGGTCGTACGCGACTGCACGGTGTCGCACCGGCGGCCGACGTCATCTCCGCGATGTCCCAGCGAGGACGGATGAAGTTCATGATCACCACGCCTACCGTGGATCCACCGCTGCCCCGGGACTTCCTGCTGCGGCTGAGCGGCGTGGACGGCCGGTTGGTGCACGTGGTGGTGGACGGATCCTGGGGGCGGGGCGAGTGGCCCCGGCGGCTCCCACCCCGGATCGCCCCGTACGCGTTGCCTTCGTGTGGTCGTTCCTGAAGGTGGTGGGGTTGGGGGCGGCGTACCTACCCCACTCTGGGCGGTCATGCTTGATCCCGACGTGGGGCACGCCGCCCCCAACCCCTGGCGGCACGCCTGGTGGATACCGATTCGGCTGCCGAGCCGGGTGTTTGCTACTCTTTCCCGGTCGCTGAGCCCCCGTAGCTCAGGGGATAGAGCACCGCCCTCCGGAGGCGGGGGCGCAGGTTCGAATCCTGCCGGGGGCACACTTGCTAAGAAAGCTTTGACCAGCACGAAGAGGCCCGTAACCAGGGGAAACCCGGTCGCGGGCCTTCATCGTTCATCCAGCGTGTTCGGCTGTCCACAGCCATCCGCCGCCAACAGCGCCAAATACGCGCCAACGTTTCCGGGGCTGTCAAGGGTGCCTGCCGGACGTCAGGCGGCTGCGGCGATCCGTTCGGAGAACTCGACGAGGCGGTTGGAGAACCCCCACTCGTTGTCGTACCAGCCGAGCACCTTGACCTGGTTGCCGACGGCCTGGGTCAGCGGCGCGTCGAAGATCGACGAGTAGGGATTGCCGACGATGTCCGCCGAGACCAGCGGCGCCTCGGAGTACTGCAGGTAGCGCTGCAGCCGCTCGGAATTGGCCGCCTCGCGGAACGCCGCGTTGACCTCGTCGACACTGGCGCTCTGTCGCAGGACCACGGTGAGGTCGGTGATCGAACCCACCGGGACGGGGACCCGCAGGGCGGCGCCGGTGAGGCGCCCGTCGAGTTCGGGGATGACCTTGCCGATCGCCTTGGCCGCGCCCGAGGACGTCGGAATGGTCGAGACGGCGGCCGCACGGGCCCGACGCAGGTCGGAGTGCGGGGCGTCGTGCAGTCGCTGGTCGCCCGTGTACGCGTGGACCGTCGTCATCAGGCCGGACTCGATGCCGAACGAGTCGTTCAGCACCTTCGCCAGCGGCGCGAGCGAGTTCGTGGTGCACGAGCCGTTGGAGAAGACATCGTGGCTGTCCGGGTCGAGCGTGTAGTCGTTCACCCCGAGGACGAACGTGGGGACGTCCCCCTTGGCCGGCGCCGAGATGATGACCTTCCTCGCGCCGCCCTTGAGGTGGGCCGCGGCCGTGACTCCGTCCGTGAAGTGGCCGGTGGACTCGATGACGACGTCGGCGCCGACGTCACCCCAGGGGATGGTGGCGGGGTCGCGCTGCGCGAAGACCCTCATGCGCGTGCCCTGAACGGCGATCGCGTCGCCGTCGAAGGCGACGCCGTCGAGGTGGCCGGAGATGGAGTCCCACTCGAGCAGGGTGGCGAGCGTACGGGCGTCGGTGAGGTCGTTGACCGCCACCACCTCGACGTCGGCGTCGTTCGCCAGGGCGGCGCGCAGGTAGCTGCGCCCGATCCGCCCGAACCCGTTGATGCCGATGCGTACCGTCATGGTCTCACTTCCTCTTGTCGTTCTTGTCGTTCGGCGTGGCTGGTGCCGCCGCCCGGAGCAGGTCGAGGGCGCCGGCCTGGGCGTCGTCGAACGGGCCCGGGTCCTGCTGCGCGATCGCGAGCACGTAGCCGCCCTGCAGGACGGCCATCAGGGTGTGGGCGAGGCGCTCGGGGTCGAGGTCGTCCCGCAGTTCGCCGGCGGCGACCGCCTCGCGAAGCACCTTCACCCAACTCGCGTGGACCTGGGTGAACGCGCGCCCGACCGGCTCGAGCAGCACCGGGTCCTCGCGGACCTGCGGGTCCTGGGTCATCCGGCCGACCTTGCAGCCCTTGAGGGCGTCGCGGGGACGCTTCAGGTAGGCCTCGATCCGGGCCATCGGGTCGCCCGGACCGTCGAGCTCGGACGTGGCCGGCAGCAGGTCGGCGACGTTGCGCTCGAGGGCGGCGAGCGCGAGGTCCCGCTTGGTCGGGAAGTGGTGGTACATGCTGCCCTGGCCCACCCCGGACCGCTCGCGTACGTCACGCGGGCTCGTGTCGGCGTAGCCGCGCTCCCACATGAGCTCGCTCATCGTCTCGACCAGCAGTTGTCGCGAGTCCATGCCGACAGTCTGTACATACCAGTAGGTACAGCGCAACCCGTTCCGCGCATACGAGGTGGATCATGCCCCGGCAACCTGCGTAACGTGGGGGAAGTCACGCTGCCCGAAGAAGAGAGCTGGAACATGTCCAAACCGCCGCTTCCCGAACCCGCCGTTGCCCTGCTGCGCAAGCCGAACCCGGCGGTCATGACCACCCTCAAGTCGGATGGTCAGCCGGTGTCCACCGCGACCTGGTACCTGTGGGACGACGGCCGGATCCTGGTGAACATGGACGAGGGACGCCGCCGGCTGAGCCATATCCGCAACGATCCCCGGGTGGCGCTCACCGTCCTGGACGAGGGCGGCTGGTACACCCACGTCAGCCTCATGGGGCGCGTCGTCGAGCTGCGCGAGGACACCGACCTGGCGGACATCGACCGACTCTCCCTGCACTACCGGGGGCAGGCGTACGCACGGCGGGATCGTGCTCGGGTCAGTGCCTGGATCGAGATCGACAACTGGCACGGCTGGGGTGCGCTCAAGGACAACAACCAGGTCGGGTAACTACTGGTTCTCGGCGAGGCGGGCGGCGCGGGTGTTGAGGTAGCGCTGTTGCGGGAGGCTGGTGGCCAGGCTGGCGGCCTTTTCGTACGACCTGCGGGCGCCGCCGTGGTCGCCGGACATCTCCAGCAGGTGGGCGCGGACCGCATGCAGGCGGTGGTCCCCGGCGATCCGCTGGTCGGTTTCCAGCTTGCCGAGCAGGTCCAGCCCCGCGTCCGCGCCCCGGGCCATGGCCACCGCGACGGCGTGGTTCAGGGCCACCACCGGGCTGTCGGACAGGCGCAGGAGCAGCTCGTACAGGGCGACTATCTGGGGCCAGTCGGTCGCCTCGGCGGTCGGTGCCTCGTCGTGGATCGCGGCTATCGCCGCCTGGAGCTGATACGGGCCGGTCGCCCCGCGCGGCAGCGCCTCGGTGAGCAGGCCGACGCCAGGGTTGCGCAGCAGGTCCTCGACCTCGGTGTCCGGCACGTCGTTGATCAGATGCTCAGTTCCTCGACGCCTTCCACGATCGGCCGTACGTCGACGTACCACTCCGGACCGGAGCCGCTCCGGTCCGGGTGGGGGGTGTTCGCCAGGCGCGCGGCGATCTCGGTGGCCCGGTCGAAGCTCCTGCACTCGACGATGGTGTAGCCGGCCAGGACCTCCTGGGTTTCGGCGTACGGCCCGTCGGTGACCACCGGAACACCGTCACGCAACTCGATCCGCCGGGCGTGGACCGGGGCGCTCAGCCCCTGGGCGTCGACGAACTCACCGGACTCGACCAGCTCGTTGTTCCACGCCGCCATGAACTCGTGCATCGCCGCCACGTCCTCCGCCGACCATGCCGGTCCGTTGCCGGGCTTGCCGGCCAGGACGTCGTAGTCCCGCTGCGAACCGGACAACAGGATCATGTACTTCACGAGAGTCCTCCTTCTCCGCCGGCACCTGAGTGGTGCCGTTCGACCGGGACGTCGGAGCCGCCGGCCCGGTCCGGACAGGTCAACCCGCCGCCGGACCGACGATTTTCCCGTCGTGGCGGGCGCGGGCGGCGTCCATCTCCGGGACGTGTCGCTCGGCCCAGTCGACCACGACCAGCATCGCTTCCAGGAGCCCGACGCCGAGGGGGGTCAGCCGGTAGTCGACCCGAGCCGGCACCCCGGCGGTGACCGTACGGATGACCAGTCCGTCGCGTTCCAGTCCGCGCAGCGTCTGGGTGAGCATCTTCTGGCTCGCCCCGGCGACCGAGCGGGCCAGGTCGGCATGCCGGCGGGGGCCCGACCCGAGTTCCTTGAGCACCAGGCTGACCCACTTGTCACCGAGCCGGTCCAGCACCCGGTGCCCCGGACACCCGGCCATCGCGTCCAGGTGCGTTTCCCGTGCCGCCGTCCGCCGTCGCGCGGCGTCCCGTGTCACCACCACGTCCTCCCGAAGTGCCCTGGGCACCCGGAAGTGCCTACTACCTGCGGCTGGAGGTCAACCGTAACGTCTGCGCCGGCTCCCACTCCCCCGCACGTGCGCACTCGGAGGCACAGATGACCCGCATCGCCATCCTCGGATCCGGCAACGTGGCCCGGGCGCTCGCCGACCCGCTCGCGGCCCACGGCCACCCGGTCGTGGTCGGCTCCCGTACGCCGGAGGGCTTGATCTGGGGTGGCGACGGCGTCGCCGTCGCGTCCCCGGCCGACGCCGTCGCCGGGGCCGAGATCGTGGTCAACGCCCTGCCCGGCGCGGTTTCGGTCCGGGCCCTGGCGGACCTGCGCGGTCCGCTCGCCGGCCGGATCCTGGTCGACGTCGCCAACGGGGTACGGATCGGCGACGACGGGTTCGCCACCGCGCTGCTCCACCCCGGCAGCAGTCTGGCCGAACAGATCCAGGCGGCCCTGCCGGCGACCTTCGTCGTCAAGGCGCTGAACACCATGCACGTGTCGCTGATGGCCGACCCTGGCGGCCTGCCCACCCCGCCCACGGTGTTCGTGTCCGGCGACCGGGCCGAGGCCAGACAGGCCACCGGGCGGTTCCTGGCCGACCTGGGTTGGCGGGCCGAGTGGGTGGTCGACCTGGGCGGCCTCGTCACGGCCCGGTGGACCGAGACCTTCCCGCTTGCCGTACGCCCACTGGTCGCCGCCCTCGGACCGGTCCCGTTCGGGCTGGCGATAGCCCGCTGAGCCGCCCTACTTCGCCCCGGAGAGGGTGTCGATCGCGTCGAAGAGTCCCAGTTCCCCGGCCGCGTTCGAGGCCAGCAGGAAACCGGCGATGCCGACGATCCACCCGGTGGTCTCGGCTGCGCTGCGGGTCATCCACCCGTTGACCCAGACGAGTACGGGCTGCACCGCGTTGGCCGCGATCATCCGCGCGCCCAGCAGCACCAGCGCCGGCAGGATCATCACCAGGCAGTATCCGGCGAGTACGGCAGCGGTCACCGGCAGTGCCAGTTCGGCCGCGCTCAGCAGCCCGATGGCGCCCAGGTACGGCAGCATCGTCGCCGCCTCCAGGGTGACCGCGGTCAGGGCCAGGGCGATCAGTGCCTTCGACGACCCCTCGCCGGTCATCGCCCGCTCACGCCACCGCATCAGCCGACCCGGCTCGGATCCCGACTTCTTCCGACCGGTGCGGAAGGCGAGGACGAGCAGGACGATGCCGAGGATGAGCTGCACCACCTGGACCGGTGTGGTGTCGAGCAGCGGTCGGATGTCGTCCAGCAGCGCCGCGGCACCGGCGGTCAGTGCGACGCCGAGCGCGAGGTAGAAGACGGCGACGGTGCCGAGGAAGATCAGTAGCCGGGACGCGTGCAGGCGGCCGGGGGCGAGCATCATCCAGATCGGGATCAGCAGTGTTCCGAAGCTCGTGCTGTCGATCAGAGCTAACAGGACCAGGGATCCGATCAACCCGGCGTCCATCGACCATCCTCTCGTACGGCGGATTCCAGCGTTTCGAGTCGCCGGCGCAGCAGGTGGCGTACCTGTGCCGGCGGTAGTTCCTCGGGGAAGGTGGCGCCCTGCAGGGTGAGTCCGTCTACGAAGGTGTGCAGGTCCGCCGCTCCGGCTTCCAGCACCTCGCCGGGCAGGGGCGCGGTGAGGTCGGCCGGCCAGGGGCACCCGGCGATCTCGGCCACCGCGAGCCGGCAGATGTACCGTTCGCCGCGCCAGCCCGCCTCGCGCAGGTCGTCGAAGCCGCGGTCGACCCTGGCCCTGGTCAGGAACGCCAACCAGACCAGCCCTTCGGCGAGTCGCTCCTGGTCGAGCGGCAGGAGTTCCTCGATGATCCGTTGCGCCCGTTCGAGGCCGGGTTGGCCGGTCGCGAGCTGGACCCGGAGTCGCTCGGGCGTACGGCGGAGCATCACCTCCAGGGCGAACCGCAACAGGCCCTCCTGGGTGGCGAAGTAGTAGCGCAGGGCCCCCATCGACCAGCCGGCCTCGGCGGCCACCGCGCGTACGGTCGCACCCTCGACGCCGGCTCGGGCGACCACGGCCCAGACCGCCCGAGCGAGTTCCTCCCGACGCTGATCATGGTCGACGACCTTCGGCACGACCCTTTGTAGCACCCATCGACCAGCGTTTCAACACAAGCGTGCGAAATAAAACCCGACAGTGCCTACTCAGCGAGCGGTTCGTGAATCCGGCAATACCTGTTGAACCCGCCGATCCGATAGGGAAAGGTCGGTGGGTGCGTATCCTCTTCAGCTTCGCCGGTGGCAGTGGCCACCTCATCCCGCTCGTGCCGATCGCCGGCGCCGCCCGGGCCGCCGGTCACCAGGTCGCTTTCGCCTGCACGGCCGGGATGGCCGCAACGGTCGAAGCATCCGGCTTCACGGCCCTCGTCACCGAGACACCCCCGGCCGACGGCCCGCCGCAGGGTACGCCCACCGCGCCCCCGAGCGCATCCCGTTGCGGCCGATCGACTTCGCGCAGATCGACCGCGAGGTACGCGAGATCTTCGCCGGCCGGGCCGCCCGGCGGAACGCCGAACGGACGCTCGACATCTGCCGCACCTGGCAACCCGACGTGGTGGTCTGCGACGAGGCGGACTTCGGCACCATGGTCGCGGCCGAACGCCTCGGCCTGCCGTACGCGAGTGTGCTGGTCCTGGCCGCCGGTTCGTTGATCCGGCCCGACCTCGTCACCGAACCGCTGAACGAGCTGCGCGCCGCGTACGACCTGCCGCCCGACCCCGAACTCGCCATGCTCAGCCGTTTCCTGGTGCTCGCCCCCGCCCCACCGAGCTATCGCGATCCGGCCTGCCCGTTGCCCGCCACCGCGCACTCGATCCGCCCGGTCACACCACCGCCGTCGCCGGCCCCGACCGCCCTGCCGTGGGAGGGGCGGACGGAGGGTCGGCCCGGTGTCTACCTCACCCTCGGCACCGAGTTCCCGATCGAATCCGGTGACCTGTTTCCCCGGCTCATCGCCGGGCTCGGGGAACTGGACATCAACCTGCTCGTCACGGTCGGAAAGCAGCTCGATCCGGCGGAGTTCGGCCGGCAACCGGAACACGTACGCATCGAGCGTTACGTGCCCCAGGCGCTCGTCCTGCCCCGGTCCGACCTGGTGGTCTCGCACGCGGGCTCGGGCAGCGTGCTCGGGGCGCTGGAACACGGCCTGCCGATGGTGCTGGCGCCGATGGGCGCCGACCAGCCGGCGAACGCGGCCCGCTGTGCGGAACTCGGTGTCGGCCGGGTGCTCGACGCGTTCAGCGTCACCCCGGACGCCGCCGCCGAGGCGGTCACCACCGTGCTCACCGACGACGGCTACCGCCGGGCCGCCGTACGGCTTCGGGACGAGATCGCCGCGCTGCCCGGACCCGACCATGCGGTGCCGCTGTTGGAACGACTGGCAACGGAAAAGCGACCGGTGCTCGCCGCCGGAAGAATATGACCCGGAAATGCCGGGCGACGGTAAGACCAATCTCCCATTCGGGGTAGGGCTGGCCATACCCGAGGTCTAGCCTCAGACGGATGTATCCACCGATGGCCGACCGTTAGCGTCGATTCCGTGCTTCCCGACAGAGAAACCGCGGTCATCGAACGACAATCCACACTCGACAGCATCTCCCGAACCCCGCTGGAATCGGTTGGGCGTCGGCGATTCCTGATCGGCGCCTGGCCGTGGCGGTCGCTGGCCTATCTGCTCACCACGGCGCCGCTGGTCGCCGCCGTGGGGTTGCCGTCGCTGGTGCTCGGCTTCCCCTGGCTGATCGCGCTCCGCCGGGTCACCACCGGTGAATTCCAGCCACTGGGCACCCTGCTGATGACCGTACTGGTCGGAGCGGTGCTGGTGGCGGCGTTCGGGCCGCTGGTGGCGATGCCGGTGGCGGCGGTGGAAAGGCGCCGGCTGCGACTGGTCGACACCGGGCCGCCGGTGGTCGTCCACCACCCGCCGATCGCCCCCGGACCGTGGCCCTGGCTGCGCCACCGGTACGCCGAGGCGACCACTTGGCGGGCAGTGGGCTACACGTTCCTGCTCGTCACCGCCGTCCCGGTGCTGTACGGCGCGGTCCTCGCCGTACCGGTGCTGATCGTGACCCTCGTGGCCAGCCCGTTCCTGGTCGGGCAGGACGTCGGCCCGGTGTCGCTCGGGTTCGACACGGTCGACTCGGTCGGAGACGCGCTGCGGTACGCGGTCGCCGGCCTGCTCCTGCTGCCCTCGGTGCCGTACCTGCTCGCGGTCCTGGCCGGCGCGCACGGCGCGGTCGCCCGGTTGCTGTTGCACGACGGCGGTGGCGGCACCGGGGAGCAGCTGCGGGCGGAGCTGGTCGAGGTCGCCCGGTCGCGGGCCCGGCTGGTGGACGCGTTCGACTCCGAACGTCGCCGAATCGAGCGCGACCTGCACGACGGTGCCCAGCAACGGCTGGTCAGCCTCACCCTGCAACTCGGCCTCGCCCGGCTCGACCTGCCCGCCGACTCACCTGCGGCCGGCACCCTGGCCACCGCGCACGAGCAGGCCAAACAGGCCATGGTCGAGCTACGGGAGATCGTCCACGGCATCCACCCGCAGATCCTCACCGAACGCGGGCTGCCGGCCGCGCTGAGCGAACTCGCCGATCGGTGTTCGATTCCCGTAACCGTCCGCTGTGAACCGTCCGGGCGGCTGCCCGGGCAACTGGAGGCGGCGGTCTACTTCGTGGTCGCCGAGGCGCTCACCAACGCGGCCAGGCACAGCGGCGCGACCGAGGTTTCGGTGACCGTGGAACAGCGGGCCGGGCGGGTGGTCGTACAGGTCGGTGACGACGGTCGGGGCGGGGCCGACCCGAACCGGGGCACCGGGCTGACCGGGCTGGCCGACCGGGTCGCCGTGGTCGGCGGGCGGATGCTGCTCTCCAGCCCGGCCGGCGGGCCGACCCTGCTCCGGGTGGAGCTGCCGTGTCCCCGGTGACCAGGGTCGTCCTCGCCGAGGACGGGGTGCTGCTCCGGGAGGGGCTGGTCGGGCTCCTGCACCGCTTCGGGTTCGCGGTGGTCGCGGCGGTCGGCGACGCCGAGACCCTGGTCGCGGCCGTCGCCGAGCACGCACCGGACCTGGTGGTGACCGACGTACGGATGCCGCCCGGCTTCACCGACGAGGGGCTCCGGGCGGCGGTACGGCTGCGCCGCACCCGTCCGGACCTGGCCGTGGTCGTGCTCAGCCAGTACGTCCGGCTCGGCTACGCCGCCGAGCTGCTCGACTCCGGCGACGGCCGACGGGTCGGCTACCTGCTGAAGGACCCGGGTGGTCGACGTCGCCGAGTTCGTCGGCATGCTGCGCCGGATCGTCGACGGCGACACCGTGGTAGACCCCGAGGTGGTACGGCAACTGCTGCGCCGCCGTCGCGACCCGCTCGCCCGACTCTCCGTACGCGAACGGGAGGTGCTCGGCCTGATCGCCGAGGGGCGGTCGAACGCCTCGATCGCGAGGACACTGGTCGTCTCGGAGGCGGCGGTCGGCAAGCACGTCGGCAACATCCTCGGCAAGCTCGACCTCCCCCCGACCGAGGACACCAACCGTCGGGTCCTGGCGGTGCTGGCGTACCTGGGCAGCGATACCGATCTGCCGGTGGATTGAACCTTTCCGGTCCCGCCTGCGAACTACCAGGATGGGGCACGGGTACGGGTCGAAGGAGGGTCGCTGATGACAGGATCGGTACGAGCCGGAAGAACAACAGCGGTACGGGCCGCGCTGCTGGGCGCCCTGCTCGCCGGTGTGCTCGGGGGCGGGGCGGCGTTCGCCGTACCGGCGGCGGCGGATGTGACCGTGACCCCGGCTCAGGCGTACCGGGGTGACGCCGCGAAGCTCACCTTCCGGGTTCCGGACGAGCGTGCCGGGGCGTACACCACCCGGGTCGAGTTGCGGCTGCCCGAGTCGGCGCCGGTCGCCGAGGTGTACCCGATGTCGGTGCCGGACTGGGGACCGACCACCACCACCCGCCCGCTCAACCAGCCGCTCGGTGGCATCCACCACGGCGCGGTGACCGAGGTGACCTCGGCGATCATCTGGACCCGTACGGCACCGCCCGCCGCGCCGGGTGTCGCCGAGCTGGTGGTCTCCCTGGGACCGATGCCCGACACCGAGCAGCTCGTCTTCGACGTGACCCAGACCTACTCGGACGGTACCCAGGTGCGGTGGAGCACCCCGCCCGGCTCGGCCGCTGCCGCCGGCACCGGTCCGGCACCCGTGGTCGCCCTGCTGGCTCCGGCCGCTCCCCCACCCGCCGCACCCGGTGCGGCCCCCGACGCGGAGGACGGCACCGGGGCCACCGCCAGCGACGACGTCGCCACCGACCGTTTCTCGGACGTGTTGCGGGTCGGGCTGCTGATCGCCCTGCTCATCACCGCCGCGCTCGCCGGTGCCGCCATCGCCCGCCGCCGCCAACCCGAGCCCGCACCGGACCCGGAACCCGCCGCCCCGACCCCGGCCGCCACCCCGGCTGCCGCTTCGACCACCGAGTCCGCCACACCCACCGCACCTGCCGACCCCACCGCACCCGCCGCGACAACGTCCGACCCGTCAACCACCGAACCGTCAACCACCGAACCCGAACCCGAGCCCGCCGAGGCGACCTCGGCAGGGTCGGCGCCGGCCTCGGGCACCCCCACCCGCTGGCGCCTCCGCTCCTGACCGCCCCTACACGCCCCCGCACTCCTCCACGCACGCACGCACGCGGATCGACGCACTTTCACTGAAAGAGTGGTTATCCCACGCCGAATAACCACTCTTTCAGTGAAAGTGCGGGTTCGCGGCGGACACGGCGTCACGTTGACGGACGCGGGCGGGGGCTATGCGGGAGTGGACGGCGGGCGGGCGCGGCGCCAGCGGACGGCGAGGGTGGCCAGGACGGCAAGGAGAGGAAGACTGCCGAGCGACCAGAGCAGACGACCGGCGTTCTGCTGGTCGACCAGGGGCGGGTCACCCCAGAGACGGGCCAACGCGGTGGACCAGTCGGCGGCGAGCAGGGTGTCCGAGCCGGCGAGGACCAGCCCGAGGGCAACCTGCGACACCACCAGCAGCAGTACGGCCAACAGCCGCTCCGGGTAGCCCGCGCGGCGTGGCACCGGGTCGGTACCGAGCACCACCCAGAAGAAGAGCCAACCGGTGGCCAGGAAGTACCCGACCATGACCAGGTGGGCGGCGTGTGACCGCAGGGTCTGGTCGTAGATCCCGGTGTAGTAGAGCGGGAAACCCGTCCCGGCGAGCAGGATCGCCGCCACCACCGGCCGGGTCAGCAGCAATCCGGTACGGGACGCCCCGGCTCCCCGTAGCCATTCCCGTACGCCCGGCCAGCCGGGGGTGACGGATGTCGGCAGCACCTGTCGGGCCAGGGTGAGCGGGGCGCCGAGCACGAGCAGGATCGGCGCGACCGTGGTCAGCAGCAGTTGCTGGAGCAGGTGCACGCTGAACAGCAGGGGGGCGTACCGGGCCAGGCCGCTGGAGGTGGCGACCACGATCACCGCACAGCCGAGCAGGAACGTGGCCGTACGCCACACCGGCCACTGCCCGCCCGTACGCCGGAGCCGGGCCACCGCACCCAGGTAGTAACCGGCGATGGTGAGCGCGACGGCGATCAGGACCGGTTCGGGCAGCCACTCGCCGAGCAGCCGGGCGGCGTCGGGGGCCGCCGGCAGCGGGTAGCCGAGCAGGGCCTGCGCGATGCTCTCCTCGGGTTCACCGGGCACCGGCGCCGGGGTCCGGGACAGGGCCACGGCCGTGCCCATCGCGGCGGCGAAGATCAGCACCTCCACCGTGGCGATCCGGATGAACCGGCTCCGGTCGCCGTCGAGCAGACCGGGCAGCGCGCCGCGCCGTTGCCACCAGCCGGCGGCGGCGAGCGCACCGAGCAGGAGGGTCTTGAGCAGGACGAGCTGGCCGTACCGGGTGTCGACGAGGGCGCCGAGGCCGGGCAGCCGCACGTACGCCGAGACCAGGCCGGAGGCGGCGACCAGGACCAGGCAGCCGGCGGCGAGCGGGGAGAACCGGCGTACGGCGATGGCCAGTTGGTCGGTCCTGGCGCGACCGGTCAGCGCCAGGGCCAGCAGCCCACCGGCCCAGACCGCCACCGGTACGACGTGCAGCAGCAGCCCGGAGACCGCGAGTTTGTGGTTGCTGGCCGCGGCGGCGTGCCCGGTGAAAACCGGCGGCACCATCGCCAGTACGGCGAGCAGGAGCGCGACACCGGCGGTTCGTGGGGTGAGCGCGGCCCGGCAGATCAGGAAGATCGCCCCGGCCAGCCAGCCGGAGAGGGCCAACGCCTGCCCGAGCTGGACGGTGGTGGCGAAGTTGACGACCGAGGTGACCGACACCGCCTCGGCGATCGGCAGGCCGAGCACGTCGGCGAGGGTGAGGCAGAGCGCGGCGACACTGGCGAGGCACCAGCCGAGCGCGGACCAGGCCGCCGCCCGGACCCGCCGGTAGCCGGTGGCGGAGAGGCCACCTCCGGCGGCACGGGCCGAGAGCAGCACCGCCGCGAGCAGCAGGCCGACGGTGACAACCGCACCGACCTGCATGCCGAGCCGGGCGATGGGCAACGCCCACGGGGTGATCGGGCCGGCGTCGGCGAGGCCGGGGAGGATCTCCCGGCGGGTGGCTCCCCCGTACGACAGCAGTGCGGCCAGCGCCCCGACGGCGACCAGCAGCCCGGCGGCGGCGACCGGCCACCCGCCGGGGTGGGCCGGGCCGGGCCCGGCCGTGGCGGTGGGGCGGTCGGTGGTGCCGACGACGGGGTCGGGCCCATCCACGACCGGTGTGCCCACGGCCGGCTGGTCCGGGCCGGTCACGGCTGGGTGGTCCGGCGGCGCCGGATGAGCAGGAAGCCGGTGCCGATCGCCAGCACGGCGACGCCGGCAAGCAGCAGACCCGGTACGAGGCTGCCCCCACCTTCGGTGGTGGACTCGTCCCCGGCGAGTTCACCCGGCAGCTCGTCCGAGGGGGACGCCGTCGCCCCGGCGGGTGCGGCGGTCGGGTCCGGCCCGGTCGACGGTTGGGTCGCCGCCGAGGGGCTCACCGGTGCGGTGGCGGGCGGCGGCGCGGTCACGGTGAAGGTGAGTTTGCCGCTGACCGGGTGACCGTCGACCGACACCACCCGGTACGCCACCGTGTAGTCGCCCGCGTCGAGCGGCTGCCGGAGCCGCTGCACCGCGCGGGGTCCGGTCACCTCCGGCTGGCCGGTGCCGACGGCCGCACCGGCCTTGTCGGTCACCGCGACGGTGGTGAACTTGGGGTTGAGGCGTTCGGCGAAGTCGAGCACCACCTCGGCCGGCGCGCTGGCGAGCTGGGCGCCCTTGGCCGGGTTGCTGGCACGCAGCTCGTTGTGCGCCCAGGCGGGCGCCGGCACGGCCGTGAGTACGGCGGCACAGGCGACGGCGATGACGGCAAGCGGGCGGAACACTCGCATCCAGCTCAACTCCCAACGGCGATGGCAGACAGCCCCCACGGGTAGTCGTGCCGGACGGCCGGATGGTTCCCGCCGAGTCACCAGTGGCTGTCCTGGCACAACCGGGCCGAGGTTAGCGGCTCGACCTGAAGAGTCGCATGGTCGATGCCGAAGCTCTCGTGCAGCCGTTCCCGGGCGGCGGTGAGCACCCGGCCGACCTCGGCACCGGGATCGAGGCTGAGGTGGGCCGAGACGACGTCCATGCCGGAGGTCAGCGTCCACACGTGCAGGTCGTGTACGTCGCAGACCCCGGCGACGCCGGCCAGGGTGGTGCGTACCTCGGTCACGTCGACGTGCGGCGGGGCGGCCTGGACCAGGACCCGGATCGCGGCCCGGGCGAGTTGCCAGGTGCGCGGCAGGATGAACAGACCGACCGCCACCGCGACCACCAGGTCGGCGTAGAGCCACCCGGTGAACGTGATGATGACTGCGGCGACGATGACGCCGACCGAGCCGAGCAGGTCGCCGAGCACCTCGAGGTACGCCCCGCGAACGTTCAGGCTCTCCTTGGCTCCGGAGCGCAGCAGCAGGAAGGCGACGATGTTCGCCAGCAGGCCGCCGACGGCGACGACGAGCATCGGTCCGGCGGCGACCTCGGGCGGGTCACCGAACCGGCGTACGGCCTCGACCAGGACCGCGATCGCCACCCCGAAGAGGAGTACGGCGTTGCCGAGGGCGGCGAGGACCTCCAGCCGGTAGAGGCCGAACGTCCGTTGGGTGTCGAGGCGGGCGCGGCTGGCGGCGGTGATCGCGGCCAGGGCCATGCCGATGCCGAGCACGTCGGTGAACATGTGGCCGGCGTCGGAGAGCAGGGCCAGTGAACCGGTCAGCCAGGCGGCGACGGCTTCGACCAGCATGAACACCGTCAGTACGGCAAGCGCGGCCCAGAGTGGGCGGCGGTGCTTCTCGCCTGCCCTGAGCATGTGACCGCCGTGGTCGTGGCCTGCACCCATGGGTCGCCCTCCCTCGTCGCCGCGCCGTCTCCCACAAAGTATGCGTACATCGCTATGTGTGCAAGTCAGAAGTGGGACTCATTGCCAGCTTCGATCGATTCGGGCGGTGACGGGCCGGAAAGCGACAGGAAGGGGCCGGTGGCGGGTCAGCCGGCGAAGAGCAGGAGCAGGCCGGCGATCGTGTAGCCGACCATCAGCACCAGCAGCGGCACCTGCGCGGCGATCGCGGACCGGCCGGGGAACAGCACCAACGCCCGGTCGTGGCTGAGCACGGTGCCGAGCAGGTGCCCGAGCACGATCAGCGTGACCTGCAACATGGCCACCCCGGTCGGGGTGACCAGGGCCGCGCTGACCGACCAGTCCGCCGTACCCAGCCAGTTGGCGTCCCCGGTGGCGAGCGGGTCGGAGAGCAGCGCGACGGTCCGCTGCCCCTCCAGGACCAGCAGCGAGTAGTAGTGCGCGAGCACGTACCCGACCGCGATCGGCACGATGCAGTGGGCGATCTCGGCCGCCACGTCTGCCGGCCGCACGCCCGGTGCCAGCTTCGCCGCGATCAGGCAGGTGAGGCCGTACGCGGCCAGCACCAGGCCGATCAGCACCAGCATCCCGACGGTGTTGGTGAGCACCGCCGGCAGTTGCGTGTTCTGCACGAACCGGAACCACGCGGGGGCGTTGGAGAGGCTGTCGAACAGGGTGGAGCCGAGCAGGACGACCACCACCGCGGTGAGTCCCGGAGCCGGGGCGAGCCCGCTCATCCCCTCCAGCGGGTTGCGCCAGACCAGCACCCCGTCGTCGCGACGGCCGACCACCGCCAGCCGGCCGACCAGGTCGCTGTACACCTCGAAGGCGTCGCCCCGGTCGAAGAACCCGACCCCGAACACGGCCGCCCCCACCAGCATCAGCAGCGCGTACGCGACCAGCCAGGTGCGGATGACCGGGACGGTGGCCCGGTCCGGCGCGACGAGTTCCAGCCAGACGAACGCCAGCAGGCCGAGCGCCGCCGGCCAGTAACCCAGCCGCGACGGTAGCGCCAGCGGCCCCCGACGCGGATCCCGCCGGAGCAGCGCCGCAGCGAGCAGATAGGCCGTACGCAGGGGATTCAGCGCCCGCCACACCGGTCCGAACAGCAGCGAGGCGGGCACCAGCCCGACCCAGAACAGCACGTAGAACAGCCCGGCGGTGGGGTTGCGGTCGACGTCCGGGCCGAAGAAGAGCCCGATCGCGAAGTAGCCCGCGAACACCAGTCCCAGGATCCGCAGGATCCACTGCCAACCGGCCGAGTCGACCAGCCGGGCGGCCCGGTCCGGCAGCGGCCGACCCGCCTCGGCGTCACCCAGCCTCGGCTCCCGCCAGAACGCGCCCAGCACCACGAACGAGATGACCAGGGCCAACGCCGCACCCGTCACCGCGTACGCGAACGGGATGGGCAGGTCCTGCCGCCCGCCGACCCCGTGGGCCAGCAGTTCGGGGACCGTCCTCATCGGACCAGTAGCTGGAACAGCAACACGCCCGACTCGTGCGTCTCGACCTCGAACAGGCCGTCCATGTCCGCCACGAACTCGACCGTGGCCGGCTGGCCCGCGGGCAGTTCCGCGCCGACCTCGTACCCGTGCACGTGCACCCGGTCCGGAACGTCGCTGGTCACGGTGATCCGGACGGACTGGCCCTTCTTCGCGTCCACCCGGCCCGGCTGCGGCTCGGACCGGCCCTCGGTGATGGTGATGGCCACCTCGACCGGCGCGCTGGAGTCAACCGGTTCGTCGGTGGACCCGCATCCGGTGCCCGCGACGGCCAGCAGGACGGCACCGGTCAGTGCGGCCAGTGCACGGCGACGGCCGATAGAGGGCATCATCAACATCTCCCCGGTCAGCCGGTCCCGTGACATCGGGAAGCGACTGTAGCGTCTTGCCGGGCACAGCGGAAGCCACCATGATGGGCCGATGCGATCGACCCGGCTGGTTACCGTCCGCGCGGCATGCCGCCTGTTCGCCGTTGTTCTCGGCGCCACGATCGCCCTCGCGGTGGCCGGATCACCGGCGTCCGCACACGGTCAGCTCGCCGTCTCCAACCCGGTTGCCGGCGCCACGCTGTCCCAACCGATGCAGTCGTTGGAGCTGTACTTCACCGAGGCTCCGGCGGCCAACGCCTACTTCACCGTCACCGCGCCGAGCGGCGTACGGGTCGACGCCGGTTGGCGGCCCGGCCCGGACAAGCGGCTCGACCGCCCGGTGACCGAGCTGAACCTGGTCAACGGCAAGTGGGAGCCGAAGCTCTACCACACCGGATTCTCGGCGTTCGTCCAGGTTTCGCACTGGCCGGAGAAGGGCGAGTACACCGCCAGTTACCTGTCGGTGGCCTCGGACCGCGAGCCCGTACGCGGAACGGTGAAGTTCTCCTACTCCGGGGCGCCGACCCGCGCGCCGCAGGGCTGGAGCGCACCGACGAACGCCGCCGACCCGGCACTGCTCGCCCTGGCCGAGAACCCGGACAGGCCGGCGTCGAGCAATCCCGGTGCCGGCAACACCGTCGCACCCGCGTCGCCGGTGCCGGACAACGCCAGTGGCGCCTCCGACGACGGCAGCCCGATGGTCTGGTTGCTGCCGGTGCTGCTGCTGGTCGGGGTGATTGTCATCGTCGCCCTGGCGATCCGGCCGCGACGTACGGCCAGAATCAACACCGGTCCGGCGAACCGTGGGCGGCCCGTCACCACCGCGGCGGCCAGACGTGCGGCGGCGGCCCGGAAAGCCGCGGCCGGCAACCAGTCGGCGGGAAAGGCGCAGCCGTCGCGCAAACGCGGCAACCGCTGATCGGCGATCGCTGATTCGACAATCGGCGCCATCACCATTACAGCGGGTATCCATGTTGGCCGGAACCGCGAATAATAACCGAAAGTTGTTGTCCCATAACGCTTTTCGTACCGGATGGGCATGCCCATCGGGACGCGTCACACGGTAAGATTCTTCGCGGTCAACGCCAATCGGCGCCAACCGGTGCCGGCGGGACCGTCGCCTAATCGTCCTGGACGAACCGGGGAACCGAGTACGTGGGGTGAATCCGCAACAGCGGTAGGGATCACTTCCATCCCGAACCCGTCAGCTAACCCGGTCGGCGACCAACGGAAGGATCCTGCATGACGGCACCCCTCCGCCGATGGTTCACGCCTGCCCTGACCCTGGTCACCACCGTGCTCATGGTGGCGCCGTTCTCGGTCCCGGTGCAGGCCGCGCCGGCAACGCCGGCCCCGGCGGCCGAGTCCGACAACCAGTTGCTGAGCGAGGTACTGGAGGCGACCGGCCGGCGTTTCGCCGACGCCAAGGCCGCTCTCGACGCCTCGAAGAAGCGTCAGGCCGTCCTGGCCACCGAGCTGGCGAAGGCCGAGACCCAGATCGAGGAGCTGACCCCCCAGGTCACCGAGATCGCCGCCCGTTCCTACCGCACCGGCAAGCTGGGCGCGGTATCGGCGCTGCTCAACAGCGCGTCCCCGGACTCCTTCCTGGATCGGGCCGTCGCGCTCGACGAGATGAACGCGGTCAACGACCAGAAGCTGCACGAGCTCAACACCGCCCAGGAGTTGGTCGAACGCGCCAAGGCCCTGGCCGACGCCGAGGTCAAGGAGCAGGAGAAGCAGCAGGCCGTGATGGCACGGCAGAAGCAGGACGCGGAACGCTCCCTCGCCCTGGTCGGCGGCAAGAAGCTCACCAACGGCTTCGTCAACGCCAGCTCGCCGGTGGCCAAGGCGGCCCCGCGTACGGCCAGTGGCGGTTGGCCGAAGGAGTCGTGCAACAAGGACGACCCGACCACCAGCGGCTGCGTCACCCCGCGCACCCTGCACGCGTACAACGAGGTGAAGAAGGCGGGCTTCAACCGGTTCGTCGGCTGTCACCGCAACGGTGGTCCGTTCGAGCACCCGAAGGGCCGCGCCTGCGACTGGTCACTACTGAACAGCGGGTTCGCCTCCGCGCGTACGCAGGACCAGCGGCTGTACGGCAACAACCTGACCGCGTTCCTGGTCCGCAACGCGGACCGGCTCGGCATCCTCTACGTGATCTGGTACAAGCAGATCTGGTTCCCCGCCACCGGCTGGAGCTCCTACAGCGGCGAAAGCGACCACACCGACCACGTACACATGTCCATGCTCTGACCCGCTCCACGCCGCGTCGATCTAGGGCAAATGGGTGTTTGTTGATCTCTATCCACCCCCATTTGCCCTAGATCGACGCGGCGTGGAGCGGGGAGGGCGAGGGGGGCGGGGGGAGAGGCGGGGGGAGAGCTTGAGGTGGGGTGACGTGTCATCCTGGCGGGTATCATGAGCGGGTGGCGGCGAACGGGGAGCGGTGGCTCAGTGAGCGGGAGCAGCGTGCCTGGCGTTCCTTCATCACCATGCAGATGGAGTTGCAGAGCAAGCTGAACCGGCAACTGCTCGCCGACACCGGCCTCTCCGAGAGCGACTACGCCGTCCTGGTCCACCTCAGCGAGGCCCCCGAGGGGCGGCTGCGGATCTTCCAGCTCCGGGGCCACCTCCAGTGGGAGAAGACCCGCCTCACCCACCACCTGGGGCGGATGGCCCGGCGCGGACTGGTCGACCGGGAGCCCTGCGTGACCGACCCGCGGGGCGCGTTCATCCAGATCACCGAGACCGGCCTGGCGGAGATCACCAGAGCGGCGCCGAAGCACGTGTCGCACGTACGGCGCCTGGTGGTCGACGTACTCACCCCGGAGCAACTCGACACCCTCGGGGAACTCTCCGACGTCATCCGGGCCGCATTCGACGCCGAGCCCTGCGACGCCGACACCGAGGACGACCCGCAGCGGGTGCCCTGCGACGAGTGAGACCGGCCCCGAACCGGGGCCGGCCCCACTGAAAGCTGTGCACCACCGCGTCAGGCGCGGTTGAGGACCCAGGTCAGGCCGCTGGCGTCCTTCGGCGTCAGGGTCAGGGTGTTCCCCCCGCACTGGTAACGGCCCTCGCCCAGCAGCGGCTGGATGTCGACCACGTCGCCGCTGCGGCTGGCGCCGTCACCGACGTACTCCGAGATCCTGACGTTCTCGAAGAGCGTGGCCGGCGTCGGCTCGGTCAACCCCACGGTGACCCGGGTGTCGCCCCACTGCAACGGCGGCACCGGGGCCCAGTCGCCGGTGGTGCCGCCACCGGCGCCGGTGCTGACCGTGCCGCTGGCCTTGCCGGCGTAGCTGAACGTGCCGGCGATCCTGGCGTCGCCGAGTTGGGCCTTGAAGGTCACCGGCTTCATCGAGCCGAAGTCGACCGTGGTCTCGCCGTTCGGCCCGATCTTGACCAGTACCCCGTCCCCGCCACCGATGCTGGCGCTGGCCAGTGCCCCGCCGGTCTGCCCGGCGGCCGAGGCGGTACGCCAGTCCCCGGTCACGCAGGACGCCACCGGGCCACCGGTCGCCGGCGCGGCGGTCGCGCTGCCGGACGGCGCCACGGCGCTCGTGCCGCCGGACGGGCTCGGTGTGGCCAGGCCGACGGCTCCCCCTTCGGTGCAGCCGCTCACGGCCAGGCCCAGTCCGGCCAGGGTCGCCACCGCCGCTATCGCCGAAGTACGCATTCGTCCTCCTCCAGTTCGTCCGGGGCGGCTACCCGTCGCGCCGATCGCGGCGCTTCGTCGGGCCCGCGACACCGATCGCGGCGTCACGGGATCCGCCCACCGCTTCTGCTACCCAGAACCGGACATCGACCAAACCGGAAGCCCTACGCTGCCCTGGGGGCCACCACCTCCCCCGCGCCCGTCCCGTCCCCCGGAAGGCACCCCATGAAGATCATCGCCGCCGATGTGTTCGTCACCTGCCCCGGCCGCAACTACGTCACCCTGAAGATCACCACGGATGACGGCCTGGTCGGGTACGGCGACGCCACCCTCAACGGCCGTGAACTCTCCGTCGCGTCGTACCTGCGCGACCATCTCGTCCCGCTGCTGATCGGGCGGGACGCGGCGCGGATCTCCGACACCTGGCAGTACCTGTACCGGGGCGCGTACTGGCGGCGGGGTCCGGTCACCATGACCGCCATCGGTGCCGTCGACGTGGCCCTCTGGGACATCAAGGGCAAGGCCGCCGGCCTCCCGGTCTACCAACTCCTCGGCGGGGCGGCCCGGGACGGGGTCACCGTCTACGGCCACGCCAGCGGCGCCGGGATCGACGAGGCGGTCGCCGACGTCGCCCGGTTCCTGGCCGACGGCTACCGGGCGGTCCGCGTCCAGTCCGCGATCCCCGGACTGACCTCGACCTACGGGATCCGGGTCGGCGGCGGCCTGACCTACGAACCGGCGGCACACGACCGCCCGGCCGAGGACGTCTGGGACACCGCCGCCTACCTCGACTTCGTCCCGAAGCTCGTCGCCGCCACCCGCGAACAGCTCGGTTACGGCTTCCACCTGCTGCACGACGTGCACCACCGGCTCACCCCGATCGAGGCGGCCCGGCTGGGGAAGTCGCTGGAGCCGTACCGGATGTTCTGGATCGAGGACAGCACCCCGGCCGAGGACCAGTCGGCGTTCCGCCTGATCCGGCAGCACACGGTCACCCCGCTCGCGGTCGGGGAGATCTTCAACACCATCTGGGACTGCAAGGACCTGATCTCCGAACGGCTGATCGACTACATCCGTACCTCGGTGCCGCACACCGGCGGGATCACCCACACCAAGCGGGTCTTCGACTTCGCCGACACCTACGGGGTGAAGTCCGGGTCGCACGGTGCCGGCGACATCTCCCCGATCGGCATCGCCGCCGCGCTCCACCTCGACCTGAGCATCCCGAACTTCGGCATCCAGGAGTACATGGACCACCTCGACCCGGCCGGTGAGGTGTTCCACGTCGGTTACCGGTTCGCCGACGGGATGCTGCACCTGGACGACGAGCCGGGCATCGGGGTCCGGTTCGACGAGGAGGCCGCCGCGCGGTACCCGTACACGCCGAGGTACCTGCCGGTGAACCGGCTCACCGACGGCTCGATGCACGACTGGTGAGCCGCCGCCGGGCCGCGCGGGGTCGGCCTCAGAGCCCCGCCGGGTACGTCTCCAGCTCGCCCGGCTCCGCATTGGCCGGCAACTCGTGTACGGCGGTCGTCTGGTCGCACCAGATGAACGCGTCGTACCTGTCCGCCAACCGGGTCGGTACGTAGTTGCCCCACTCCTCGAACGACGGGTCGTAGACCACCCCGATCGCCCGGTGGTCTGCCGTTTCGTTCAGCCAGTCCGGCCGGTCGCCGTGGGAGAGCACGAGCAGTGCCCGTTCGGGCAGCATGCCGTGCATCCGGTCCTCCAGCGAGCCGGGCCGGGCCGGCGGCACGGTCATGGTCTCGGCCGGCGCTCCCCAGCGCGGCGCGGCGACCACCGTTCCCTGGTAGCCGCCGAACCCGATCAGGGACACCGCGTCGTCACCGTGCCGTTCCCGGGCCAACTGACCAATGTTGATCATTCCGGCCTCGGCCATGTCGGTGGCCCGCGCGTCCCCGATGTGGGTGTTGTGCGCCCAGACCACCGCCCGGGTGTCCGGCCCGTACCGCTCCAGCAGCCGGTCCAGCGTGTCCGCCATGTGCGTGTCGCGTACGTTCCACGACTGCGGGCCGCCGGCCACCATCGCCCGGTAGTACCGCTCCGCACCCGCCACCACCTCGGCGTTCTGCCAGGCGGCGAACCGGTCCGCCCCGTCGGAGGCGGCACGGGCCCGGACGGCGGCCAGCAACCGGACCACCTCGTCCTCGCAGCTCGCCGAGACGAACCGGCTGGCCAGCCCGTACTCCTCGACCTGCTGTCCGTACGGCTCGAAGCACCGGTACGCGGCCCGGGCGGCGGCCAGCGCGTCCGGGTCGTCCTCGCCCAGGTAGTCGAAGATCGCCTGCATCGAGTCCCACAGGCTGTACACGTCGAGCCCGTGGAAGCCGACCCGGTCCGGTTCCGCCCGGTCCAGATTCCAGGCCCGCAGCCACCGGCAGAACCTGGCCACCTCCGCGTTGGCCCACATCCAGGTCGGCCAGCGCTCGAACCGCTCCAACGCGACCTGCGGGTCCGCGTCGCTGTCCGGTGCGCCGGTCACCGACCGGTGCACCCGGTCGCAGTCGGGCCAGTCACCCTCGACGGCCACGAAGTTGAACCCGCACTCGGCGATCAGCCGGCGGGTGAACTGCTCCCGGAGCCGGTAGTAGTCGTACCCGCCGTGGCTCGCCTCACCCAGCATCACCACCCGGGCACGGCCGACGTGCTCCAGCAACGGGTCGAAGTCGCCCGGTCCCCCGAGCCGGTGCACCTGCATGCCCGGGGCTACCCGGACGACCGGGCGACAAACCGGGCGCGGCGGCCCGTCAGCACCCGCCGGATCGTGCCCAGGGCCGCCCCGAGCACCGTGGCGGCGGCGAGCAGCAGCAGGTAGCCGCCGCTGCGACCGGTGTGCCAGTGCAGTTCGCCGTACCGGTCGAGCAGGAAGCCGGTGAAGCAGAGGAAGCCGAGCAGGGTCACCGCGACATCCGCCCTCGGGTCCGGTGCCACCGCCGCGAAACCACCGACCGCCACCGCGACAACCAGTAACCGGGCCAGGGGCGCAGACGGCGGGAAGAGCGCGGCGGCCAGGCACGTCGCGGCGACGACCAGCGCCGCCCCACTGCCGAGGCGGATGCCGAACGGTGCCGGCGGGACCCCGCGACGTTCCGTCCGGCCACCGCGTTCCGGGTCCATCGCCGCTCCTTCTGCGTACCTCGGGCCGCCGCGCCCGGCGACCCCACGGACGAGCAAAGCGCGGGCGTACGCCCTGGTGGTGACCGCCTGACGGAGCCCATACGCCGGCCGACAAGATCGCTACGCGGTCCTGACGGCCGGCGCTCCGGCAGTGCCTGCTCCGGCCCGGTCAGTGCCGGTCGGGCGGCCCGGTCACCGGCGACCGGCCGGTCCGGTCAGTGCGTGCTCCCGCCCGGTCACCGGCGACTGGCCGAATGGAGCAGGCGGAAGAGGGTGAGCCACTGCTCCGGCCAGACGTACCCGACCGGGGTGTCGACGGGCAGCCGGGTGGCCCGGCAGGCGGCATCGAGCCGTGCCCTCGGGTAGTGCCGGCGCAGCGACCCGTACAGCGAGCCACCCTCGCCGCCGAAACCCAGCTCGACCAGCCGCCGGTACGCCGGCAGTAGCGCCGGCGCCACCAGCGGGTTGTCCCGCCGGTCGAGCCGCAGGATCCCCGCGTCGACCCGGGGCACCGGACGGAACGCCGACCGGGGCACCCTCCCGCCCAACCGCCACTGGAAGGACGGCCAGGTCAGTACGGTCAGCCGGCTCCACCGGCCGTAGTCACCGGTGCGTTTGCGGGCGTACTCGAGTTGGGTGAGCAGGGTCGCCGAGGTGAGCCGGGGTGCCCGCAGGCACCAGTCGACCATGCCGGAGGTCAACGCCCACGGGATGTTCCCCACCACCGAGAACGGTCGGTCGGGTGCCCTCGCGGCCAGGAAGTCCTCGGCCAGGCAGGTGACGTTCCCCAGCGGGGCGCAGGCCTCGGCCAGCACCGGGACCAGGTACGGGTCGATCTCGTACGCCAGCACCCGGCCGCACTGTTCGGCCAGCGCCCGGGTCAGCACCCCCCGTCCGGCGCCGGCCTCGACCACGAGGTCGTCCGGTCCGGGTCGGGCGGTACGCACGATCTGACTGATCGCCTCCGGATGGTGCAGGAAGTTCTGCGACAGCGCCCGACGGGAGCGGTCGCGTTCGGCTTTCCGTACCGGTTGGTGCGGTTTGTTGACGGATTGGCGAGATGCCACGGCCGGTGTCCTTGTCTGCCGCCACGGTGGAGAAACACCGGGCGGCGATCCGGACAGGCACAACACGAGTCGGGGCCTGTCCGAGCGGGATCTGGACTCGGGTGGCCCTGGGCGTGCGCGGCGAACGCGGCGCAGCGGAGAAAGATCAGGCGGCGGCGGGCTCGTCCTGGCAGGCCAGGGCGGTACGCCGGACTCGCGGGCGGGACGCCGGAAGCGGGCCCCGCGCGGCCGACGTAGCGGCCACGTTGATCAGGGCATGCGTGAACGTGCACATGGCGGCCACGCTAACCAGGGCCGATACACCCGGCAACCGATTTCCGCCGACGGCTCGTCCGGCCGTTCCCGCAGCAGGGATCCCGCCGGCTCAGCCGGGCAGCCGGACCGTACGGCTCTGCCGGCGGGCCGCCTCGGCGGCGTCGAGTACGGCCACCACCTCACGGCCGAACCGGACGTCGCAGAGATTGTCCCGGGCACCCGAGTCGACGTCCTGGACCAACTGGTCCAGCGCCAGCGAGAGCGCCTGTACGGCGGTGCCGTCCCCGCGGGGCACGCTCTCGACGCCGTTCTCGCCGTAGAAGACGAAGTCGAAGGCGCGGGCGGCCGGTGCCGCGTTCAGGGTCAGCGACAGGGTGCTGGTCGCACCGGTGGCGTGGGCGAGCAGCAGGTGGACGGTGTCCCGTGGGCCGTCCAGCGCGGCCACCTGGGTCACCCGGCCGAGCACCGGCACGATGATCGACAGGGCGTGCGGGCCGATGTCCCAGAGCGCACCCCGCTCCCGCCGCCAGGGCGAGGCGCCGTACGGGTTGCCGGGCTCGAAGATCGAGGCGTACATGGTGGCGCGGGCGCCGTACCAGCCGCCGGCCGCGGCGGTCGAGGTGAGGAATCCGGCCACGTTCGCGTGGAACCGGTTGGTGAAGAAGACCAGCGACGCCACCCCGGCCCGTGCGGTGGCGCTGACCACCCGTTCGGCGTCGGGCAGGCTCAGCGCCAGCGGCTTGTCCAGCAGCAGGTGCTTACCGGCGATGGCGGCCTGGACCGCGATGTCCGCCTGGATGTCCGGCGGCAGCGCGACCGCGACCGCGTCGGCCGCCTCGATCAACGCGTCCACGTCGTCGAAGGCCGGTACGCCGTACCGCTGGGCCAGTGCCCTGGTCTTGTCGGGGTCACGGCCCCAGATGCCGGCGAGTTGCGCCTTCGGGTGCGCGGTGAGCGCCGCCGCGTGTGTCTCGGCGGCCCAGTGCCCCGTGCCGAACAGCCCGAACCGTAGCAACGCCGGCTCCTCTCTTCGCCCCGCCCGCCGGGTAGCGCCGGTGTCCGCCCGTACCCGGCCACCGTGGTTAACCTAGCGGACGGGGCGGCGGCTGACGGCGGAAGAGGCGGCGGGTGCTGTGCCGTTGCACGGCGAGCAGGGCCTCGTCGGCCTCGGCCGCGGATTCGGCCGCCTCGTCGACCAGCGCCTCCGCGGCCACCTCGGCGACCCTGGCCGCCTGTTCGGCCCGCCGGACCCCGGCCGCGGCCCGGTCGTGGGCGCGTCTGGCCGCCCCCTGCTCGATCCGGCAGCGTTCGGCCGCCCGCTCCCGCTCCTCCTGCGCCGGGTCCCAGTCCCCGGACCGGCGGAACACCTCACGCAGCTCCTGCACCGAGATGTCCCCGCGCCGGTAGGCCGAGAGCGCCGCCCGCGACACCGCCCGTTCCCGGTCCGCGTCGTCGGGCGCCGCGCCGTCGGTGACCCCGGCCGCCCGCCTGCCGGCGAGCGCCGCCTGCCAGGCCCGGTCGTACGCCTGCTCGACGGTCTCCTGGGCGGTCCAGGCGGCGTCCCTGGCCTGTTCCGCCACCGTCACCTCGGCCCGCGCCAGGACCGCCTGTTCCGCCGCTGCGGCGGCGTCGACCTGGGCCTGGGCGGCGTGGGCGGCCAGTTCGTCGGCCTCCGCGCGCAACCGGGTCAGGTCGGGACGCGGGGTACGGGAATGGTCGGCCAGCACCGCCAGCCCGAGCAGGGCGAGCACGACAAAACCGCCCGCCATCAGCAACGCCCACACGCCCGTCGCGCCCACGCCGTCGCTCCCCACGGTCCGTGTCGCCCAACCGGGGCCCTGGCCCGGAGCCCCACCGGACCCCGGCCGGAGCAGGTACGCCCGCCACCGGTGCCCAACCGGACCGATGATAGACGCGTGTTGATGGCGTGACCAGGGGTGACGGATGGTCGGTGGGCAGGTCGGAGCGGCCGGTGGCGGGCTCACTAGGCTGTCGGGCGTGAACGGCTCCCTGGTGACGGTGACGATCGTGCTCTCACTCGTACTCGCCGGGTGGAGCCTGATCACGACGCTGCGCAACCGGCCGCCGGACCTGACCCACCTGGTCGGCCTGGCGATCGTGGAGGCGAGCCTGCTCGTCCTCGCCGGCCTGGCCCTCGCCGCGTGGGCCGGGGGTGAGCATCCCGGCGAGCCCGGCACCTTCTTCGGTTACCTGGTCACCCTGGTCTGCCTGCCGCCGCTGGCCGGGGTCCTGGCCCGGATGGAACCGACCCGGTGGGGGTCGGTGATCGTGACCGTGGTCTGCCTGGTCATCCCGGTCGTGGTGGTACGGCTCCAGCAGACATGGGAGGTCACCGGTGGCTGAACCGTCGACGGGCACGTCCGGGACCGGGGCATCGACGGCCGAACAGCCGCCGGCCCGGCGTACCAACTCCGGGCCGGGGCGGGTGCTGATCGCGGTCTACATCCTGTTCGCCATCGCCGCCACCTCCCGGGCCACCCTGCAGATCGTGACCAAGTTCCACGAGGCCCCGGTGGCGTACCTGCTCTCCGCGTTCGCGGCGGTGGTCTACATCGTGGCCACCGTGGGGCTGGCCAGGGGCGGTCGCACCGGTCGGCGTACCGCCCTGGTCTGCTGCACGGTGGAACTGGTCGGGGTGCTGGCGGTCGGTGCCACCAGCCTGCTCGACCGGGCCCTGTTCCCGGACGACACCGTCTGGTCCGGCTTCGGCCAGGGGTACGGCTACATCCCGCTGGTACTGCCGGTGCTCGGCCTGCTCTGGCTGCGCCGTACCCGCGAAGCGGTCTGACCGCCGCTAGTCGCGGGGGCCGCCGGCGACGTAGATCACCTGACCGGAGACGAAGGACGCCCCCTCGCTGGCCAGGAACGAGATGGTGTGCGCCACATCCTCCGGTCGACCCACCCGGCGGACCGGGATCTCGGCCGCGCCGAGCCGCTGGAACTCGGCGAACTCGACCCCGATCCGGGCCGCGGTCGCGGCGGTCATGTCGGTCACGATGAAACCGGGGGCGACCGCGTTCGCGGTGACGCCGAACGGGCCCAACTCGATCGCCAGAGTCTTGGTGAAGCCCTGCAGACCCGCCTTGGCCGCCGCGTAGTTCGCCTGGCCCCGGTTGCCCAGGGCGGAGGTGCTGGAGAGGTTGACGATCCGACCCCAGCGCTGCTCGACCATGTACTTCTGGGCCGCCTGGGTGAACAGGAACGCGCCCCGCAGGTGCACACCGAGCACGGTGTCCCAGTCCGCGTCGGTCATCTTGAACAGCAGGTTGTCCCGGAGCACCCCGGCGTTGTTCACCAGGACGGCGGGCGCGCCGAGTTCGGCGGCGATCCGCTCGACCGCGGCCTGCACCTGATCCCGGTCGGCCACGTCGGCGCCGACCGCGAGTGCCCGGCCGCCGGCGGCGACGATCGACTCCACGGTGGCCCCGGCCGCCGACTCGTCGAGGTCGACCACGGCGACGGCCAGTCCGTCGGCGGCGAGCCGCTGGGCGGTGGCCGCGCCGATGCCTCGGGCGGCGCCGGTGACGATGGCGACTCGGGACTGCTCCGACATGTTTACCTCCCGGTAACTTGCGCTCGGTCGGAGGAGCTTAACCCCGGCACCGACCGGATGGGCGCTCCCCGCGAGGCCGGTCGCGCCGGGTCCTCGCGACCGGGCGGGCGGGTGGCGTCGCCCTTCTTGATCAGGCATCATGTGCGGTCGTGATTCACAACGTGCCCGTCCGGAACCGGGTGCCGGCCACCGGTGGTCATGGCGTACCCCACCCGGCCCGCCGGGGTGTGTCTGCACATCACGTACGGAGTTCGCCAGGTCCCTGCCGCTGAGCCGCGAGTACCCCTCGTCCGCAGACACAGAATGGCACCGATGAAAGACAACAATGGTTTCCGTGGCCGGACCCTGCGGCTCGGTGGGAAATTCGTCCGCAGCATCTGGTTCTTCCCGGCTCTGCTCACCGCCGCGTTGCTGCTGCTCACCGCCCTACAGATAAGCGGATCGTCGATCGGGGTCTACCACAGCGTTCTGTACGGCGCGCAGGCGGAGGACACCCACACGCTGTTCAACAATCCGCAGCCGATCCGCTCGGACGAGTTCATCGTCAACACCCAACTCACCATCGCGCAGGATGCCGCCGGGTACCCGAGGATCAACCCGAACATCGGGCAGGGCGAGGACGTCTCGCTGATCGTGGACGTCCCGTACAAAGAGTGGTCGACGGTTTTCAAGCCGCACAACCTGGTGTTCCTGGTGCTGCCGTTCGACAACGCCTTCGCCTTCAAATGGTGGTCGATGGCGTACCTGCTCGTGCTGAGCTGTTACTTCTTCGTGCTCGCTCTGATGCCGAAACGGCGTTGGTTCGCCACCGGTCTCTCCCTGGCGCTGCTGTTCGCCCCGTTCGTGCAGTGGTGGTACCAGTACATCACCCTCGGTCCGCTGTACTACGCACTGTTCGCGGCGACGGTCTTCATTTTCCTGGTCCGTTCGAAACGGCTGCTGCCCAGCATCGCCTGGGGCGTACTGCTGGCCTATCTGTTGACCTGTTTCGCGCTCGTGCTCTATCCGCCGTTCCAGATTCCCTGTGCCCTGGTGGTGGCCGCGTTTGCCGTGGGCTACCTGATCGAACAGGGGCGGTTGCTCCCGCGCCGGCTGCTGCTGCGGCAACTGGGCATCATCGCCGGGTCGCTCGGGGTCGGTGGCGCACTCATCGGTGCCTTCGTCGCGACCCGCATCGGTGTTATCGAAACCGTCCAGAACACCGCGTACCCCGGCCAGCGCCTCATCGAGAGCGGCGGCTTCGATGTGGCGCACACGTTCTCCGGCTCCACCAGCTTCGGCCTCCAGTTCGCGGAGAAGGCCCCGCTCTACCAGGCGCTGTCGAACCAGAGCGAGAACTCGAACTTCCTGCTCGTGTTCCCGTACCTGGTGGTGCCCTCCGTCTTCCTGCTCTACCGGTTGTTCCGCACCCGGCGTGCCACCGACTGGCCGCTGCTGTTCACCGGCATCGCCCTGCTGGGCCTGCTGTCCTGGATGTTCGTGCCCCACCTGGGCCTCGTCGGCAAGCTGCTGTTCCTGGAGCGGGTGCCGCACCCCCGGCTGCTCATCGGCATCGGACTGCTGAGTTTCATCGGGGTGGTCCTGTTCGCCCGGCGGCTGGACGAGGAATTCGCCCGGCGACGGGAGGAGAACCGGTCGGCGCTGCCGGGCCACCGGATCGTCCTCGGCTACACCGCCGTCGTGCTTCTCGTCCAGGTGCTGCTTGGCCTGCACGTGATGGACGCCTATCCGGGCTTCATGAGCGAGCGCGGCCTGCTCATCTCGATCATCCCGATCACGCTGGTCACCTACCTGGTGCTTCGTGGGCGCTTCGCCTGGGGTGCCGCCGTCCTGCTGGTCTTCTCGGTCGGCATGACCGCCCTCATCCATCCGCTCTACCGGGGCACCGACGTGCTGACCCGTACGCCGCTGTCCCAGGCCGTCCGCGCGATCCATGCCGAGGATCCCGGCGCCGTGTGGGCCACGGACGTCGGCAGCATCCAGAACTTCGCGTACATGAACGGCGCCCGGTCGATGACCGGGGTGTACGCGTACCCGCAGCTCGACCTGTGGAAGACCGCGGACGAGACGGGCCAGCAGGAACACGTCTACAACCGGTACGCCCACGTCTGGTTCAACTTCGACCGGGATCCCGCCGTCACGTCACCGACCACCCTGAACCTGCTGACGCCCGACCACTTCGAGGTCAACACCGAGCCGTGCGGAGCGTTCCTGCAACAGCACCAGGTGAGGTACGTCGTCACCGGAACCCCGCTCGACGGGTCGTGCCTGGAACTACGCGAAACGGTCCCCTACCCGACCGCCACGTTCCTCATCTACCGGATACGGTAGCCCGGAGGGGTGTGGACCGGGAAAACCGACCCCGGTCCACACCTGAGGCGGGCTCAGCCCGGCAGGCCCTGGCCCCGGTGCAGCCGGATCCAGCGGTAGCCGTACCCGGCCACGGCCAGCGCGTCGAGTTTGCCGACCGGGGCGTACTCCTGGTCGGCGAGCACGTCACCGGGAAGTTCCGCCTCGGCGTACAGGTCACCGAGGTCGACGACCGCGTCGGTCGTACCGAGGTTGTGCAGGAAGAGCATCGTCCCGGTCGGTCCGTCGGCCCGGTGCGCGAGCACCCCCGGCGGCATCACCCGGTTGAGGTCCGTGCACCGGCCCGAGCCGACCTCCGGGGCCTCCCGCAGGGTACGGATCATCCGCTCGAACCAGGACAGCAACGAGCCCGGGTCGTGCCGCTGCTCGGTCACGTTGACCGTTTCGTAGCCGTACTCGCCGCCGGAGATGACCGGGCGGATCAGGTCCTCCGGCGCGGCCGTGGAGAACCCGGCGTTGGGCTGGAAGGACCACTGCATAGGGGTACGGATCGCGTCCCGGCCGTTCAGGGACAGGTCCTCCCCCATTCCGATCTCCTCGCCGTACCGGAGCACCGGCGTACCCCGCAGCGAGAACTGCAACGCGTACGCCAGCTCGATCCGCCGACGGTCGCCGCCGAGCATCGGGGCGAGCCGGCGGCGGATGCCCCGGCCGTAGAGGCGCATGCCCTCGTCCGGGCCGAACTGCTCGAACACCTGGTCGCGTTGCTCGGCGGTGAGCCGGGACAGGTCGATCTCGTCGTGGTTGCGCAGGAAGGTGGCCCACTGCCCGCCGTACGGGAGTTCGGGGGTGTCCCGGAGCGCCTCGATGATCGGCTCCGGGTCCTGCCGGGCCAGGGCGAGCACCAGGCGCCCGTTGAGCATGAAGTCGAAGAGCATGTGCAGCCGGTTGGCGGAGCCGCCCCGGTCGCCGAAGTAGTGCACGAGCTGGGCCGGTTCGACGTTCGCCTCGGCCAGGAGTACGGCGTCGGCCCGACGCCACTGGGCGTGTTGGCGCAGCTCGGTGATGAACTCGAAGTCCTTGGGTGAGTCCGGGTTCCCCGGCTCGGTCAGCTCGATGATGAACGGCACGGCGTCGATCCGGAATCCGGAGACCCCGAGTTGGAGCCAGAACGAGACGATCTTCTTGATCTCCTCGCGGACGGCCGGGTTGGCCATGTTCAGGTCCGGCTGGAACCGGTAGAACCGGTGGTAGTACCAGGCCTTCGCGGTCCGGTCGTAGCTCCACGTCTCGTCCTGCTCGCCGGGGAAGACCATGCCCTGCTTGCGGTCCGGCGGCGCCTGGTCCGACCAGACGTACCAGTCCCGGTACGGCGAGTCCGGCGACGACCGGGCCGCCTGGAACCACGGGTGCTGGTCCGAGGTGTGGTTCACCACCAGGTCGATGATCACCCGGATGCCCCGGTTCTGGGCCTGGTGCAGCAGTTCGGCGAAGTCGCCGAGGGTGCCGAAGCGCGGGTCGACGTTGTAGAAGTCGGTGGCGTCGTACCCGTCGTCCTTGTTCGGGGACGGGTGGATCGGGTGCAGCCACAGACAGGTGACCCCGAGCCGGGCCAGGTAGTCCAGCCGCCCGATCAGCCCACGCAGGTCACCGACCCCGTCGCCGTTCGTGTCCGCGTACGTGTCAATGTCGAGGCAGTAGACGACTGCCTCCGAATACCACCGGTCACCCATGCCCGACTGCCTTATCCGGTACGCCGTCCCGGCAAACGAACCCCTGGTCGGGCCCACGGGTGTAGATGTGGATCGAGATGGGTACGGGTTTGTCCAACCACCCGTCCGGCGGGTTGTAGGGCGACGGAGGGAGCGGTGTCGATGTTGGTTACCACCGAGGCGGAGCCGACCGAGATGGGCGGGCTGACCGGGTGGGTGGCCTCGGTCATCGACGCGCTGGGCCCGCTAGGGGTCGGCCTGCTGGTTGCCCTGGAGAACATCGTGCCGCCGGTGCCGAGCGAGATCGTGCTCGCCCTCGCCGGTTACCTGGCCGCCGAGGGCGGCGCCAACGTGTTCGTGATGGGGGTCGCGGCGACCACCGGTTCGGTGGTCGGTGCGCTCGCGCTCTACTGGGTCGGTGCGGCCCTGGGCGAGGAACGCCTCAAACGCTGGCTCGACCGGATACCGCTGGTGGACGCGGACGACCTGGACCGGGCCGACCGCTGGTTCGAGCGGTACGGGAGCTGGGCGGTGCTGCTCGGCCGGATGGTGCCGGTGGTACGCAGCCTCGTCTCGGTGCCGGCCGGCGCCAACCACATGCCGATCGGCCGGTTCCTGGCCTTGACCACGCTGGGCAGCGGTATCTGGAACTCGATCTTCGTCGGGCTCGGTTTCGCGCTCGGCTCGCGCTGGCAGCAGATCGACCGGTACAGCACCTGGTTCGACCTGGCGCTGCTCGCCGGATTTGTCCTCGTGGTCTCGTCCTGGGTGGTCAAGCGCCTGCGTCACCGCCGGTCCCGGCGCGACGAGAACGAGGACCGGGAACGCACGCCTGCCCGCTGAGACCGGGCCGGGACAAGTGGCCGATCGCCGTTGATCAGCCACTCGTCCCGCGCGCCCTGATGGCGGGCCCTGGGTGTCGGTGCCGTTCCGGCTGGGCCCCGGGGGCACCGGTCGTCAGTACCGGGCGGTGGTGGAGGTGAACTCCGTCGGCGCGGTCACGGAGGTCGTCACGGCAGCGTGGCCAGGTGCGGCTTGACCGTACGGGCGAAGTTGTTGCCGTTGGAGACGTCCCAGTTGATCGACCAGGTCATCGCGCCCCGGATGCCGGGGTAGGTGCGCGGCGGCACGAAGCTGCCGCAGTTGGTGGCCCGGGCGAGACAGTTGAGAGCCTGGTTGACCAGTGCCGGTGCGACGATCCCGCCGCCGGCCGCGCCGGGTCCGGCGGGCAGGCCGAGGGCCACCTGGTCCGGCCGGAGTCCGGCCTCGAGCTGCATGCAGGCGAGCGCGGTCATGAAGTTGACCGTCCCCTGGCTGTACGCGAACTGCTGGTCGCAGCCGAGCATCGAACCGGAGTTGTAGAACTGGGTGTGTACGACGGTGAGGATGTCCCGGATGTCCAGCGCGAGCTTGAAGTAGCCGACCGTCGGGGACTGCATGTCGATGGTCTGCGGTGCCATCGTGATGATCAGGTTCGCCCCGACCCTGCTCCGCAGGCTGCGCAACGCCTGCGCCATGTACGTCGGGTTGAGCCCGTTCTCCAGGTCGATGTCGACGCCGTCGAACCCGTACTGCTGGATCAGGCCGAAGACGCTGTTGCTGAAGTTGGTAGCGGAGGCGGCGTCGTTGACCGCCACCCGACCGGTCTCGCCGCCGACGGACAGGATCACCTTCTTGCCCCGCGAGTGCAGCGTCTGTACGTCGCTGGCAAAGTTGGCGTTGGCGTAGCCGCCGAGGGCGCTGGACAGGCCGGGGTCGATCCCGAAGGTGACCGCGCCGGGGGTGCTGGTGGCCTCGGCGAAGGCGACCGCTACCAGGTCGTACTCGTTCGGTACGTCGCGCAGCCGCAGCTCGACCGCCGGGTTGTCGAAGTTGTGCCAGTACCCGGTGAGGAAGTGCTTCGGCAGCGGGGAGTTCGGCGGCGGGGTGACCGGCGGGGTGGTGGTGGGTGGCGGAGTGGTCGGCGGGCGGGTGGTGGGCGGGGTGGTCGGTGGTGTGGTGGGCGGGGTGGTCGGCGGGCGGGTGGTCGGCGTGGTGCCGCCGCCGCAGGCCGTGCCGTTCAACGTGCAGTTGCCGGGGCTGCCCGGACCGCTGGCCACGAACCCGAACGACGCCGACGCGCCCGGGGCCAGGTTCCCGTTCCAGGATCGGTTGGTGAAGGTGAAGCGCTGGCCGGACGAGGTCATCAGCGCGTCCCAGAACGTCCCGACGGTGGTGCCGGCGGGCAGGTCGAAGGCCAGGCTCCAGGACGGGATGGCGGTCGTACCACCGTTGGTGATGGTGTACTTCCCCTCCCAGCCGGAGCCCCAGTCGGAGGTCTTCACGAAGGTCGCGGTCGGGCCGGCGGCGAACGCCGGCATCGCCACCCAGACAGCCCCGAACGCCGCCACCAGCGACGCGATCAGGGACAGGAGCACAGTTCTGGAGCGCTTCACACAGTCCTCCACGCCATCAAGCCATCGGCAACCATCAACAGTTGGCCAATTATTAAGACTCTTAACTGTTGCTGTCCAGACCCCACCCCCGGATAGCGCCGATCTTGCAGTTGTGGCGCCGAACAAAAGCCTCTAAAGGCGCATCGTGGCCACCACAACTGCAAGATCGACGGGGGGATGGGTGGGGCGGGGAGGGTCAGCGGCGGAAGGTTAGCCAGTTGATGTTGGCGAAGTCGGCCGGCTGGCCGCTGGTGAAGGTGAGGTAGACGGTGTGGCGGCCGGTGGTGGGGGTGATGTTGCCGGGGACCGAGCGCCAGGTTTGCCAGCCGCCGGTGTTGGCGAGGGCGAAGCTGCCGATCGGCGGGTTGGTCGGGCTGTCCAGGCGTACCTCGACCAGGCCGCTCACCCCACCGGCGGCACCGGAGGCGACCCGGGCCACGAAGTCACGCGCCGGGGTGGTGCCGAAGTCGATGTTGTCGTACCGGGCCCAGTCACCCGAGGCCAGGTGGCTCAGGTTCTGCCCGCCCTCGCTGCACGCCTCGACCTGTACGCCGTTCTGCCCGTTGTACGCCTCGGCCTGGATCGTCGAGTACGCGCTGCCGCCACCACCGGGCGGCGGGGTGGTCGGCGACGTGGGCGGCGGGGTCGTGGGCTGGGTGCCACCGCCCCGGCTCCACACCGCCACGTAGTCGACCAGCATCGGCCGGCCCGAGACGGTTGCCGCGGTCGGCGTGGTGGCACCGGCGACCCCGTTCGGGAACGAGCCGCCCATCGCGACGTTGAGCAGCAGGAAGTAGCCGGCGTGGCTGGTCATGTTGTTCCAGTACGGCTGGCCGACCTGGTTCTGGGTGACCGTGTGGAACTGCTGGCCGTCGACGTACCAGCGCAGTTGCTGCGGGTTCGAGCCGCTGTCCCACTCGAAGCGGTACGTGTGGAACGCCGACTGGCAGGTGCTGCCGGGGCAGGCCCGGTTGGTGCCGATGCCGTTGAACTCGTTGCACGGCCCGCCCGGTGCGACCCCGCAGTGCAGTACGCCCCAGACCGAGTTGATCCCGTTGACGTTCTCCATCACGTCGAACTCGCCGATGCCCGGCCAGTTCTGGTAGTTGCCCCGGTACGGCGCACCGAGCGCCCAGAACGCCGGCCAGTAGCCGGCCGCCGCGGCACCGGTCACGTTCGGCATCTGGATCCGGCCCTCGATGGCGAGCACACCACCGGCCGGCGGCTTGAAGTTGGTCCGTACGGTCTCGATCCGGGACGAGGTCCACTGGCCGTTGGCACCGCGGATAGGGGTGATCCGCAGGTTGCCGCCGCCGTCGTGGCTGACGTTGGCGGTGCTGTTGGTGTAGGTCTGGATCTCGCCGGTGCCCCAGTTCGCGGGTCCGCCGGGGTAGCTGGTCCCGGTGTCGATGATCCAGTTGCCGGTCGACGGGAGGGTGTTGGCGGCGCCGTTGAAGTCGTCGCTCCACACCAGACTCCAGCCGGGCGGGGTCGGCGGTACGGCGGCGCGGGCGGTCACCGAGACCGTGCTCACCACGGTGACGATCGTGGTGAGCACGGCCAGCAGCAGGAGTCTGCGGCGTCTCGGTGCGATTCCGGCCGGGGCCGGGACGGTGCTGGTCATGATGTTGGCCTCTCTACGGGACGGGTGAGAGAGCGCTCTCTCTCCGGTTGTACGTCCCGGACTCACTCATGTCAACGTTTGTCGATGTCTAGGTGGTCGCCACCGCTGCCTGCGGCCGGCGCAGCACCGCCCGTTCGAGTGCCGTCCAGGCGGTGGTGGTGACCAGGTAGAGCACCGCCGCCAGCGGCAGCACCAGGGCGGCCAGCACGGTTCCGTACGGCAGCAGCGGCAGGATCCGGGTCAGCACGGCGGCGCCGGGCATTTCCGTACCGCCCGGCTGCTGGGCGGCGGCGGCCACCGCGGCGTCCCGACGCATCCGCCGGGACGTCCACCACGCCAGGACCAGCAACAACACCAGGAGTACGCCGAACAGCGGCCCCGCCGCACCGCCCAGCCCGTCCGCGACGTGGTGCCCGAGCGGCACCCCGGCCAGCCGCTCGGCGAGCATCCCCGCTCCCCCGTCGTCCGATCCGGCGGCGGTGAAGAGGTGGTACATGACCACGAAGAACGGCACCTGCAGCAGCCCCGGCAGGCAACCCGCGACCGGACTCGCCCCGGCGTCCCGGTACAGCGTGACCATCTCCTGCTGCAACCGGGCCCGGTCCTTGCTGTAGCGCCGCTGGAGTTCGCGAATCTGCGGGGCGAGTTCGGCACGGCGCCGCTCGCCGCGTACCTGGGCCCAGGTCAGGGGCGTGATCAGTAGCCGTACGGCGATGGTGAAGAGCACAACGGCGGCGGCGGTCGCAGCGGTGCCGGCCAGTGGCGCGACCGCCGTGGCGAGCGCGTCGAGGACGGTGGCGGCGACGCCGACGGCGCCGTCGAGTGGTGCGAAGGCAAACATGGTGAACCCCTCGGTCCGATTCCGGGAAGGCACGGCACCGGGTGCGTGTGGTCAGCACCGGGTGCGGAGCCTGGAGAGAACGTCCGATGTGGACGGTGAAGGACGGAACCGGCCGCGTGGCGGCGGGGAGGTGAAGCCGCTACGCGGCCGAGAGGAGCACCGTCGGTGCTCGGGGACGGGGCCGACCGGCCGCGTCCGGGTCGAGCTGGCGGGGAACACGCGCCCGGCGCGCCCGGTCCCGGATGGTCAGCCCACGGGTGGCCGCACCGGCCGTCCCGTGTGGGCCGCTGACCAGGTGCAGGGCGATCGCGACCGCCAGCAGGGTGGCCACCGCCACCGCACCGGCGAGCAGCTCGGACGGGCGGGTGGCCACCGTGGCGACGTGCGCGAGGGCGTACGCCCACCAGCTCACGACGACCATCAGCGACTCCGGCACCGGCCCAGTGTAGCCACCCGCGCCACCCCACCGGACGTGTCCCGCCACGGTTCCTTTGGTACGGCTTAACAATCCGCCTCGATGGTTGAGCGACAACTCGGAGGCTGGCTAGGGTGCGCCTGGGGCGCTGGCTGCCGGACGCCCGACCCAACCCCCGGATCGACGAAGAGGTGCGCCCAGAATGGCCGAGCGGGAACAGTCGGGCCCGGCGGAGCGCGACGGCCGGGCGGCCGGAGTGGGAGCCCCCAACGGGGAGTCCCGGCACCGGGCACCGGCGCGGCGGGACACCGGCACCGGCGAACGCCGGGGCGCGACCAACCGCCTGGCCCCGGTGCTCGGCACGATGGCCCGGGCCGCCCGAGCCGGCGAACCGGCCCTGTTCAACCTGCTGCGCAACCGCCGCCAGGTGGTCATCGGGCTCGGCGCCGCCGCGGTCGCCACCGGCGCGGTCGGCTCGGCTGCCGCCGTACTCGGTGGGGGTGGTGGGATCGCCGCGGCCGTGAGCGACCAGGCCACCTCGACCCGGTCGCCCCGGGACGCGGGATCCTTCGCCGACCGCGACGCCAGCTACAGCCAGTCGCTCGGGGAGTCGATCAACTTCGGCGCAACCGGGCTGGCCGAGACCCCGGCCAAGGCCGCCGAGGCGGCCCTGAAAGCGACCCCGGTCTTCCCCAACCCGCTCAGCCGCGACCCGGTCCTGCACCTGCTGCGCCGGGCCACCTTCGGACCGACCCGGACCGAGGCGGACGCGATCCGGGCCGTCGGCATCGACGCCTGGATCGACCGGCAGCTCGAACCGGGCAGGGTCGAGGACCCGATCGGCGACCAGGTGCTCGCCTCGTTCCCCACCGTCGGCATGTCGACCGCGCAGATCAGGCGTGCGGTCAAGGAGTTCGACTGGGCCGCCCAGTACGAGCTGGGGCACGCCACCCTGGCCCGCCAGTTCTGGAGCAGCCGCCAGCTCTTCGAGGTGATGGTCGACTTCTGGTCCAACCACCTGAACGTGACGAACCCGTTCGACGGCGGCTGGGACGTACGGACCTCGTTCGACAGTCAGGTGATCCGCAAGCACGCCCTCGGCAAGTTCTCCGACATGCTCGCCGCCAGCGCCCGCAACCCGGCGATGCTTCGTTACCTGAACAACAACGAGTCGCACCGCAGGTCGGTCAACGAGAACTACGGCCGGGAGCTGCTGGAGCTGCACACGGTCGGGATCGACGGCGGCTACACCGAATCCGACGTACGCAACAGCGCGTACATCATGACGGGCCGGACCGTGACGAACGAGGGCGAGTTCCGGTACGAGAACGACCGGCACTGGATCGACCCGGTCAAGGTCCTCGGCTTCACCGACAAGAACCCGTCCCGCCCCAAGGGACTCGCACTCGGCGACCGCTACCTGCAATACCTGGCCACCCACGAGGCGACGGCGAAGAACATCGCCCGCAAACTGGCGGTCCGGTTCGTCGCCGACACCCCGCCGCATCACCTGGTGCAGCGGCTGGCCGAGGCGTACCTGGCCAACGGGACGGCGATCGCCCCGGTGCTGCGGGTGCTGTTCCGCTCGCAGGAGTTCTGGATCTCCACCGGGCTCAAGGCCCGCCGTCCGCTGGAGAACTTCGTCGCCACCGCCCGCTCGCTCGGCGTGGCACCCGGCGCGGACACCCGGGCCGGGATCGAGGGGCTCTACCGGCTCACCCAGCGGTTCGGGCAGCCGCCGCTGGGCTGGGTGCCGCCGAACGGCTACCCCGACGTGGCGGCGGCCTGGCGCTCGGCGCACGCCACCCTGGCCATCTGGAACAGCCACCGGGCCCTGGTGCAGGGCGCGCAGAAGGGGTTGTCGTACCCGAAGCCGGAGGGGCTGGTGGGCAAACGGCCGCCCACCACCGGCCAGTACCTGGACGCCCTCGCCGCCCGGTTGCTGCAGCAGCCGCTCACCGCCAAGGACAAGCAGGCGATGCTGACCTTCCTCGGCTCGAAGGAGGGTACGGCGGTCAAGAACGCCACCCTCGGCGGCAAGATCGAACACCTGGCCCCGCTGTTCCTCGACTCGATCTACCACGCGCTGCGCTGAGGAGAGACCATGACGCAGGACAACTCTCCCGGTACGCGCGACGACGTCGCGCCGCGTCCGCGTACGGCCGAGGAGCTGCGCCGGCACGGGCCGAACCTGCCCGAGGCGGCGATCCGGGTGCACGCCGAGGCGGTCACCGAGGAGCTGACCGGGCAGCGCGACCGCTGGCGGCACGGCTTCACCCGGCGCCGGGTGATGGCCGGTGCCGGTGCGGTCGGCGTGGCCAGTCTCGCCGGCCAGATCGCCACCACCCGGGTCGCGTTCGGTGCGCCGGCCACCACCAACCGCACCCTGGTGGTGGTCTTCCTGCGCGGCGGCATGGACGGCCTCTCCGTGGTGGTGCCGCGCGGTGACCGGAACTACCTCAACGCCCGCCGCAACATCGCGGTGCAGCCCGGCGCCCTGATCGCCGGGGACGACCGGTTCGGCCTGCACCCGGCCCTCGCGCCACTGGAACCGTTCTGGAAGTCGGGCAAGATGGCCGCCGTCCACGCGGTCGCCTCGCCCGACGCCAGCCGCAGCCACTTCCAGGCGCAGGACTGCCTGGAACGCGGCGCCGCCTCGACCGGCGTACACACCGGCTGGCTGGACCGGGTCCTGACCGCACTCGGTCCGGGCACCACGTTCCGGGCCATCGCCGAGGGCGCGGCGCTGCCCCGCTCGCTGGTCGGCGGCGAGAACAAGCTGGTGCTCCAGGGCATCCGCGAGTTCGACCTGCAGGGCTTCAGCGGCGTACGGGCGAGCACGCTGACCGCGCTGAAGGCGCTCTACACCGGCTTGGACGACCACCCGCTGGCGACCCAGGCGACCGAGACCCTGGCGTCGATCGCGGCTGCCCGCAAGATCGCCAGCAAGGACTACAGGTCGACGGCGCAGTGGCCGGGCGGTGGCTTCGCCGACCAGCTACGCGACGTGGCCCGGCTGATCAAGGCGAAGGTGGGGCTGCGGGTGGCAGCGGTCGACATCGGCGGCTGGGACATGCACACCAACATCGGCGGGCCCGACGGCGGCGACATGCGCAACCGGTTGAACGAGCTGGCCGGGGCGCTCGGCGCCTTCGCGACCGACCTGGGCCCGGCGCTGGACGACGTCTCGGTGGTCACCATGAGCGAGTTCGGCCGCCGGGTCGAGGCGAACGGCAGCTCCGGCACCGACCACGGGCACGGCGGGCTGATGCTGATGCTCGGTGGCGGGATGAACGGCGGCAAGGTGCACGGCCGATGGCCGGGGCTCGCCGCCTCGGCCCTGGACCAGGGCGACCTGGCCGGCGCCAACGACTACCGCGACGTGCTGACCGAGCTGCTCAAGACCCGGATGGGCGTGGCCGACCCGAAGACCATCTTCCCCGGCCTCAAGCCCCGGGAGATCGGGGTCTTCCGCTAGCCGACCGAGCGCCGGTGCGCCCCCGGTCCTGCGCCGCCGGTCCCGCGCCGCCGGTCCTGCGCCGCCGGTCCTGCGCCCGGCCCATGCACCCCGGTCCTGCGCCCCCGGCCGCCCTCGCCATGCAGCCACTTCCCTACGGTGCGTAGTGCCACTGAAAGTGGCAACGCAATTTTTCTCTACATACCCAGACGGGTATTCACATCATCTTTGATGTACGTCCTGATCGACTATCCGCTCCGGGCCAGCTACTTACGCCCGAATTGAACCCTTCATGCCTACGGGTGGTCGGTCCACACCCCGATCGTGCCCGGAGACTCGCTGGTCGGGTCCGGAGTGCGTGGCGCCACGCCGATTCGGCGTTTTCCGGAGCGACTGCGCTGGGTAACGAGGTCGGTAGGCGCCGATCTCGGCGCGACGGCAACCGATGGACGGCGGGTGGTGGCGATGGCCGGCAGCGTGGCGATGGCCCAGGGCGCAACGGTTCCCGAGGGCACGGCCAGCCAGGGCACGACAGTTTCCCAAGGCACGGCCAGCCAGGGCACGACAGTTTCCCAAGGCACGGCCAGCCAGGGCACGACGGACGGGGAGGGCACGGCGGACCGGGAGGGCGCGGCAGCCCGGGGCGGTGCCGTCCCGGAGACGGCCGGACAACCGGCGCCGGCCGGGGTGGCCGGACTGCGTACGGTCGGGGTCGAGGAGGAGTTCCTGCTCGTGGACCCGGAGACCGGGCAGGGCGTACCCGCGGTGGACCGGGTGTTCGAGCACGTGCCGGACGACCTGCGGGGGCAGGTGCAGCACGAGTTCCAGACCAGCCAGATCGAGATCGGCAGCCCGCCTGGACTGGAACTGGGCGCTCTGCGGCACTCGCTCGGGCTGCTCCGCGCAGGGCTCGCCGGGGCGGCCGACGCTGCCGGCGTACGCCTGGTCGCGGTCGGCGCCGGGCTGGTCGACGGACCGATACCACCGGTGTTCGACAACCCCCGGTTCCACCGGATGGTGGAGCAGTTCGGTCCGCTGGTCGACGGCCCCGGCAACAACGGGATGCACGTGCACGTCGGCATCCCCGACCCCGAGACCGGGGTGCAGGTCCTCAACCACCTGCGGCCGTGGCTGCCGATCCTGCACGCCGTGACCACCAACTCGCCGTTCCACAACGGCCAGGACACCGGGTACGCGAGCTGGCGTTCGGTGCTCTGGGAGCGCTGGCCCTCGGTCGCGCCCACCCCCTGGCTGGAGTCGTACGCGCACTACCAGTGGCTGGTCGACCAGCTCGTGGCGACCGGCATGCTCCTCGACGAGGGAATGGTCTACTGGTACGCCCGCCTCTCCGCCCACTATCCGACGGTGGAGATCCGGATCGGTGACGTGTGCCCGAGTCTGGACGACACCATCCTGGTGGCGGGGCTGGTCCGGTCGCTGGTCGGCACCGCGCTGACCGACATCGAGCAGGGCCGGGAACCGATCCGGATCGATCACCACCTGCTCACCGCCGCGCACTGGCGGGCGGCGCACGACGGACTGGACGGCCTCGCCGTCGACCCGGTACGCGGCGGCACCCTGCCGGCCTGGCAACTCCTGGACAGGCTGGTCGAGAAGGTGACCCCGGAGCTGGAGCGGCACGGTGACCTGTCGGAGATCTCCGACCTGCTGGACCGGCTGCGCAAGGAGGGCACCGGCGCAACCCGGCAGCGGGCGGCGTACGCGCGCCGGGGTGAACTCTCCGACGTTGTCGCCGACCTTGCGCGGCAGACCCGCGGCGACGCCTTCGAGCGGTGACAATAAGCCATGGCTGATCGGCTGATCGTGATCGGTGGGGATGCGGCAGGGATGTCCGCCGCATCCCAGGCACGGCGTCGGCGGGACCGGGACGACCTGGAGATCATCGCGTTCGAGCGGGGACACTTCACGTCGTACTCGGCCTGCGGCATCCCGTACTGGATCAGCGGGCTGGTCGAGTACGAGGAGTTGATCACCCGCGATCCGGAGACGCACCGCAGGGACCACCAGATCGACGTCCGGATCCGGCACGAGGTCACCGAGATCGACCTGGAGCGCCGCGAGGTGGTCGCGCGGGACCTGGAGAACGGCGGGCGCGAGGTCCGGGAGGGCTTCGACGACCTGGTGTACGCGGCCGGGGCGGTGCCGACCGTTCCCCACTGGGCGCGTACCGAAGCGGGCGGGGTGTTCGGGGTGCAGACCCTGGACGACGGCAAGGCCCTGCGCCAATGGCTGGACGGTGACCCGAAACCGAAGCGGGCCGTGGTGATCGGCGGCGGCTACATCGGCGTCGAGATGGCCGAGGCGATGATCGAACGCGGGCTCTCGGTGATCCTGGTCGAGCGGGGCGAGCAGCCGATGTCGACCGTCGACCCGGACATGGGCCGGCTGGTCCGCGACGCCCTGGTCGGGCTCGGCATCGACGTCCGTACCGGGGTGGACATCACCGGGCTCACCACCGAACAGGGCCGGGTCACCGGCGTACGGACCGACGACACCACGATCCCGGCGGACGTGGTCGTGCTCGGCACCGGCGTACGGCCGAACGTCCGGCTCGCCGCCGAGGCCGGGCTGCCGATCGGCCCGACCGGCGGGATCCGTACCGACCTGCGGATGCGGGTCATCGGCGTACCCGGGGTCTGGGCGGCCGGCGACTGTGTCGAGACGCTGCACAAGACGACCGGCCAACCGGTGTACGTCCCGCTGGGCACCCACGCCAACAAGCAGGGCCGGGTGGCCGGCATCAACATCGGCGGCGGGTACGCCACCTTCCTCGGCGTGGTCGGCACCGCCGTAACCAGGGTGTGCGACCTGGAGGTGGCCCGGACCGGCCTGCTGGAGCCGGAGGCCCGGATTGCCGGGTTCGAGTTCATCACGGTCACCGTGGAGTCGACCAACACCGCCGGGTACTTTCCCGACGCCGCCCCGATGACGGTCAAGCTGACCGCGGAGCGGGGCACCGGACGGCTGCTCGGCGCGCAGATCGTCGGCCGGTCCGGTTCGGCGAAGCGGATCGACACCCTGGCCGTGGCGCTGTGGAACAAGATGACGGTGGACGAGATGTCGATGCTCGACCTCGGTTACGCACCGCCGTACTCCCCGGTCTGGGACCCCGTCCTGGTCGCGGCCCGCAAGGCGGTCGACAAGCTGCACCCCCTGCGCTGACTTTGTCGGTCCCCGTCTCTACGGTGTGGTCGGTCGATGCGCCCGGTGCCCCCGCCGGCGCCAGTCACGCCACCCCGGAGGTAACGGCCGATGCCGCAGGAGACGACGTATCTCGAGCTGTCCGAGACCGACGGCGCCTCGCACAAGTTCTACGAGGTGACCGTCGACGGACCGGACCTGACGATCCGGTACGGCCGGATCGGCGACACCGGGCAGGTCAAGCGGAGCAGTTTCGCCAGTGAGGAACGGGCCCGCCAGGAGGCGTCCCGCAAGGTCGGCGAGAAGGTACGCAAGGGTTACGCCCCGGCCGTGGCTGGGCAGCGGCAGAAGCGCGGCGTCTCGCGCCGCCAGATCGCCAGTGTCCGGTCCACCGCCCGGCGGGCCCCGGTGCTGTGGCGTTACGACTCCGGCGCACCGGCGTTCGGCATCTTCGTCGACCGGTACGGCTGCCTGGTCGGCAACGAGCACGGGGTGATCACCGCGTTGAACCACGACGCCGAGGTGATGCAGCAGTACCGGCTGCCGGACGGGGTGAAGTGCATCGTCGCCGACGACGACTGGCGGTACGCCGGCTGCGACGACGGCAACGTGTACGACATCTCCGGCAAGGTGCCCCGACTGGCGTACCGCATCGCCGACGACATCGACATCTACTGGTTGGACATCCACGACGGGGTGCTCGGTGTCTCCGATTCCGGCGGCGGGATCGCCAGCATCGACCACGAGGACGAGTTCCTCTGGCGGCGGCAGGGCAACGGGTCGTCCGGTTGGATGGTCCGCTGCGACGCGGACGCCGTACATCACGGGCACTCCCGCGGGGTGACCAGCTACGACTGGCGTACCGGTCGCGAGGTGTGGCACCAGTCCACCGGGGCGGTGCTGTTCGGCTGGCAGGAGCCGGACAGCCTCTACGCGGGCACCGCCACCAACCAGGTGGCCCGGTTGAGCAAGACCGGCCAGTTCGAGCGGACCTACCGCTGCGACGCCCCGGTCTACTCCTGCGCCACCTCGGCCGACGGCGAGTTCGTCTTCGCCGGGGACAGCCACTCGTCGATCTACTGCTTCGACGCCGCCGGCAACCGGCTGTGGAAGCTCGGCACCGGGTGCGGGTCGGCCTACTCGATGCAGTACCACGAGCAGCGGCTCTACCTGGTCACCACCAGCGGGACGCTGGCCTGCGTCGACGCGAGCGAGGCGGCGATCCGGGCGGCCGAGCAGGGCACCGTGCCGACCGTGGTGGACGTGAAGGCGCCGCCCCGGATGCCGGCCGTGCCGGTGTCGACCACGGTCGAGGTGACCCACGACGCGGGCGACGGGGTCCTGGTGGAGTGCGTCGAGGAGGGCGGGCGGCTGCGTATCCACGTACTCTCGCCGGGTTTCCGGCGGGACTGGCTGGTGCAGTTCCCGAAGGGCATCCGGGAGCCGCGGGCCCGCTATCTGGTCCCGGAGGTCCGGGAGTCCGGCCGGGGCGGCTTCTACCGGGCGTACGGAGACATCCGCCGTCTGAGCGACTAGCCGATCCCCCAGCCCGGACCGGTTCGCCCCACACCGACACTCTTCTCCCCTTATGGTCGGGTTGCTGGGACGGCGGCGGACCGGACGGGCGGGGGTGGTCGATGGCGACGGATGGCAGCACCGAGGCGGAGACGTCCGCGCAGGAAGCGGAACGGCCGGCGTTCCTGGAACTCTTCTTCGACCTGGTCTACGTCTTCGCGCTGCTCTCGCTCGCCGACAAGCTGGTGAACCGGATGACCTGGGCGGTGGCCGGTCAGGTCCTGGTGCTGCTGCTGGCGTTCGCACTGATCTGGGTGCTGACCGCGTGGACGGGCAGCACGGCCGACCTGAGCCGGCCGATGGCCCAGCCGCAGGTAATCTGGGCGATGGCCGGCAGCCTGCTGCTGGCGGCCACGGTGCCCGACGCGTACGGCAGCCGTGGTCTGTTGTTCGCGATCACCTACGTGCTGATCCACATCGGGTCGATCCTCTACAACCTGAGCACGGGCGGGCCCGGCCCGGAGCTGATGGATTCCCGTCGCTGGGTCCTCCTCTGGGAGGGTGTCGCCGGGATCGGCTGGATCGTCGGCGGTCTGCTCACCGGTACGGCCCGAGGCGTGCTCTGGGCGGTGGCGGTCGGAATCGAGTACACCGGTGTCGTGCTCGGCTGGCCCGGCCTCCCGTTACGCGGTCCCCACCCGCCACGGAGACGGCGGCTGGCCGGGGAGCGGCTGGCCGAGCGCTACCGGAGGTTCGTCATCATCGCGCTCGGAACATCGATCTTCGTGGCCGGCTCCTCCTTCAGCGAGCCGAGGACGCAACGCATCGACCAGGCATGGTCGCTCGTGGTCGTCTTCGTGATCACGGTGCTGATGTGGCGGATCTACATCTACCGCGCCGGTGAGATGATGACCGTCGCCGTCGCCCGGTCGGACGACCCGTCCCGGCTGAGCCAGTTCACCGCGGTCGCTCACCTGATCATGGTGGCCGGGATCGTCGGTACGGCCGCCGCGGGGCAGTTCGTCATCGAGCACCCCTTCGAGGAGACCCCGGCGCCCTGGGCGGCGTCCATCCTCGGCGGGTCGGCCCTGTTCCTGATCGGCCGCGGAATGCTCGACTACATCGTGTTCCGCCGGGTGTCCCGGTCCCGGCCGGTCGGCCTGGTCCTGCTCGGCGCGGCGGCCCCCGTGGTCCAGTTGCTTTCGATGATCGAGACGGCCCTCCTGGTCATGGTCATCCTGTGCCTGATCGCGGTGGCGAACCTCGTCATGAACCGGGCCCACCCGCGCTCCCCGACGCCGCCGGTACTGGGCTGATCCGCCGGGCCGCCGTCTCGACGAGCAGGGTCAGCAGCAGGACCAGGTTGGCCACGATGGTGATGGCGAGCGGCGACAGGAGCGGCATCGCCGGCCCGATGGCGCCGAGTACGACTATCGCGATCGCACGGGACCAGAGGATCCCGCCGGTCACCACAAAGTCGAAGAGGCAGCCGCCGAGCAGGAACAGCGCGGGTCCGCCCAGGATCATGACGATCCAGTTCGTGGGGGCTTCGCCGAACGGGCGTCCGATGACGAGGATGTTGCCGGCCGACATGACCACGACCCCCGCCACCATGACCAGGTGGGTGTACGAGGTGGAGGTGCCGGACCGGACCCGCTCCACCAGGGCGACGTTGTGCGGCGCCAACAACTGCCGCACCCGGTGGAAGTACATCTGGAACAGCAGCACCGCGCTGGCGAACGCCACCGCGCAGGCCACCACGCGGCCTGCCTCGTAATCGCTGGCCGAGAGCTGTATCCCGATGGTCAGGATCAGTTCGCCGAGCGCGATGATGCAGATCTCCCGGTGCCGCTCGGCGAGGTGGGTGCCGGTGAAGATCTGGCTGGCGAGTTCCGTCCGCCCGAGTCTCGGCGTGGGCCAGCCGATCCGGGCCGAGCCGAGGTCCAGCGCCACCGCGACGGCCCACAGCACCAGCCGGGCCGAGCCGTCGACCAGCACACCGGCCACCCAGAGCGGGCCGGTGACGCCGAACCAGAAGAAGACCCGGATACTCCGGGCCTGGATCGCCCGGTTCACCCGGGTGCCGGGGATCAGCACCGCGTCCCGCACGATATGGATGCCGAAGTAGCCGACGACGAAGATCCATCCCTGCTCGCCGAACGCCCGTGGTGTGGTGACCGCCATGACCAGGGTGCCGAACATGACCAGCAGGACGGTGGCCTGGATGATCGGCAGCTGCGGGTTGAACAGGTCGGTCAGCCACGCGGTCAGCACCCAGACCCACCACACGGCGAGCAGCACCACCGCCATCTGCGCCCCGGTGGTCGGGGTGGGATCGGCGGCCAGGGCTCCCGCGATCCGGGAGAAGATGAAGATGTAGACCAGGTCGAAGAAGAGTTCCAGGAACGTCGGGTACTTGGGCTCGTCACCCTTGCGGAGGATCCGGGGTAGCGGGCTCGACGTCACGGCGTACGCCTCCTAGGCACGCCGGACCGGAAGAGGAGGCGCTGGCACCCTGGCTGTCTTGGTATCACTCCGAACATACAAAATCCGGCGTGATCAGACAGCCGAACGGCTAGCCGGGCTGGCAGGTGGGGCACCAGTACAGGTTGCGGCCGACCAGTTCGGCCTGGTGGACGGGCGTACCGCAGACGTGGCAGGGCTGGCCGGCGCGGCGGTAGACGTACACCTCGCCACCGTGCCGGTCGACCCGGGGCGGGCGGCCCATCGCCTCCGGCAGGTGCCGGTCGTGCACGGTGTCGATCCGGCCGGTGCCCACCGCCGTACGCATCAGCCGGCCGAGGTCGATCCAGAGCGCCGCCCAGCCCGTACGGGTCAACTGCCGGCCCGGCGTACGCGGATGTGTCCCGGCCCGGAAGAGCGCCTCGGTCACGAAGATCAGCCCGGTGCCGGCCACGATCGTCTGGTCCAGCAGCAGCGCGGCGAGTGGCGTCGGGCTCCGGGCGATCCGTGCGTACGCCGGATCCGGGTCGGCGTCGGCCCGCAGCGGGTCGGCGCCGAGCCGGTGTCGCAGCGCGTCGACCTCGGGCGGGGTGAGCAGTTCGCAGGCGGTCGGACCACGAAGTTCCAGCCAGTGCCGGTCGGTGCTCAGCCGTAGCCGGACCTGCCCCACCGGAGCCGGCGGCTCACCGTCGCCGTCGGCGAACTTGCCGTAGAGCCCGAGGTGCACGTGCAGGCTGACCCCGCTTGCGTAGTGGTGCAGCAGGTGCTTGCCGTACGCCTCGGTCTCGTCCAGGACCGTGCCGGAGAGCAGGGCGGCGCCCTCGGCGAACCGCCCCTGAGGGCTGTCGACCAGCACCTTGTCGCCCGCGAAGAGCGCCCGGTGGCGCGCCGCGAGCCGGTGGATGGTGTGTCCCTCTGGCATGACCGACAAGCGTAGACGCCCGGTGCCGGGACCCGCCCCATCCCCCGCGTCGGGACGAACCAGTGTCCCCCCGGCCATGGCGGAGGCGCGAGGGGACACTGGGGTTCATCGACTTTGACTGTACGTCCGTCCAGTCCATTGTCGACTCGACCCTACGAGCCTGATCATCAGCTAGTCAACAACCCGTTGGCAAGTCCACTGCTCAGGCAGGTACGCGCAACCGCTCCGCACCCCGGAAACTGTTGGGCGGCAACGGTAGCGGGCCGGGCTCCCCGAGCTGGTAGATCGCGTACAGCCGGCTCCGGACCTCGGCCAGCGGATAGGTGTCCTCGTATACGGCGAGCTTGTAGATCGCACCTTCGAGCAGGCTGCGCAACAGCACCTCCTCGACCGCCGGGTCGGCCGCCCCGCGAGCCGCGAAGATCGCCCACAGCCGGTCCTCGAACGCCCGTACGGCGACCTCCCGCGACCGCTCCACCCGGGCGAAGACCTCTCGGGTGCCGGGCTGGAGCATCAGGCAGAGCATCAGCCGCTGGGTGTCGAGGCTGCCCCGAGCGCCGTACACCGCCCGGTCGATCACCGTGGCGAGCAGCTCGTCGGGCGACACCTCGGGACCCTGGTCGTCCAGTATCCCGAGGGTGGCGTCCAGCCAGCGGCCGAGCACCGCCTCCAGCAGGTCGCGTTTCGAGGCGAAATAGTAGGAGATCAACCCTCGGGACACCGCCGCACGCTCGGTGATCTGCGAGATCGTCGCGCCCTCGTACCCGTGCGCGGCGAAGACCTCCAACGCCGCGCCGATGATCCGCTCCTGGGACCGATGACGCATCTGTACGTTCACCCGGGGGGAACGAGGGGACACCGGTGACCTCCAGTTGGGAGCGCGCAACAACACAGGCATCATTGCGTACCCCGCGGTAACGGCTGCTCGGCGGTGCTCCGGTGCCGTATGAAACTCGTCGTAGTATCCGGCTCGCCCGCCACCCGCGACAGGTACGTACGGTCAGAGCCGGGGCACAGGAGAGCTCGGACCCGGTCGTCCCCACCCGCGCCGAAACCCGACGTAGCCCTTTGCCGACCCGATCGGGCAGGATGCGTTCATGCCAGTGATCGAAAGCGCACAGAACGTACGCGAGATCGACGTGATCGCGGTCCGCCTCGACCGCGACGCGCACTGGGGCGGGTGGGACGAGGTTCCCGGCGACATCATCGGCACCTGGGACGACGAGCGGGTCAACGAGGTGCTCGGCCTCGTGGCGGCACTGCCCGAGTCGGATCAGATGCGGTGTTTCATCCCTGTGTACGGGATCCGCCTGCGCCGGGGGCGGACCGTGCTCGCCGAGGCGGCGTTCTGCTTCCAGTGCCATAACGGGCTGCTGCTCTCCCCGGCAGTGGCGGACACCGAGATGTTCACCTTCGACCCGGACAGCAAGCCCGCGCAGGAACTGCTCCGCCGGTTCCAGTCGCTCAACCCACCGGCCGGCACCTGACAAGTGGTCGCGGGGCGGCGACCTGCCGGGCATCGGTAGAGTCGGCCGGTGCTCGAATCCCCGTGCCCCTGCCTGATCTGCGCCGACGATCCCGCGGCCGGGGACGGCCGGATCCTCGACACGATCCGCAAGCACGGTTGGTCGGCGCTGCGGATCGGCGGTGGCGCGGTCGAGTTCGCGTACACGGTCGGGCTGTGGCACACGTTCCGACGGCCCGAGATCGTGATGTTCGGCCTCGACGGCGAGGGCATGCAGCACTGGCTCAACGCCTGCGTGGCGCTGGGGCGGGAGCGGGGCTGGCCGGAGCCGGGAGAACCCTTCGAAGGTGTGCTGGAGGGCTTCGCCACCCAGTTGCGGCCGGTCGACGACTCGTGGCGGGACGCGCTGTTCGGCACCGCACACCGCTTCTACGGCGGCGTCGCGGTGCCCGTACAGCAGTTGGTCTGGCCGGACCGGGACGGACGGTGGCCGTGGGACGACCGGGCCACGGCGAGCAGCCGCAACCGGCAGGCGTTCGCCTGGCTGCCCGTCTCCGCGCACCCGGCCGGGGCGTGGCGGCTGGTCGGCGAGTTGGAACCGGGATTCCCCTTCCCCGTCGGCCCGGACTCGTGGGCGTTGACCACCAGGGCGGTCCTGGACGGGGTACGGCCGGTGGCCCGGGTCAGCCTGGACGAGGGCGCCTACGACGTGCTGGACGGGCGAGGCTACGACGCCGACGATCTCTGCCTGGCCTTCCTCGGTGACCTGGTGATCGCGTATCCGGATCTGGCCATGTGCGCCGATCTCGGCGAGGGGCAGGTGGCGATCACCGGCGACGACCGGGTCTGGCTCCGGGCCCAGCTCGCCGAGCACGAACGCCGGGAGAGCAGCCGGGTCTGGGAGTCCGCCAAGCCCCGGTAGTCGCCCGGCTCGGTCATGGCGCCGCAAAGCGGCACCCCACCGGCTCAGCGGAGCCAGGGGATGTCGCGGTCGAGCCGCCGACGCCGCTTGAGTTCGCGGCGCAGCGGGATCTCGTCGTCCACGTACCCGTCCCAGTTGACACCCCAGTTGTTGGCGGTGTGCGGGCTCTCCCCCAGCAACTGCCGCTGCACCGGCGTACGGGCCGCCCACCACGGGCCGTCCTGGTCGAGGCGCAGGTCGTCCAGCGGTCGGATCCACCGGTACGTGTAACCGACAAAGAGCATCTTGCGGGTAATCTCCGAGCGGTTGATCGACCGGGAGTGCCAGAGCCGGCGGTCGAAGACAAACGCGTCACCGGGGTTCGCGGTGATCTCCACGGTCCCCTCCGGATCCGGGTGGTGCCCTGAGAGGTCGTCCGGGCGGGCCAGCGAGTTCCTGATGTGGCTGCCCGGAATGACCTTGGTCGCCCCGCGCCCGGTCACGGACAGGTCGGAGAGCACGTACGCGACCTTGAGCGAGAACATCGGTCGGGGCTGGCCCACGTCCAGCGTCTGCGGGTCGGAGTTCTGCCGGTACCCGTCCTGATGCCAGCCCCAGTACGGTCGCTCCGCCTCGGCCATGGGCTCCGGCGGGGTCACGTCCAGGTGATTGTGATGGGTGTAGATGTTCCAACCGAGCAGACCCCAGATGTACGGGAACGTGATCGGGTGGGTGAGCAGGTCACCGAAGAGTTCGTCCCGCTCCAGGAAGCCGAGCAGGTGCAGGGTGCCGTTGCCACCGGTGTTGCCGGCGCCTGCAGCCCGGTCGTAGATCCGGTCGACCGCCCGCTCCAGAGCCGCCCGATGTTCCTCGGTGAGCACCTGACGCAGCAGCAGGAACCCGTTCTCGTGGAACTCCTTGCGATCCACGTCGCCGATCGGCTCGTACCCCGTCCGACCCTGGTATTCGAACATTGCGCTGACCTCTCCTGACGTGTGTTACCTGCCAGGGAGTGAATCGTCGGGTCGTTAAGAAGATCTTCGGAACCGGTCAGGGATCGGTGCCGCCGCCGTACCGCTGCCGGCGCTCATCACCGCCGCGCCGAATCTTTGTGATCTTTTCACAAATCCGCAGGTCAGAGTGATTGCGACCACTGCCCGGAGGGGGTCAGACGGTGGTCGGGCGTTCGATGCGAGGGAGCTTCGCGACCACCACGTCGTAGGAGGCGTCGATCGCCTCGAACAGCTCGTCACCGGGGATCAGACCGCCGATCCGCAGGCTGTTCCATCCGTACCGCCCGATGTACGGCATGACGGTCGCGTCGTGCGGGTAGCGCAGCAGCCACTCGTCGGCCACCTCCCGGTTGGGGCCGCACTTCACCCCGACGGTCGACCCCGACTCCCCGCCGAGAAACGCGAAGATCTTGGAGCCGACCTTCGCCACCACGTCGGTCTCCCACGGCTCGTCCCGCCACGCGCCCGGCTTGGCCAGGCAGTAGTCGAGCACGTCATCCCACTTCACCCGGAACCCCACTGTCATCCGATCCCCACTTCCGGCGACCAGGCTCTCCCCCTGGTACGACATTACGTGCGAGCGGAACCCGTTCGACCGGCGCTCACGTTGGTGCAACGATCGCCGGGTGCCGGTAACCCGTGGTGATCTTCTACGTTGGCAGTTCGACCTGACCTGGTCGCTGTTCGAATACCACCTGGAACGGTTGGAGCCGGCGGACTTCCTCTGGGAGCCCGCCGCACACTGCTGGACGGTCCGGCCGACGATCGACGGCGGCTGGGTGCCGGACTGGGCGGACTCCGTGCCGGACCCGATCCCGGTCCCGACGATCGGCTGGCTCACCTGGCACATCGGCTGGTGGTGGACCACGGCCATCGGACACGCCCGGGGCGACACCCCACCCGACCGCGCCGCGATTCACTGGCCCGGCGCGGGCGAGCCGACGGTGACGTGGTTGCGCGAGCTGCGTACGGAGTGGCTGGCCGTACTCGACGGGCTCACCGAGGCCGACCTCGATCACACCGCACCGTTTCCCTGGCAGCACGACCCCGAGCACACCCTCGCCCACATGCTCGCCTGGCTCAACGCCGAACTCATGAAAAACGCCGCCGAGATCGGTCAACTCCGACTCCTCCGCGCCGCCGTCCCACGGTGACGCCGGACGAACGGCGGCAGGTGGAAAGATCTACTCCATGACGTCCGCGTTGGTGCTGATCGACCTGATGCCACGAATCGTCGCGCTGCCCGTGGCGCCGCACACGGGTGAGGAGGTGCTGGCCCGGTGCCGTCGGCTGGCCGACGTGTTCCGGGCCAACGGACTTCCGGTGGCGCTGGTACGGGTCGAGCGGCCGAACGTGGCCGAGCAGCCGCCGGGCAGCGACCTGGTCGACGGGCTGGTACAGGACGGCGACATCGTGGTGGTCAAGCGCACCGTCGGCGCGTTCCACAACACCGACCTGGACGCGCAGTTGCGGGGCCGTGGCGTCGACACGTTGGTGTTCGCCGGACTGGTCACGACGATGGGGGTGGAGTCCACCGCGCGGGCGGCCAGCGACCACGGATACGAGGTGGAATTCGTCGCCGACGCGATGTCCGCCCTCGACGCCGACGAGCACAACTTCACGGTCGAGAGGATCTTCCCTCGGTTCGGCAAGGTACAGAACACCGACGCCTACAACTGATCACCAATCGGGTCGCCGTCGGGTCGCGGGTTGTGTCCACTGCCCGACTGCGAGCGGTGACCGTAAGGGCCATTGACCGATGTGGCATGCCCCTGACCTGGACAAACGTCCGGCGGGAGGTACCGTTTAGTTAAGGCACGGCTCCTGGTCCCATACGACCGACCCACGGAACAGCCCCGGCTCGCCGGGCGCGCTTCGCGATGGCGGTCTCCACGGTCGATCGCCAGCAGCCGAGGTACATCGATCAGCACGACGGTGCCATCGGCCGGCACGTAACGACGTGCCGGCCCATGCGTTCATCGGCCTCTTAGGAGAAGTCATGTCCGTACTACCGAACTCGTTGACCTACTGGCCGGGCCCCGACACCACCGGTGTCCCCGCCGGCACCGCACTCACGCCCTCGGGTCCGCTGGATCTGACCGTGGACGGTCAGATCGTGTCGAACCTCGATATCACCGGGCCGGTGAACGTCCACGCGAACGATGTCGTGATCCGGCGATCGAGGATCAACTGCACGGGACGGCCGGCGATCCGAACCTTCGACGGGGCCACGAACCTCCTGGTCGAGGACGTCGAGATCGACGGCCAGGGACAGGGTGGAGGCACCACCTACGGCGACAACTACACCCTCCGTCGGGTCGACGTCCACGACGTGGTGGACGGGCCCAGACTCGGATCACAGACCATCGTGGTCGACTCCTGGATCCATGACCTGGCCAAACTACCGGGCTCCCACAACGACACCCTGGCGACCACCGGAGGGTCGGGGATCCTCGTACGACACAACCGCCTGGACGCCTACCGGGACAGCAGCGACGATGCGATGAACGCCTGCCTGTCCCTCAGTTCCACGAGTGGGCCGGTGAGCGACCTGCTCTTCGAGGACAACTACTGCAACGGCGGAAACTACACCATCGGCATGCCTCCCGAACTGGACGTGGAGAACATCGTGTTCCGTCGGAACAGCTTCGGCCGCGACTGCGTCTTCGGCGTCATCGCACGAGTCGACCACCCCGGGCTGACCTGGGAGCGGAGCAACGTGTGGATCGACACCGGCCAGGCGGTGTTCGAGTAGCACGGGTCGGTGCGGCGGCCGGGTCGGGCGGCTCAGGATTGGCGGATGGCCTCGCCGGCGATTTCGATCCGTACGGTCTTGCCGACCAGAACTCCACCACTTTCGAGTGCCACATTCCACAGCAGGCCGTAGTCTTCGCGGTTGATTTCCGCGGTCGCGCTGAATCCGAAGATGTCCTGCCCGTACGGATCACGACGGGCACCGCCGAACTCCACCTGGAGATCGACCGCACGAGTTATTCCCTTGACCGTCAACTCGCCGGTGAGGCCGAACCGTCCGGGAGTGTTCGCGGACTGCTGCGGCACGTTCTGGGTTCTGCCCCGCTGGCCCAGCCGGTGGTTTCTCAATCGGGCCCATTGGAAAATCGGGTCCTCGTTGCCCTGCCACCTGATGCCCGTACTCCGGTATTCGAGCGTGGGGTAGCGCTCCACGTCGAGAAAATCGGCACTGCTCAGGTGCGTGTCCCGGTCGACGCTACCGGTGGTGATGCTCGCCGCCCGGATGGTCGCCGTCACGGAGGAGGTCAACGGGTCGTCGCCCACGAAAATCTGCGCGGTCGCCTCGCTGAACTCACCGCGTACGGGGCTCACCATCATGTGTCGGGCCAGGAAACCGATCCGCTTGTGCGCCTGATCGAGTAGATAGGTGCCGGCAACCGGGATGGTCATGCCGTCCCAGGTACGTGTGGCGAAATCGGTCATCGTGTTGCCTTTCCCCCCGGACGGTGCCCGGGTGTTTACCAGTGTGCTGCTGGAGCGCGCGGAGTCTGCGCAGCAGTCGCCCGCCCGTACTCTCGCCCAGCATAGGGACGCTCCGGGGCTGCTCCCTGACCTCCACCGTACGGTGGATCTTGACTGACCGCTCGCCGACGAGGTGGGTGCGTACGGTGATGATCTTGTGCCGCATTTCGGTCATTCCTCCACGGAAATCGACGCTCCCGGGAGGTGACTCGGGGCGTAATTCGACAGGACTCGATCGCGACGCGACGCGGGCACGATGGAGGATCCCCGTGACAACGCTCACCATTCGGCGAATGGTTCGAAGCCCACGCCCGGCCATTCCGCCCGCCGGAACCGCCCACCGGGGCGTGGGAATATCGATCGGATTCGCAGCCGGAGTGTTGGTCTATCGTGGCCGGGGTGCGGACCGGACCGGAACCGATGACCGTCGAGCTGCGGCTGGAGCAGTTCCGGGTGCCCCTGACCGGCTACTGCTACCGGATGCTGGGCTCGGCGTTCGAGGCCGAGGATGCCGTACAGGAGACCCTGCTGCGGGCCTGGCAACACCGCGACCGGTACGACGAGAATCGCGCACCCCTGCGGTCGTGGCTCTACACCATCGCCACCAACGTGTGCCTGGACATGCAACGCAGCAGCCAGCGCCGGGCCCGCGCGATGGACCTCAACCCCCCGGCGTACGCGGGCGCTCCGCTCGGCGTACCGCTGCCGGAGCAGGCGTGGGTGCAGCCGGTGCCCGACCACCGGGTACTGCCGGACGGGGGCGATCCGGCCGAGGTGGCCGTCTGGCGGGAGACGATCCGGCTGGCCTTCGTCGCCGCCCTGCAACGGCTTCCGCCCCGGCAGCGGGCGGTGCTGATCCTGCGCGACGTGCTCTGCTGGAGGGCCGACGAGGTCGCCCACCTGCTCGACAGCAGTGTTGCCTCGGTCAACAGCGCCCTGCAACGGGCCCGTACGACCCTGGCCGGGCAGACGGCCCCGCCACGTCCCGTCGACCCGGCGGAACGGGATCTGCTCGCCCGCTACTGCGCCGCCTTCGAACGGTATGACGTGGAAACCCTGGTCGCACTCCTGCACGAGGACGCGACCATGTCGATGCCGCCGTTCGCCTGGTGGCTGCGTGGTCGGGACGAGATCGGTCGGGTGCTGCTCGCCGCCGGTGCGCCCTGTGCCGGCACGCGACTGGTCCCGACGGTGGCGAACGGGTCACCGGCCTTCGGCCAGTACCAGCCGACCGGCCCGGATGGCGCGTACCGGCCGTTCGCCCTGCTCGTCCTCGAGGTCTCCGCCGGGCTGATCACCGAGACCACGACGTACCTCGACCCAGACCGGCTGTTCCCGCTGTTCGGCCTGCCCGGACAACCGCCCCGCGCTGACCGATGAGTTCCGCCCCGCCGCGTCGTACTACCCGGTGAATCGACGGTAGGAGAGGCGGCACCCGATGGCGAAACACGCGGACTGCAACGGCGTCAAGACCTGGTACGACGAGCGCGGCAACGGTGACCCGGTGCTGCTCCTGCACGGTGGGCTGACCGACAGCCGGAGCTTCACCGGCAACCTCGACGCCCTGGCCTCGCGGTTCCGCCTCTTCCTGCCCGATCGCCGGGGGCACGGCCACACGGCGGACGTGCCCGGCCCGATCACCGCCGAGCTGATGGCGCAGGACATGATCGCCTTCCTCGACCGGGTGGTGGGCGGCCCGGCCCGGCTGGTCGGGTACAGCGCCGGGGCGAGCGTCGCGCTGCTGGTCGCGCTGAGGCGCCCGGATCTGGTCGAGCGGCTGGTGCTGGTCAGCGCCGCCTTCCACGCCGACGGGCTGATCTTCCGCCCGACCGCCGGTGGCGAACCGCCGGCCCAGCTCGTCGAGGCGTACGCCGAGGTTTCCCCCGACGGTGCGGACCACTTCCCGGCGGTGATCGACAAGATCGCGCGGGCGGTGGCCGAGGAACCCGGCCTGACCGTCGCCGACCTGGGCGAGGTGACGTGCCGGACCCTGGTGCTGGCCGGTGACGACGACCTGGTGACCCTGGACCACACCGTCGAGTTGTACCGGGGGCTGCGCGACGGCGAGTTGGCGATCATCCCGGCCGCCTCGCACCTGCTCCTGTTCGAACACCCCGAGCTGTGCCTGCGCCTGATCACCGGCTTCCTGACCACCGATCGGCCGCCGACCTTCATGCCGATCCGCCGCGCCGACAACCAGCCCTGAGCGGACGGTTCGCGGCGCCCGTGCCTCCGCGCGGGCGCCGGGCGCTCAGGTGGTCGCTGGGGCGCTGGGGCGCTCAGGTGGTCGCGGGGGCGTGGTGGGCCGGCAGGAGCGAGTCCCAGACCCCGACGCCCGCCACGACCAGGGTGGCGAGCAGGGACAGGACCAGGGGCGGGACCACGAGGCCCACCGGCACCAGGGCCGCCAGCACGGCGAACGCGACCACCCGGGGCTTCGACACCCCGCCGAAGACGGAGTGTTTGAACAACGCGTGACCGGCGAGGAACAGGGCCGGTCCGCCGAGCACGGTGACGATCGTGGCCCACCCGGAATGGCCGTCCGGGTGGGCGATCACCAGCTCGTCCCCGACCGCCGCGACGATGATGCCGGCAACCATCGGCAACTGGAAGTAGGTGAACGCGGATCGGCCGATCCGCCCCGGATCCTCGGATTGGTCGATCACCGCACTGGCGGCCTCGGCGCTGCGGTCGAAATAGAGCCACCAGAGCGCCACGCTGCCGAGGAACGACACGACAAAGGCAAGCAGATGCGGCGCCACGGCGGGCCGTTCACCGAATACCGTACCGGTGATCAGAATGGATTCGCCGAGCGCGATCAGGATGAACAGTTGGCCGCGTTCGGCCAGGTGCCGACCGCTGATGTGCCAGTCGGCGGGGGTGGATCTGCCCAGCCGGGGAACGTAGAAACCGGCGGCGGCGCCACAGTATTCGATCACCACCGCGATCGCCCAGAACATGAGTCGCACCGAGCCGTGCGAAAGGCCGCCCGCCACCCAGAGCGCGCTGGACACCGACTTCCACAACAGCAGGCGCTCGAAGTTCAGCCGCAGTCCGAGTCGCTGGCTCCTCTGCTCGGGCGACTCGTCCGCCCCCGCCCGGCCGAGCGCGAGTACGACAAAAACGTTCCGCCCCACCTGGATCGCCGCGTACGCCCCGGCGACCCAGATGCCCCGCTGCCCGTACGCCTCCGGCACCGACGCCGAGATGATCAGGCTGAGCAGCATCAGGACCACCAGCATCAGCCGTACGCCGAGCTGGTTCGGGTCGAACCAGTTGGTCACCCAGGAGGTGTCCACCCAGGCGAACCAGAGCGCGAGCAACAGCAGCAGGGTCTGCAACGCCCCGAGCGGGGTCAGGTGCGTGATGAGCAGGTGGGTCAACTGCGTAACCCCGAGTACGTAGATCAGGTCGAAGAACAACTCCACGAACGTGACCTGCCCACGCCCCGCCGCCCCCCGCAAAACCCGCACACTCTCCCCAACATCCCCCACCCCACCCACCCCCACCCCCGCGCCCCCACCCCACTCCCACCAAACAACCCCACCCTCCCCCACCCACCCCTCCCCACCCTCCTATTTGGTGCGTTGATCATGAAGTTAGCGACCATTTTCCGGCGTGAATTCGTCGCTAACTTCATGATCGACGGGCCGAGGGACGGGGCGAGGGGCGGGGCGAGGGGCGGGGTGGGGGTTGGGGGTTGGGGGTTGGGGTAATTCGGGGGGGTAGACCGCGTGGGTGCCGGGGCTGATGGGTTTGGGTAGCCGCGCTACGACCAGGAGGTGTGTTGTGGTCAGAATTCCTTCGCTCTCGCGGCGCGCGGAGAAGGCACCCGAACCGGTGACCGTGCCGACGCGGGACGAGAACGCCGACGGCCGGATCGACGAACGCGATACCACGCCGATCGGCACCGATCGACCGACGGATCGGGCGGTCGCACACAGCGACGCCGTCCTGCCGGCAAGCGAGCGGGCGCGTACCGGTGAGGTGACGCCGCCGAGCGAGCGGGCGACGTACCGCAGCTCGTCCGCCGGGACGGCGACCGCGCCGGTGCTCGACCGCCCGCGCGGCGACGACACCACGGTCGACGGCCGCCCGGTCCGCGACGACCTCGACCGGACCGACATCAGGACCGACCGGACCGACAGCCGGACCGGGGACAAGATCGATGACGGTACGACAACCGGCACCGAACGGACCGACCGCGAACCGCCGGTGGTGGTGCCCGCCGGGCCCCGCCGGTGGTGGTGCCCGCCGGGCCCCGCCCGCGCGCCAGCCTGCTCGCCACCCTCAGCCTCGTCCTCGGCGTCGCCTCCGTCCTCTTCGTGCTCACCGGCACCCTCGCCGGGTACGGCATCGCGGTCGGCGCCCTCGGCGCGCTGCTCGGTGTCGGCGGCATCTCGGCGACCAGCCGGCGGCACGTGGCCGGCAAGTCCGACGCGCTGCTCGGCCTGGGGCTCGGCCTCACCGCGGTGGTCATCGGCATCCTCGCGATGACCGGCCAGTTCACCTGGCCGACCACGGACGGCGACTGGGTCCTGCGCTTCCGGGAGTGGCTTGACGCACAGTTTGTGGACCGGTTCTAGGGGGCACATATGACGCCGGAGCGGTGGTTCACCGCTCCGGCCTGGCTCACCGGCGGTGGTTCACCGCCAGGGCTCATTCGGTGACGGGGGCGGCGATGCGCCGCCCCCGCAACGGTGCACCACCAACCCGCATCCGGGCGACCTCGGGCGTCGGCGATCACAGGACGCAACGAATCGCCGCTCGTACCCCGTCCAGACGCAACGATCGACGGTACGACGCAAGTTCCACCAGTGGTTTCCGCCGGGTCCTGCCGCATAGCGTTGGGTATCGCGCCAGCCCGTGAGCCGACCTTGGCCGGGCGCGCCCGACCACTGGGAGCAGGGCATGACGCTGGATGCCACCCGCCGCCACTACCTGATGTGCCGGCCCACATATTTTGCCGTCGAGTACGCGATCAACCCATGGATGGACCCGAGCGCCCCGGTCGACCCGGCGCTCGCCATCGCGCAGTGGGAGACGCTGCGCCAAACGTTCCTCGATCTCGGGCACACGGTCGAGGAGATCGAGCCGGTGCCCGGCCTGCCCGACATGGTCTTCGCCGCGAACGGGGCGACCGTGGTGGACGGGGAGGTTCTCGCCGTACAGTTCCGTGACCCGCAGCGGGCCGATGAGGCGCCGGCGTACCGGTCGTGGTTCGAGCGGGCCGGGTATCCGGTGCACGAGGCCAAGTACGTCAACGAGGGCGAGGGCGACATCCTCCTCGTCAACGGGATGCTCCTGGCCGGCACCGGGTTCCGTACGGCACATGCCGCGCACGCCCAGTTGCAGGAGGTGTTCGGCCGGCCGGTGGTGACGCTGCAACTGGTCGACCCGCGCTTCTACCACCTGGACACCGCGCTCTGCGTACTCGACGACCGGACCGTGGCGTACCTGCCGGAGGCGTTCTCGCCGGGGAGTCGGGCCGTACTGCGTCGGCTCTTCCCGGACGCGGTCCTGGCCGACCTCGCGGACGCCGAGGTGTTCGGGCTGAACGCGGTCAGCGACGGTCGTAATGTCGTGCTTCCCACCCGGGCCACCGGCCTGGCTACTAAGCTGCGCGAGCGCGGATACACCACAATTGGTGTTGATTTGTCCGAGCTGCTCAAGGCAGGTGGCGGGCCGAAGTGCTGCACGCTGGTGCTGCGGGAACGAGAGGCAAGCAAGTGATCGTGGACGACATGCTGCTGACCCCCGGTGCGGTACGCGACGCGGAACGCTGGACCGCGCACAACTACCACCCGCTGCCGGTGGTGATCTCCTCCGCCGAGGGCGCCTGGGTGACCGACATCGACGGCAAGCGTTACCTCGACTGCCTGGCCGGCTACTCGGCGCTCAACTTCGGCCACCGCCACCCCAAGCTGATCGCCACCGCGCACGAACAGCTCGACCGGCTCACCCTGACCAGCCGCGCCTTCGTCCACGACCAGTTCGCCACCTTCTGCCACGAACTGGCCGACCTCTGCGGCACCGAACTCGTCCTGCCGATGAACACCGGCGCCGAGGCGGTCGAGACCGCGATCAAGGTCGCCCGCAAGTGGGGCTACCAGGTCAAGGGCGTACCGGCGGGCAAGGCCACCATCGTGGTCGCCGACGGCAACTTCCACGGCCGGACCACCACCATCATCAGCTTCTCCACCGACCCGGACGCCCGCAACGACTTCGGGCCGTACACCCCCGGTTTCAAGATCGTGCCGTACGGGGACCTGACCGCGCTCGCCGAGGCGATCGACGAGAACACCGTCGCCGTACTGCTCGAACCGATCCAGGGTGAGCAGGGTGTGGTCGTACCGCCGGTCGGCTACCTGCCCGGCGTACGTCAGCTCTGCACCGAGCAGAACGTGCTCTTCCTCGCCGACGAGATCCAGTCCGGGCTGGGCCGTACCGGCACCACGTTCGCCCTCGACCACGAGGGTGTCCGGCCGGACATGTACCTGCTCGGCAAGGCGCTCGGGGGCGGCATCGTGCCGGTCTCCGCGGTGGCTGCGGACAGGTCCGTACTCGGTGTGCTGCGCCCCGGTGAGCACGGGTCGACCTTCGGCGGGAACCCGCTGGCCTGCGCGGTCGCCACCGAGGTCGTACGCCTGCTCGCCACCGGGGAGTTCCAGCGCCGCTCGGCCGAGCTGGGCGCCCGGCTGCACGCCTCCCTCAACGGGCTGATCGGCGAGGGCCTGGTCGCCGTACGCGGTCGCGGGCTCTGGGCGGGGATCGACATCGACCCGTCCCTGATGACCGGCCGGCAGGCGTGCGAACGGCTGGCCGAGCGCGGTGTCCTGGCCAAGGACACCCACGGCTCCACCCTCCGCCTAGCCCCGCCCCTGGTCGTCGAACCCGAAGAACTCGACTTCGCCGTCACCCAACTCCGCGAGATCCTCGCCTGACCCGAGGCGCCTGTTCTTCGAGACACCTGTTGTAGAGGAAGAGTGGTTATCCGTAGCCGGATAACCACTCTTCCTCTACAAGTGCGGGATGGAACTCGGGGAGGGGGGAGGGCGGGGGTCAGGGGCGTTCTATGACGCGCATGGCCATGGTGGGGGCTTCGGCCATGACGGAGGTCGGGTTGATTACGCCGCCGGAGGTCCAGTTGCCGGAGGAGCCGACCTGGACGCCGGGGTAGAGCTCGACGAAGTCGCCGCCGCGCAGCACCCGGTTGGCCTGCTGGGTGAGCGCGATCCGCTCGTCCTCGTCCATCGAACCGCCCGGCCGGATCCCCGAGCCGTTGGTGCTCACGTCGTAGGCGACCAGGTCACCGCCGCGCAGCTCGAACCGTACGTGGCTGCGGCTGATCCAGCGCCGGGCCTCCTCGCTCAACCACTGGCCGAGCATGATGCCGCCGCTCTCCTCCGGTGCCCGTCCGACCACCACCGGCCGGTCGGCGGCGACCACGAACCGGCGGCGTACCTGGCCGCCGACCCGGACCGACAGGACCTCGGTGTCCGGGCGGGGGCCGGCGTCGGTGAGCCGCCGGTCGTGCCGGGGGCAGCTCGGTGCGCCGGACCGCAGCGTCGGTGGCGGCTGTCCGCCCGGCTCACGGTCGGAGCGGGCCAGGTCGGCGAAGGATCCGCCGCCACCGCCACCGTCGCCGAACAACACGCAGCCGGGCTCGGGGCAGCGCCAGAGCCGGGCCAGGAGCTTCGCCCCGGTCGGGGACGGGCCGGGTGAGGTCCAGACCGCGTTGCCACCGGACTGCGGCACCAGGGTCGGTCCGTTGGCGCCGCTCACCGGGGCGAGCAGGCGGCCGGGCTGCGAGTTCAGCCACGGGTAGCGCCCGAGCATGCCGTCGAACCGCATCCGGCTGAGTACCGGCAGGCCGAGCAGGTCGGCCAGTTCCAGCATCCGCTCCACCGGATTGGGCAGCACCTCGACCAGGCCGTCGTCGGCCCAGCGGCGGACCACCATCCGCTCGTTCGAGGTCAGGTCGGCGTCCGAGAGCAGAGCCCGGTGGACCACCGGGTAGACCGGGACGCTGTCCTCCTCCAGTTGCCGGCTGAGCGCGTCGATGACGATGCCGAGCCGGAGCATGCTGGCCGGACGGCCGCCGTCGAAGTCCGTGTAGCGGACCACCTCGGCCAGGTCGAGTACGGCCCGAGCGAGCGACGGATCGGTGCAGACCCGGCCTTCGATCGCGTCGAGGACCTTGCTGATCTCGAATCTCACGCCGTTCCCCCGAGGATCTGGTCAATACGCTGGGCAAGTTGGAAGTCGCGCCGGGTCACTCCGCCAACCGAGTGGGTGGCGCACCGGAAGGTCACGGTGCGCCACCTGATGTCGATGTCGGGGTGGTGGTCGAGTTCCTCGGCCACCGCCGCCACCCGGTTCACCACATCGATCGCCTCGGGAAAGCTGCCCAGCTCGGCCGTACGGGTCAGCACCGCCGGGTCGCCGGACCAGCCGTCCAACTTCTCCAGCTCACCGCGCACCGCGTCGGCGTCCAGCACCTCTGCCATGGGGCAGACCTTACCGTCGTCGTTCCCGACCGGGGAGGGCAACCGTGGTCGGCCCACCCACCGAGGGCGGTCGCGTCACCGACCGGCGCGCAGCTCCGCGCCCACGCTGTGCAGGTGCCGCAGGGCCTGGGCGTACGAGTCGACGAGTCCGGTCTCCTCGTACGGGATGCCCTGTTCGGCGCAGTACGCCTTGACGATCGGCTGTGCCTTGCGCAGGTTCGACCGCGCCATGCTCGGGAAGAGGTGGTGCTCGATCTGGTAGTTGAGCCCGCCGAGGGTGAAGTCGACCAGCCGGCTGCCCCGTACGTTGCGCGAGGTGAGCACCTGCTTGCGCAGGAAGTCGAGGTCGTCCTCGGCGGTCAGCATCGGCATGCCCTTGTGGTTGGGCGCGAACGAGCAGCCCATGTAGACACCCCACAACCCCTGGTGTACGGCGATGAAGACCAGGGCCTTCACCGGCGACAGGACGGTGAACAGTACGCCGAAGTACGCGGCCACGTGCACGACCAGCAGTACCGCCTCGATCGCCCGGTACCGCATCGGCGAACGGAACAGCCCCTTGAAGCTGTCGACGTGCAGGCTCAGCCCTTCCAGCGTCAGCATCGGGAAGAACAGGTACGCCTGACGCTGGGCCAGCCAGCGGCCGAACCCCTTCGTTTCCCGTGCCTGTTCGTCGGTCCAGACCAGGGCGCCCGCGCCAACGTCGGGGTCGTGGTCCTCGTGGTTCGGATTGGCGTGGTGCCGGTTGTGCTTGTCGATCCACCACCCGTAGCTGATCCCGGTGGCGAGGTTCGCGGCGAGCAGTCCGGCGACCTGGCTGGCTTGGCGACTGCGGAACATCTGCCGGTGCCCGGCGTCGTGGCCGAGGAAGGCGACCTGGGTGCTGGCGATCGCGAGTCCGACCGCCACCAGCAGTTGCCACCAGGAGTCGCCGACGAGGAACACCGCCACCCAGCCGGCGACGAACAGACCGGCGGTGATCGCGATCTTCGTCGCGTACCAACCGGGGCGGCGCTCCAGGAGACCTGCCTGATTGATCCGTCGAGATAACTTGGCGTAGTCACTACCCCGACGAAGAGCAGGCTCAACCACCGCGCCGACCGTCATCGCTTCTCCTAGGAGCTGGGATTTTATGACGCCCCGGGCGAGACGTGCTTACTCAAGTGTCACGGGTGGGCTTGCGCTGAGTAACCCTGGAAACCCCCTAATGCGGGGTAGGGCCAGCACTACCTCACTCATCCTTTCCGGCAGCGAATCTAACTCATCCGGCCGACGGCGGCACGCCATCGGGCGAGGTCACGGCGGCGGCGTTCGTAGGTGATGGCGAGTCCGATCAGGGCGAGGCCGCCGAGGGCCAGGAAGATCCAACGGGGCAGCCGGTCCCAGGCGCCGACCACCTCGTACAGCGCGGCGATGGCCAGGGTGGCGCCGCCGAGCACCGCCGGTGCCTGCCGCCGCCAGTGCGCACCGGCGAGCACCACCACGAGTGCACCGACCCCGAGCAGGAGCCGCCGCCACGGCTGGTCCCCGGCGACGAGGATCGAGGCGAGGCTCGGCAGCAGCGCGGCCGTCAGCCCCGGCCCGTACGTCACCCAGCTACTCAGCGCCGGCCGGGCCCGCAGGGCGAGCGCGCCGACGATCAGCGCACAGAGCGCCGCCGGCAGGGTGTACGCCTCCAGCAGCGCGACCTGCGCGGAGGTGAGCAGCAGCCAGACCGCGAGCAGTTCACAGCCGACGGCCACGGCGGCGAGGACCGCCCGGCGTCGGGCGGGTTCACCGGGGCGCAGGGCGCGCAGGCCGACCGCCACTCCCCAGAGGGTGGCGACGGCGGCCGCGTACCGGATCGCACCGGTGGTGAGCAGCAGCGCGACGACCGCACCGGCGTGGGCTGCCGCCTCGACGGCAACCGACTCGACCGGCCGCCGGCCGCGCAGGACGGCACCTCCGGCGAGCGCGACCGCGGCGACCCCGAGGGCCGCGAACGCGGCGAGCCGCAGCGGCAGGTCGGCTGCGTGGGACGCGGCGACCGCGAAGGCCAGTCCGGCGCCGATCGCGGCCAGCCACCCGGCGACCCTCGCCACCGGCACCCGGCCCGCCGCCGTGCTGACCGCACCGGCACCGATCGCCGCGCCGGTCAGCACGACCAGGCCCAGCGCGACCAGGGTGGTGGCCTCGGTCGGCAACGCGCCCGCCAGGCCCGCTCCGGCAAGCATCACCCCCAGCGGTACGAGCACCAGCCCGCCACCAACACCGGCGAGCAGCGTTGTCCCGGCACCACCGAGCAGCGCCGAGCCTGCACCACCGGGCAGCGTTGTTCCGGCACCACCGAGCAGCGCCGACCCGGCACCGCCGGGCCCGTCCGATGGGCCCGCCGGGCCGGCACCGGTGGACGCTGCCGTCCGGCGCGTCGGGACGGTGGCGACGAGCAGGGCGGCGAGACCGCCGAGCAGGGCCACCGCCGGTACGACCGGCCACCGGGCACCCGCCCCGGCGAGCACCACCAGCAGAGCCGTGGCAGCCAGCGGGAGCCCGGCCAGGGTCGCCCCGGTGATCGTCCGGTACCACCCCCAGCCGGCCAGGGTCGCGGTGACGGCGAGTACCACCAGCGCCGCCCCGGATGGGCCGTCGACCGGCCACCCGGTCGGGGCGAGTCCCACCCCGGCGGGCGCCCCGGACCAGATCCGCCCCAGCCATCCGTACGGGCCGAGCAGGACCGCCCCGATCGCGGGCGCCACCCCCAGGACGGCCGCGAACGCCAGCACCGGCACCCCGAACAGACCGGGCGAGATCACCCCCACCTCCCGCCCGACCGCTTGGTGCGCTGCCACCGCACGCCCGGCCACTTCGTCCCCTGCTGCCCGGCCGGCGCCGAGCAGGCCGGTGAGGTACAGCCCACCGACCAGCAGGAGCAGGCCGACCGCCGCGTAGAGAGCGACGGGTTCGCCGGTCCGGCCGAACAGCGGCGCCAGCCCGGTCACCAGTGCGGTGAGCGCGAGCGCGGTGTCGGCGTACGGCAGGTAATGGGTCCGGCGGCGACGCAGTACGGCAACCGCCCCGAGCAGCAGTACACCGCTGGCGAGGGCCGCCCGCGACTGCCACCACGGCTCCACCCCGGCGGCGAACAGTCCCACGGTCACCGTGCCCGGTACGGCGAGCAGCCCGATGCCGAGCGCGGTCCCGCCGATCGCCCGTCGTACGCCCGCCAGCCGGTCCTGCGACCCGTTCCCGGCGAGTACGGCGACACCCACCCCGATCACCAGGATCGCGCCGAGTACGGCCGCCGCGCTTCCCGGTCGGGCGAGGCCGAGCAGGAACGCGTGCCCGACCAGCACGGTTCCCGTACCGGCTCGGACCAGCAGGGTCAGCGCACCCGGCGCCGGGACGCGTACGGCGGTGGCGAGCACGACCGCCGCCACGGTCAGTTCCACGACGGCCAGCGCCCACCAGGGCAGCGCCACCCCGGCCGGGATCGCGAGCACCGCGAGGCCGATCCCGAGCACGCCGATCGGTTCCCGGGCAGGTCGGGGCAGCAGCACCGCCAACGCGACCGCGACCAGCAGCGCGGTGACCGACACCTGCCAGTCGAGAATGCTGACCGGCCCGGTGCCGGTCCCCCGCCACACCGGCAGTGACCGGGTCGCCGCCTCGTACGCGATCGACAGCGTCATCGTCCCGACCAGCAGGCCGAGTACGCCGCCGAGCAGCAGCCCGCCGACCCTCGGGCCGCCCCGTACCCCGGCCGGCAGGCGTGGCCCGGTCAGGGTGACCGCGACGGCCAGCCCGGCGACGACCAGGCCGCTGGCGAGCAGCAGGAACGATCCCGCCCACTCGGCGACCGGCCGCAGGACCGTACCGGCGAGGCCGATGACGACCACCAGTCCGGCGGCGGCCTGGAAGCCGGCGTTGCGCGTCAGCACCGCGCCCGCCACCAGGACCGCCACCGCGACCAGCAGCGGGCCGCCGGCCAGTGCCGGCATTCCGGGGCCGTCGGCCACCAGCAGCGCGACCAGGCCGCAGAGCCCGGCAGCGGCCAGTGCGGCGGCGTACGCCACCCAGCCGAGCACCTGACGAGCCAGCGCCACCCCTCCGGGCGCCGTCCCGTCAGTTCCCCCATCGCCGACACGCACGCCGGCCCCGTCCGGTTCACCCGGAGCCGAACCGGCTACGCCCGCCGCATCCGGTTGAGCCGGAGCCGAACCGGCCACGGCCGTGTTCCGCCCGGTGGTGCGGGTGGTGTGGACGACCGCCAGGTTGAACGCGGCCAACGCGGCGAACACGAGCGCCCAACCGGCGGCGTCGGGTTCCCACCGGGACGCGAGCAGCGGCAGCACCGGCTGGGCGAACACCAGCGCGGTGAACCAGGGCGCCCAGAGCCGGGTGAGCCGCCGGTACCCGGTCGCCGCCGCGGCGCTGACCCCCCAGACCAGCGCCGCGTAGGAGGCGCCCGGCCAGCCGGCGACCCCGAACAGGTTCACCGACCAGGCGGCGTAACCGTCGAGTGCCACCAGCAGCAGCCCGACCACCGAGAACGTCTCCGCGGTGGCGGTGAGCCCGCGCCGCTTCGCCAGCGGGGGCGCGGCCAGCACCAAGCCGGTGATGCCGGCCAGGATCGCCGCCCGCCCGGCCACGCCGACAACCGACCAGGTGACGACCATGAAGACGACCGCGGCGGTGCAGAGCAACAGTCCACCGAGGACGAAAAGCAGATTCTGTACGGCCCGGGTGGACGCCTCCGGGCGTACCGGTGGAACCTGCGGGGCGGCGGTGACCGGGGCGACCCGAGGGACCGGCGCGGCGGCCACCGGGGCGACTGGACGGGCGGCGAACATCGCCGCCCGCACCTGGGCGGCGAGGTCGGCCCGCCGTCGCCGCAGGTCGTCGAGGGCGGCGTTCAGCGTCGTGTACGCCTGCCGGGCCTGCTCGACCCGTCCGGTCAGCGCGACGATCTCGCCGTCCAACCGGACCACCTCGGCGGCGACCGGATCCGGTGCCCGACCGCAGCGCGGGCAGCCGGTGCTCAGATTGGCCCCGGCCCCGCACGCGGGGCAGGGATACAGACTCGGCGGAGTGCTCACCCTGGCATGGTGGCCCCGCCGGTCGGACCCGGCCCAGAGTCCGCGTACTCATCAATGGTCCGGCGGTCGGCTTGTGTACTCAGGCCGACGGGTGGGTGCCGGCGTCAGGTACGGGTCTGTTCGTGCACCCAGGCGGTGTAGTCCGGGTTTCCGCCCTCGACCCAGTGCACCAGAACCTCCGGCACCTCGTACGGATGCGCGCTGCGCAGGTGCTCGACCAGCGCCTCCACCCGGTCCGGTGCGGTTTTGAACTGCACCGACCATTCCCGGGTGGTTTCCATTCGGGACTGCCACCAATAGGTGCTGTCCATCGGGCCACCGACCTGGGCGCAGGCCGCAAGCCGGCCGGCGACCGCCGCGGCGGCGAGCAGATCCGCCACCGACCGGGCATCCACCACGGTCGTTACGATGCAGAGCTGGTCCACGCCGCGCACCCTACGCGTTGGTGCGGTGGATATCGACCCATTCGTCGATCCGTTTCCACCAGTCGTAGAGCCAGTCGATCCGCTCCTGCCGCCCGGCAGGGATTTCCTCCGGCGGAACCGACCAGAACCGCATCACAATTTTCTTGTCCATCGGGAGTTCACGCCAGACATCCGCCACCGTGAGCATCCGGTCCAGACCGGTGTGCGCGACGAAAATGACCCCCGCGTCCGGCGCCGCGTCCAACGCCGCGAGTACGCCACCCGGCTGCGGCGCCAGGACGTGTTGCATCCCCTCCGCCCGTACGGCCATCTTTTCCAGCCCTCGGGCCCGGAGCCGCTCGATGGCCCGGATCCGGCGGCGCGGGGTGAAGTTCCCGCCCTCCGGGAAGATCACGAACGCGTCGTTGCTGTCCAGCCCGACGGCCAGGTGACCGACCTGCTCGGTGAGTGTCCTGCCCGGTTGCCGACTGTCGGCACCGACCACCGGATCCTGCGCCCGGCCCGGCGCGATGAACCGGTTCGGCAACCGGTTCAGCAGTACGTCGACCGCCGGATCCCACTGGAGGGTCTCCTTCAGCACGATCCGCGGCTCCCGGTCGAACCAGTTGACCAGCGCGTGGATCAGGATGAACGAGTCACCGGGACCGGCGTGCCGGCAGAGCACCAGCTCCGGACGACCGGGCAGTGCGGTGTCCGGGTCGGCGCCGACCACCTCGATGGTCAACCGCAGCGCCCACTGGGCCTGCCAGAACAGGAAGTTGAGAAACCAGCCGGTCAGCACGTAGTGCGCCCGCTGGAACCGGGGCGAACGCTTCTTCCAACCGAAGCCGGAGGCGATCCAGAGCCCGAACAGGGCGATCAGCGCGCTGGCGTCCCAGGCCACGTAAATGATCGCCATCCAGAGCACCCGCAGCGGGCGCAGGTAGCCCGGCACCAGCGGCGAGGCCGCCGCGGCGAGCAGCAACCAGATCGGGAGCGCGCTGACGAACAGGGCCGCGAGCAGCACCACCGCCGGGCCGAACAGCACCCGTCGAAGCCACCGGGGCGGCAACCGCATCAGACGCCCTCGACGTGCGAGTGCAGGTAACGCCGGGAGGCGGTGTACGCCCGGCTGATCCGCCGCCCGACCGCCGCCATGTCCCGGTACGCCCACGGGGTGTCGTCGCGCGGCTGGGACCCGCCGGTCGGCAGCACGTGCACGTCCACGTCGTCGGGCAGCGCCGCCATCTCCCGGGCGAACCGGTGCCGGCGGGCGATCTCGAACGCGACCTGGGCGATCTCCCAGGGTCGTCGCGGCGGCGTCAGCGGCCGTTCGATCCGGCCCACCTGGAGTACGAAGATCTGCTTGGCGCCGCTCTCCACCGCCTCGCCGATCGGGATCGAGTTGACGATCCCCCCGTCGACGAAGTGTTCGCCGCCGATCTCGGCCGGCGGCAGCAGCCCCGGTACGGAGGCGGAGGCGAGGACCGCCTCGACCAGCGGCCCGGTGGAGAACCAGTGTTCGGCGGCCCGTTCGATGCTCGCCGCGCAGCACCGGAACGGCACCTTCAGGTCGGCGAAGGTGGTCCGCTCACCGAGTTCCGCCTCCAACAGCCGGCGCAGCGGGCGCGGCGAGTGCAGGTGCGTACGGGCGGCGAACCGGCGGAGTTGCCGGGCGACCGAGTCGCCGTACACCTCGCTGGCCTCGGGGGACGCCCAGAGGCGTACCAGTCGGTCGGTGACCGCCTCGGTCGGGTCGGCGGCGACCAGGGCACCGTTGACCGCACCGATCGACGTGCCGATGACGAGGTCGGGGCGGATGCCGGCGCGGAACAGCGCCCGGAGCATGCCGACCTCGACCGCGCCGAGTACGCCCCCACCGCCGAGCACAAACGCGACCGGACCTTTGACCATGCCTTTCATCGTGGCACGACCGGTCACGGTCGCACTCGGCGCGCCCGGTCATCACCTCCGGTCGGCCCGGCAGCTCGATGCGTGGAGCAGGAGAGTCAGTCCGGGTAGATGCCGCCGTCGAGGGTGATCACCTTGTTGGTCAGGTACGAGTTGGTCAGCATCGCCAGCACCATCGCGGCCACGTCGTCGGCGGTGCCCAGGCGTCCGACCGGCACCGGAGTTCCCGGATTGTCCGGGTTGGCCGCTACGAAGCCGGTGCCGGCGATCAGCGCCGGGGCGATGGTGTTGACGGTGACGCCGTTCCCGGCGACCCGGCCGGCGAGGTGGTGCATCAGTCCGTGCAGACCGGCCTTGCTGGCCGCGTAGTGCGGGCCGATGACCCCGCCGTTGAGCGCGGCGATCGACGACAGGAAGAGGATCCGACCGAACCCTCGGCTGATCATGTCCGGGAGTACGGCGCGGGTCATCAGCCACGGGGCGCGCAGGTTGACCGCCATCGTCTCGTCCCACAGGTCCAGTTCCACCTGGTCCCAGGAGAGCTTCTGCCCGACCCCGGCGTTCGCCACCAGCACGTCGACGCTGCCGAGTTCGGCTCGGGTGGCCTCGACCGTGGCTGCCGCCACCTCGGGCTGGCGCAGGTCGGCGGGGAGGACGAGGGCCCGCTGCCCCAGTGCCCGGATCTGGTCGGCGATCCCCTCGGCGGGGGCTCGATGACCGGCGTAGGTCAGGGCGACGTCCGCACCGGCGGCGGCCAGGCTGAGCGAGATCGCCCCACCGATCCCACCGGAGCCGCCGGTGACCAGCGCGCACCGACCGTACAGATCCTCGCCCTCAGCCACGTTGCCGCCCTTCGCCACCGGGGATGGTGCACCGAATCAGGACAAACCTAACTCGGCGGCGGTCCGGGCACGCCGGTTTCGGCCGCGCCCGTCGCTCCCGATCGGCAATCGACCCGGCGCGGGGTGGGTCAGGCGGACTGTTGTTCGGCGGCGGTGGTGGAACCGCTCCCGATCCGGGGGAAGGGCTCGGTGGAGAAGACGACCTCCACCGGCACCTCGAAGTACGCCGCGATCCGCAACGCCAGGTGCAGGCTCGGCCGGAACTCGCCCCGCTCCAGGTAGCCGACCGTCTGGTAGTGCACCCCGAGCGCCTCGGCGAGCTGGCGGCGGGAGATTCCCCGTTCCACCCGGAGCACCGCGATCCGGTCGTAGATCACTTCGTTCATGGTGTTCCCCCGCTCACGGGTTGACCCGTTGCAGGGCCTTCTCCCGGCGGGCGGCGACCCGCGATCCGGACTCGCGGCGGGCCATCCGGCGCAGCACGATCGGCGCGGCGACCAGGCCGACCACGGCCCATGCGCCGAGTACGCCGAACGTCTCCAGGTGTCGCCACGATTGTCCGATCTCGACTACCGACAGGTTGTCCGGGAGCAGCGCCGAACGCATCCCCAACCCCAGCCAGTAGATCGGGAACACCTGCGCGATCCCCTGCAACCAGGCCGGGAAGTTGGTGATCGGATAGAAGATACCGGAGGTGGCGACGAGTCCCATGATCGGCAACATGATCAGACCCATGTTGCGCGGGTTGTCGAACAGGGAGCCGAGGATCGCGCCGATCGGCATGGTGGCGACCAGCCCGAGCAGCAGCACCCAGGCCAGCGTCGTCCAGCCGCTCAGGCTGTTCACCGCCAACCCGTCGAGCAGGAACAGTCCGGGTACGAGCTGAAGCGTGAGGCTGACCAGGGTGATCCCGGAGATCAGTACGATCTTGCCGATCAGGTAGCCGAGCATCCCGTTCGGGACCGCCTTGGCCCGCAGCAGGGTGCCGTCCTCGCGTTCGACGATGAGCTGCTGGGCCAGGTTCACCAGCCCGCCGAAGGCGATGCCCATGCCGAGCGCGCTCGGCAGTGTCCGCGACCCCAGCGAGAAGTCCGTGCCCGGCACGGTGGCGCTGCGGGTGAAGACCATCACCACCAGCAGGATGACCGTGGGGAAGAGGTAGGTCCAGAGGTCCTGCGCGGTGGTGAAGGTCTGGCGCAGTTCGATCCCGCCCCGGGCCAGCCCGGACCGGGCCGCGGTGAGCATGGGCGACGTCATCGGACTACCTCCTCGAAGGTCTGTGCCGCAGGCCCGGCCCGGCCCGACTCGGCCTCCCGCACCATGGCCATGTACGTGTCCTCCAGGCTGGCCCGGCGTACCTCCAGGTCGGTGATGGACTCGCCGTGCTGCTGGAACAGCTCGCGGACGAACCGGGTGGCGTCGGAACTGCTGTGCACGAACCGCCCGTTGCCCTGGCTCCAGCGCACCTCCGCCTCGGTCGACATCCGTCGGGACAGTTCGTCGGCCGAACCGTCGGCGATGATCCGCCCACCGGCCAGGATCAGGATCCGGTCGGCCAGTTTCTCCGCCTCGTCCAGGTCGTGGGTGGTCAGCAGGATCGTGGTCTCGTCGATGTCGGAGAGCCGGTGTACGAGGTCGTGGAACTCACGCCGGGCAGCCGGGTCGAAACCGACCGTGGGCTCGTCGAGGAAGAGCAACTCGGGGCGGCCGACGATGCCGATCGCTACGTCGAGCCGGCGGCGCTGGCCCCCGGAGAGCCGGTTGACCCGCTTGCCGGCGTGCTCGGTCAGGCCGACGGCGTCGACCAGTTCGTCGATGTCCCAGGGGCGGCGCAGCGTCGGCGTGGAGTAGGGGACGTAGTAGGAGCCGAGGTGGGCGAGGAGTTCGCGTACCTGCCATTTGCCGTGGTCACGCCATGATTGCAGGACCACGCCGAGCCTGGCCCGCCACCGCTCGTCGCCGCGTCCGGGATCCACCCCGAGTACGGAGACGTCTCCGGCGGAACGCATCCGGAAGCCTTCGAGGATCTCGATGGTGGTGGTCTTGCCCGCACCGTTGGGCCCCAGCAGCGCCAGCACCTCGCCCCGCTGCGCGGTGAACGTGACTCCGTCGAGCACGTCCGTGGTGCCGTAACGCATCCGCAGGTCGCGTACGTCCAGCACGGTTGAATCGTCGGTCCGGCCGGGTGCGCCGGCGGGTGCGCTCAGCTCCCGCAACGTTGTCACAGACCTTCACCTCCCCGTCTAACTGGTCCGGCAGACCATAGCAGGTGTACTACATTTCGCGGCACCCTCTTGTCGGGTAACTGAATTTCTTGCGCCCGCCCGCGCTTCGGTAACATGAGCCGCCCGCACTGACCACCGCGAGTGCTTCGGCCGACGTGTCGGGACCGGACGGCCGGACCAATCGCGCAACGCCCCTTCGGGGTAGCCCCGAACCGGTGGTTGAGGAGACCAGGAAGTGCCCCTATCGCCCGGCTCTGACGCCCTCGCCCGGCTCCGGCGCACGATCTTCCGTGCGCCCGGTCCACTGCGGTGGGTCGCCATCGGCACGCTCATCGGACTGGTCGGGATCATCGTGCTGGTCGGAGTCGTGGTCAGTACCGGGCTCGGCCGCGTACCCGTGGTGGACGCCCGTCCCCTGGACAGCGACGGCGGCAACCGGGGCCTCGCGGCGGCACCGCTCGGCGTTGCCCCGAGTCCGGGCACCGCGCCGAAACCGGTGCCGGACACCTACGTACCGCTGGTGGTGACCGCCGGAAAGGTGTGCCCGGAGATCCCGGCGGCCCGGATCGCGGCGCAGCTCATGGCCGCCTCCGGCTTCGAAACCGACGTGCTCGGCGAGGACGGCGCGGAGGGTGTCGCGCAGTTCCGGCCCGAGCTGTGGCAGGTGTACGCACCGTCGGCCACCGCCTCACCGTCCGACCCCAACCAGGCCGTACCCGCGCTCGGGCGGGCGATGTGCGCGCTGGTGAACGACTTCGAACCGCTCGCCGGGGAGGCGTACCCGGTCGCACTGGCCGCGTTCCAATGGGGAACCGAGGCGGTACGCAAGGCCGGCGGGGTGCCGGACGCCCCGAGCCTGCGTACGTTCAACGAGATGGTGTCGGACTACACCGCGTACTACGAGCAGGACCCACGGCTGGAGCCGAAAACGGTCGCACCGACCCGCCGGGCTCCCTCGTCGGCGGGTGCGAACCCCAACCCGACTCCCAGCCGTACGCCGACTCCCAGCCCGACCGCACCCGCCTCGAACTCCACGAACTCCTCACCGGCGCCGACCTCCGCCGCGCCGTCACCCACCCCGGTGTGGCAGGAGCGGGTGGTCCGGTCGACCGCCGTGCTGCGCGAAGGTCAGTCGTGGACCTCGAACCGGCTGCGTCTCACCCTCACCGACAACGGGGACGTCACCCTCCAGGACCAGGGACAGACGGTCTGGAAGACGAACACCGGCGGCCGGGGCGGCGAAGTCCTGGTCTTTCAGGGTGACGGGAACCTGGTCCTCTACTCCCGTAGCGGGTCGACGGTGTGGAGCACGCGCACGTCCGGCCACAACGGGGCGACGCTGGTCCTGCGGGCCGACGGCAACGTTGTCATCTCCTCGAACGGCCGGACGCTCTGGCAGACCGGCACCGCGAAATGACCCGCCGGAGGTCACGGGTATAGGGGTTCGACCAGGGGTTGGCGGCAAATGCCGGGTCGGGCCATTGATCGTTGACATACTGGTTACATTCGCGCAACCTGATACGACCCCCTCCCCAGGCAGGTGCTGCGAACGATGGCTGCGATGTACGCGGGCGGCCTGCTCGCCCGCAGGTACCGTCTCATCGACCGAATTGGTGCCGGGGGCATGTCGGTCATCTGGCGTGCCCGCGACGAGGTGCTGGACCGGGTGATCGCGATCAAGGTCCTCTCCGCGTCCCTGGCCGCCGACGCCAAGTTCCGCGACATGGTCCGCGAGGAGGCCCGCGCCGCCGCCCAGCTCGTCCATCCGCACGTCACCGCCGTGCACGACTACGGCGAGGAGATCTCGCCGGACGGGACCGTCACCGCCTTCGTGGTGATGGAACTGCTCACCGGCGAGGAGTTGGAGACCCGGCTGCTGGACGGGCCGCTGCCCTGGGTCGAGGCGGTGGAGATCTGCGCCCAGGTCGCCGAGGCGCTGGCCGCCGCGCACGAACTCGGCATCGTCCACCGGGACATCACCCCGTCCAACATCATGATGACCTCGGTCGGTGCGAAGGTGCTCGACTTCGGCATCGCCACCCAGATCGGGGCGCCGGACGAGGACGAGGACGGCGAGACGTTCGGCACGCCCGCGTACGTGGCGCCGGAGCGGCTCGACGGCACCCCGGCGCAGCCCGCCACCGACACGTACTCGCTCGGGGTGCTGCTCTACGAGACGCTGACCGGGCGGGTGCCCTATCCGGCCGAGACGTGGGACGACCTGACGGAGGCGCTGCGTACCGGCAGCCCGGTGCCGCCGCTGACCGGCGTACCCGATCTGCCGCCGAGGGTCGCGGACGCCTGCCTGCGCTGCCTGGCCCGCGCCCCGGCGGACCGGCCGACCGCGCAGGAGGTCGGTGAACTGCTCCGGGACGAGCTGATCGCCGCAGAAACGCCGGGACCGCCGCCCGCCCGGCCGGCGACCATCACCCTGCCACCACTGGCACCGGCCGCGGTGGCACAGGCCCGGGAAAGGGCAAGCGCGAGCGTACGGGTGCTGCCCCCGCGCCCCGACCACGTCGGGCCGTCCGGGGCGGGCGTGCCCATCCCGGCGCCCCGGGCCTTCTCCCCCGGCACCGGGACACCCGCCGGGCCGCCGAACCGGCAGGGTGGGCGGCCCCGGATCGAGAAGATCGGCATCGCCTTCGGCGCGGTCGCCGTGCTCGGCCTGGCCGTCCTCGCCGGCATTTTCCTCAGCGAGTCGCCCCCGGCCCGGCAGGTCGGCCTGCCGACCGCACCGACCCCGACCGGCTCGGAGTTCCGGTCGTCCGCCGCCCCCGCACCACCGCCGGCCGGCACCCCGTCGCCAGATCCGGTCACGAGCACGCCGGGCCTCGTCGCCTCACCCACGGTCAGCGAGGCGGTGGACCAGTTCGAGCAGCTCGTCGGTGAGGGTCTGGCCGAGGGCGCGATCCGCGAGGACGTCGGACTCGACCTGCGCAACCAGATGCGCAACCTTGAGGCGTCGATGATGGACGGACCGGTCGAACTGACCGGACCGGTGGACCGGATACGCAGAGCCGTCGCCGTCCGGGTACGCGACGGCACCATCACGGTCGACTACGCCAAGCAACTCGACGCCGCCCTGACCCGGCTCGCCGCCGCCGCAGGCTGACCAACGGACAGGTGGGGGCACCCCTCAAGGGCACCCCCACCTGCTCCCCCTACCCCCTTGGGCGGGCACGGGCTTCCACCGAGAGCGTTGCCGGCGCCCCGGTTGCCCTGCCCTGCGGGTGTCGACCGACAGGGGTGGGGTGTCTCGATGCCGCTATCCCAGAAAGGCTCCCGACTCGACGTCGGCCGTCGTGAGTTCGAAGCAATTTGAGTACGTACGGCAGCCGTCAGGGCAGCAAGGAGCCGCTGGTCGGCGCTGTTGTTTCAGTCAGATTGAGCGGCGATTCCTCCGCCGCTTGGCGTCCTGTACGGCCACCCAGCCGAGGATGCGCGAATGCAGGGTTTGAGGGTCCGGGCGCTCGCCCGCGTCCACCACGATGGTGTCGAGTTCGGCCAGGGCCGTAACGAACTGGGCGCCGAGGTACAGGTACAACTCGATTCGGCGGGCGGGGTAGTAGGCGGTCAGCAGGTTGAGCCTTACGTCCGCGCACGGCCAGGGGTGGGCGTCGACCCGGCAGATCCAGAGTGGCCGCAGCGGCGTGTGCTCGGCCAGTTCGGGGACGATCGGGTCGCCGGTCACAATTCCCCGCGTCCGGGCAGCGGGGACACGAAGTGCGGCTCGGCCAGGCGCAGGTGAGGGTGGCCGTCGGGCAAAGCCCGGCGGTGGACCGCGAGTTCCAGCTTCTCGCCGTCGCCTTCGTACAGGACTTCGACGCCGACGAGGGCCACCCACTGCGCGACGACCAGGCCGAGACGGTCGGGAATGTGGGTAACGCGCATGCGCAGCGGACGCTTGTCGTCCCGGCCCTCACTCTCGCGCCTGTAGTCCGAGGGCTGAAGATCGAGCACGTCTCCCACCTGGAGCATCATCGCCTCTCGCTCCTTCCCGTCGTGCCGTAGCAGGTCCGTTGGCCCAGGGTCCATGGGCGCTCTTGGAAAAGAGTGGTCTCTTCCGTGGCCCATGCCGGCTGCGCCGGGGGTGGGGGCACTGGGGGCGGAGCTGGTGGTGGTGGCACGAGCAGTCTCACAATCCAGTCACACCAGACGGGCCAGGCAAACATTCCGCACCTCCTTGACATTGCGAGCATTGATGTTGGAAGCGGGGACACCCCGGCAGGGAGTCCGGGGTGTCCCCGCGCAGCCCCGCCCGTCCTTTGGATGAGGCGACATTCGAGGGGGTTGGATTCGAGCGGGACCACCTAATGACAGGCTGCTATCGAAACCCTTACTGTCGGAATAGCTCAGTCCACTTCGGGGGGTGCCGGCTCCCAACCCTGGCCAGCAGGGGGTGGATCTCTAATTCGAGGAAAGGTTGGGGAACACGTGGGAATCTCGGCTTCGGAGTACCTGCTACGCGACCTGAAGCGAAAGCGGCTGAAGGCAGGACTCACCCAGGCCCAGCTTGGGGAGAGGATCCACTACTCGGACACACACGTCAGCGGTATCGAGACGGGCAGCAAGCCTGTGACCTTCGCTTACCTGCGGCTTGTGGATGAGGCACTCGGCCTTGACGACCACTTCCAGGTGATGTGGGAGGAACTGGTCAAGGACAGCGATGCGCCCGTGTGGCTGCGCGAGTGGATGGTCTTGGAGCGCGAGGCGACAGCGCTGCGCTGGTACGAACACGCCTTCGTACCCGGCCTACTGCAGACCGAGGCGTACATGCGGGCGATCTTCTCGGCAAGTCATCGGCTACAGGCCAACGATATAGAGCAGCAGGTCGCATCGCGTCTGGAGCGTCAAAAAATTCTGACCGGCGACACCGCGCCAAATCTATTCGTCGTGGTCGACGCCATGGTGTTGAAGCGGCAAGCCGGGCAGGGCAAGGTGATGGCTGAGCAGATGGCGCACTTACTAGCTTGCGCTGAGCAGCCGAAAATGCACTTGCAGGTGATCCCCACATCCCTTGGTATGTACTCGGGGCTCGCCGGGGCATTCATCCTCGCCGACCTTCCGGACGCCCACCGTGCCGGCTACGTCGATAACCAGCTAACGGCTCAGATCGTCGAGCGGCCAGACGACATTGCTACCCTTACTCTGTCGTGGGATGCCGTGCGCGATGAGGCGCTACCACGTAGCCAGACCCTGGATCTCCTCAAGGAAGCGGCACAATCATGGACATGACCGGCGCCCAGTGGCGAAAGTCAACCCGTTCCTCCACCAACGGCGGCGCCTGCGTCGAGGTTGCCGACAACCTGCCCGGCCGCGTGCTCGTGCGGGACACCAAGGACCGTGACGGCGGCACCCTGACCTTCGGCCCGGCCGAGTGGACGGCGTTCGTCGGCTTCGCGAAGAGTGCCAGCTAGTTCCCGAGCAACGGCGGTACTTCGGTCCCCTGTTACAGGGTCCCAGCCAAGAGAGCCCCAGCGCGATGCTGGGGTTCTCTTCGTATCTCGCCCAAATCGACTCCCACCTGCCCCCGGTGCTGTACGACTGCCCGCAGCGCGTCCCGGATCATCTGCTCCGCCTCGCTGCTCACCTCGACCGCCATATAGCCGCGCCCGCGTTCAGCGCATGGACAGGAGATGTCGTCCGCTACCGAGTTCAACCCGTCCTGGACGGCGTTAGGCTCCGCTGATGACCGACTTCCTCCAGGTGGCGACGGCGACCGAGACCCGTGCGGCAGCTCTCGAACTTGCGCAGTCTGCGGTAGCCGAACGGCTGGCCGGCAACGCGCAGATCATCGGTCCGGTGGGAAGCGTGTTCTGGCACCTCGGCGAGCTGGGCACCGGGGAGGAGTGGCGCCTGCTGCTCTACACGTCCTCCGACCGGTACGCGGAACTGGAGGCGCACCTGTTGGAGCACCACCCCTGGCGTAATCCCCAGGTGATCGCGACACCGATCGTTGCCGGCGCTACCGGGTGCCTGGAGTGGCTCCGCCAATCAGTAGCCGCGACCGAGTCCACTCCGTAGCCGCGAGGAGCACCCACTAGACCTCCGGCGATCTTGCAGTTGTGGTGGTGCACAAATCCGGGTGAACCTCGCCTATCCGGGCACCACAACTGCAAGATCGCCGGAGAAACCAACGGCGTCCGTCGCCTTCACGAGGAGCACCCGCTAGACGCGCGACGATCTTGCAGTTGTGGTGGTACACAAATCCGGGTGAACCTCGCTTATCCGGGCGCCACAACTGCAAGATCGTCGGGGAGGGCGGGGCGTCCGAGCCCCCTGCCGAGCGACGAAGGGCTCCAGCGGGATGCTGGAGCCCTTCTTCTGTGTCTGACCTGGGGTGCGCGGGTCAGGGGAGGGCGTTGAGGAAGGGGTCGTGGCTGTTCTTGAACTCCCAGTTGTAGAACCTGTCCCAGTTGATGGACCAGGTCATCAGGCCACGGAAGTTCGGGTTGGTGCCGCTGCGCGGGGTGTAGCCGCCGCAGTTCGTGCCCCGGACCAGGCAGTTCACCGCCTGCTGTACGCCAGCGGGTGCGACGTACCCGTTGCCGGCGCTGCTGCCTGCGGGCGTACCGAATGCGATTTGGTCCTCGCGGAGAGCGGGGAAGACGTTGGCGGTGTTGCCGGCGACCGGGAAGCCGGCCAGCAGCATGTCGGTCATCGCGATGTGGAAGTCCGCCCCGCCCATGGTGTGGTACTGGTTGTCCAGCCCCATGATCGGACCGGAGTTGTAGTCCTGCACGTGCAGGACGGTGATGTCGTTGCGCAGCGCGTGGATGACCGGCAGGTACGACCCGGCGCGCGGATCCTGACCGCCCCACGGCCCCGATCCGTAGAACTGGTAACCGAGCTGCACGAAGAAGGTCTCCGGCGCCATCGTGAGCACGAAACCGGAACCGTAGCGGGCCTTGAGCGTACGGATGGCGGAGATCAGGTTGACGATCACCGGGGTGGTCGGGTTCCGGAAATCGGTGTCGCCGGTGTTCAGCGACAGCGAGTGCCCCTCGAAGTCGATGTCGAGCCCGTTGAGGCCGTACCGGTCGATGATGGCGCTGACCGAGCTGACGAACGCGTCCCGGGCGGCGGTGGTGGTGAGCTGCACCTGTCCGTTCTGGCCGCCGATCGAGATGAGCACCTTCTTGCCCTGCTGCTGCTTGGCCCGGATGGCGGCGGTGAACTGCGCCTCCGTTTCGACGCCGGGGCACTCCGCGACCGGGCAGAGCTGGAACCGGATGTCACCGGAGGTGACCGACGTCGGTTCACCGAAGGCGAGGTTGATGATGTCCCACTCGGCCGGTACGTCGGCCATCTTCACGTAGCCGGAGCCGTTGGCGAAGCTGCTGTGCAGGTACCCGATGAGCGCGTGCTTCGGCAGGCCGGTGTTCGGCGGCGGGCCGGTGGTCGGCGGTGGCGTGGTCGGCGGGGCGGTGGTGGGTGGCGGCGTCGTCGGCGGCCGGGTCGTCGGCGGCGGAGTTGTCGGCGGCCGGGTGGTCGGCGGGGCGGTGGTGGCCGGTGGCGTGGTCGGGGTGGTCCCGCCGCCGCACGCTGCCCCGTTCAGGGTGCAGTTGCCCGGGGTGCCCGGACCGGTGGCGTTGAAGCCGAACGACGCCGACGCACCCGGAGCGAGATTGCCGTTCCAGGACCGGTTGGTGAAGGTGAACCGCTGACCGGAGGAGGTCATCGAGGCGTCCCAGAACGTCCCGACGGTGCTCCCCGACGGCAGGTCGAAGGCCACGCTCCAGGAGGCGAGCGTTGTCGTACCGCCGTTGGTGACGGTGTACTTGCCCTCCCAGCCGGAGCCCCAGTCGGAGACCTTGACGAAGGTCGCCGTCGGACCGGCGGCGAAGGCGGGCACCGCCACCGCGATCGCGCCGACCCCGGCCGCCAGCGCGGCCACCACACCGATGAACAACGATCTGGAGCGTCTCATCCAGTCCTCCCGACCGGTCGTGGCGCGGGCGGCCATCGACAGTTGGCCAATTATTAGGACTGTTAACTGTTTCTGTAAAGCCCTGGCATCCATCGATGGCCCGGATCGACGTGCACCGAAGCATGGTCACCGTCGGGTAAACAGCGGACGAAGTCGATCGAGGTTCGTTGACACCCGGCGCGGGCGCGGCGAGAGTTCCGTACCAAACGGGCACAACGCTGCGTCCAAGGAGGATCCTGGTGAAAGCACGGACATCGCTCGTCACGGCGCTGGTTGCGGGGCTGCTCGTCACCGTTGCCGGGCCGGTCACCGCCGCACCGGGCGGCGATCCGACCGGCACCGCCGTCGAGAGCGACGGCGTCGCCGCCGCCGCGGTCACCCTGAACGCGGCCAACTTCCGGTTACAGGCCAGCGCGTACGGCGGCCTCATCGACGACCTGGACGCCGCGCTGCCGAACGTCAGCGTGCCGACCGTCGTCGGTGACGGGAACCGGGTGGCGACCGCGTGCTCCCCCGCCGCCGCCAACCGGGTCGCCTCGTTCTGCTGGAACAGCGGCGACAACAACGTCACGTACTGGATTCCGCAGGCGATCACCACCACCGCGGACGCGTACGAGGTCGGCACCTACGAGGGCGCCACCGCCATCCTGGTGAGCTGGTACGACGACGCCTCCGACGGGATCGACCGGGGCGTACGGGTGTCCTTCGTGGACTACTCCACGCCCAGCGCGCCGACCTACCGGCACGTCCTCCTGGTCGAGCCGTACGCACGCAGCGACGGCAAAGCCTCGTTCCGCCCGGTCAACATCCACGCAGGTGGCATGTTCTGGTACGGCTACTACCTCTACGTCGCCTCCACCAGCGCCGGGTTCCGGGTCTTCGACATGCGGCACCTGTGGCAGACCGCCACCAGCAACGACGCCGTGATCGGCCTCCAGACCGACGGCACCTACCAGGCGTACGGCTACAAGTACGTGCTGCCGCAGGCACTCACGTACACCCGGTCGACCACCGGCGGTTACACCAACCTGACGTACTCGTTCGTTGCCCTGGACCGGACCAGCACCCCGGACAGCGTGGTCGTCGGCGAGTACGCCAACCCCGGCACCGGCACCCGGCTGGTCCGCTTCCCGATCGACTACACCACCCGGATGCTCACCACCGGCAGCGACGGATACGCCCACGGGTCGCAGGCGTACGACGTCTCGGTCACCAGCATGCAGGGCGCGACCGCGATCAACGGGAAGTTCTACCTGTCCACCAGTGACGGCAGCGGCAACAAGGGCGACCTGGCCACGTTCAGTCCCGGCGGCTCGGTGGTCATGCACACCGACGCCCTGCCGATCGGCCCCGAAGACCTCTCCTACTGGCCGGCGAAGAACCAGCTCTGGTCGCTGACCGAGTACGCCGGCAGCCGGTCGGTGTTCGCGGTCCGCGCGTCGGCGTACTGAGCTGTTTCACGGGCCGGTCAGTCGAGTCTGATCCGGTGACCGGCCCGGTCGAACAGGAGCAGTCGGTCCAGGTCGACGGCGAGCGCCATCGGTGCACCGGGCCGGGGCGGGGTCAGGGCGGGGACCCGTACCACGAGGTCGCCGGCGGGCGGGGGCTCGTCGCGGGAGGCTGGGTCGTACACGGGGTAGAAGCCGTACTCGGTCCGGGCGGTGGCGGGCGGTTCGGCCGTACGTTGGTGCGGGATCATCCGGGCGATGGTGTGCCGGAACGGGTGCCCGGTCGGCGGGTCCTCGGCGAGTACGTCGGCCAGGTGCTGACCGGTGTCCGGGTGCTCCAACCGGGACTCGGCCACCGAGGTCGGCACCCCGCCGATGTCCACGTGCACCAACGCCTCGTGGCCGAGCTGTTCGACCGAACGTACGCGGCCCCGCAGGACCGCACCCGACTCGGTGTCGCCGACGACCGGGGTCAGGGCGTCCGGGCGTACGGCCAGGGTCACCCGCTCGGTGTGCCGGCCGACCAGCGTCCGGGTACGCGGATCGGCGCGGGACAGCTCCAGGAGCTGTGAACCGAGGTCGATCAGGACCCGGTCGGTGTCGACGTAGACCGCTCCCTGGAACAGGCTGGGGCGCGGGGTGCCGAGGAAGGCGGCGACGAACAGGCTGACCGGGTCGCCGTACACCTCGGCCGGCGTACCGACCTGTTGCAGCCGGCCCCGGCGCAGCACCGCCACCCGGTCCGCCATCGTCATTGCCTCGACCTGGTCGTGGGTGACGTACACGGTGGTGACCCCGAGTCGGCGGGACAACCCGGCGATCTCCGTACGCAGCTCGGCGCGTACGCCAGCGTCCAGATTGGACAGTGGCTCGTCCAGGAGAAAGGCGTGCGGCCGGCGGACGAGCGCCCGTGCCATCGCCACCCGCTGCTTCTGGCCCCCGGAGAGGCGACCGGGGCGGCGCGGCAGCAGGTCGGTGATGCCGAGCTGCGCCGCCGCCTCCGCGACCCGGGCGGCGAGGGCCCCTTCCGGCTCGGCACCGAGCCGCAGCGGGAAGCCGATGTTCTGGGCCACGGTCAGGTTCGGGTAGAGGGCGTAGTCCTGGAAGACCATGGCGACCCGGCGCTGGTGTGCCGCCCGCTCGTCGGGCACCTCACCGTCGAACAGCACCCGTCCGGCGGTCGGCTCCTCCAGTCCGGCGACCAGCCGCAGGATTGTCGACTTACCGCACCCGGTCGGCCCGAGCAGGGCCACGAACTCCCCGGTGGCGACCTCCAGGCTCAGGTCGTCGACCGCGACGATCCCGCCGTCGAAGACCTTCGTCAGCCGGTCGATGGTGATGGTGACCAATACGACCACCTCCTGCCCCCATCGTCCGGGCCGGTACGGCAACCGCGCTACCCCCGTGACGCGGTTGCGCCCGACGCCCGGCCCACTGCGCCGGACGGGGACGCCGTCGTCGGGTTACCAGGCGCCGGTGGGGGTGAGGGCGGCGTGGGCCGGGCGTTCGCGGGCGGTGTTGGCCCACTGGCGGTAGACCCGCTCGTAGCCTTCGGCCATCATCTCGGCGGAGAAGGCGTTGCGTACGTGGGCCACGCTGGCGGCCGGGTCGAGGTCCCCCGCGTCGAGCAGGGCCTGCGGGAGGTCGTCCGGGTCGACGCAGATCAGGCCCGTCTCCCCCGACCGGACCAGCTCCGGTACGGCACCCCGGTCGAGTGCGACCACCGGCGTACCGGTGGCCATCGCCTCGACCATCACCATGCCGAACGGCTCCTCCCACCGGATCGGCATGATCAGGCACCGGGCGTCGAGCATGAGCTGGAAACAGGTGGCCCGGTCCGGGTTGCGCAGCACGGTCAGGTCCGGTCCCTGCAACGGCTCGATCACCTCGGTCAGGTAACGCTGCTCCTCCGGCTCGTCGCACTTGCCCGCCAGCACCAGCGACAGCCCGGCCGCCCGGCAGGCGCGTACGGCCAGGTCGGGACCCTTGTCGGGGCTGAACCGGGCCAGCCAGAGGACCGGTCCGGTACCCGGCTGCGACTTGTGCCGTACGTCGTCCAGCGCCAACCCGTTGTGCACCGTCGCCGCCCACGGCAGGTACGGACGCAGCCGCCGCTGGGCGTGCGAGATCGCCACCAGTCCCACCGAACGGTCGACGTCGGCCAGGATGTCCCCGAGTTCCCCGGTTGGTCTGTTGTGGACGGTCGCGACCGTCGGGACCGAGCGCCGGGGCGCCACGAACGGGCCGATGGTGGTGTGGTCGTGCACCACGTCGAAGACGTCCGGGTTGATCATCTGGTCGGCCCGCGCCAGGTGGGCCAGTTCGGGCAACGACTGCCCGAGACGCTCGTGTTGCAGCTCGGGCATCGTCCCGACGAAACGGGCAGCGGTGCCGGAACCCGTCCCGGCGCCGAAGAGGGTCACTTCGTGCCCACGGGCGGCCAGCGCGTCCACCAGTGCCGCGCAGACCTGTTCGACCCCGCCGTACCCCTTCGGCGGCAGCTCGTACCAGGGCGGTACGACCATGGCGATCCGCAACGGTACGGTCTGGTCGAATCGGTCGATCGGCATGTGGTTCACGACGTCGAGCCCTCCCCACTGCTCCGGCTGACCCGCCGGATACTTCGGGTTTCCCTGCTCGGCCGGGGATAACCGGCCGAACCGACGGGTGGGAAAAAGGTGCGGCGGGCGACGTGACCAACCCCCTTGGTCACATCGCCCGCCGCTTGGGGAGGAGGCGCACTTCCGGGTTACGGAAGAACCGCCTTCAGGTACGAACGGGTCCTCCTGCTATGACGTCTCAGCCAGCGTCACGGTTGCCGTCTTCTCCACACCATTTCGGGTGAAGGTCAACTGCACCTTGTCGCCCACCTTGCCCGTCTGCACGGCCCCGACCAGATCGTTGGAGTCGTTGACCACCTTGTCGCCGAACCGGCTGATGACATCGCCCTGCTGGATACCGGCCTGGGCGGCCGGGCTGCCCTCGGTCACCCCGCCGACCACGGCACCGCCGTTGTCCGCCTCGGTCACGCTCACCCCGAGGTACGGGTGGCTGACCTTCTGACCCTGCTGGAGCTTGCCGGCCACGTCCTTGGCCTTGTTGCTCGGGATCGCGAAGCCGACACCGATGTTGCCGTTGCTCCCGGCGGTGGCGATGGCGGTGTTGATGCCGATCACCTCGCCCTTGGTGTTGATCAGGGCACCGCCGGAGTTACCCGGGTTGATCGGGGCGTCGGTCTGGAGCAGCCCGGAGATCGAGCTGGCCGCCTGCGGCGGCTGCTGCTGCTGGAACGGGTTCTGCGGCTGAGACTCGTCCTCGCCACCGGCCTGGATGGTCCGGTCCTTGGCGCTGAGGATGCCGGCGGTCACCGAGCCCTGCAGCCCCAGCGGGCTGCCCAGGGCGAGCACCGTGTCGCCGACCTGCATCGCGTCGCTGTCACCGAGCTTCGCCGGGCTCAGGTCGCTGACGTCCTGCGCCTTGACCACCGCGAGGTCGGTCTTCGGGTCGGTACCGATGATCTTCGCCTGGGCGGTCTTGCCGTCCGCGAAGACCACCTTGACCGTGTCCCCGGTGGCACTGGCCACCACGTGGTTGTTGGTCAGGACGTAACCGTCGGCGCTGAGCACCACACCCGAACCCTCACCGCTGCCGGTGGTGATCGAGACGACGCTGTTCTCCACCGAGGCGGCGATCTTGGGCAGGTCGGCGCTGTTGATGATCGGAGCGGCGGAGTACGTCCGGGTCGGGCCGGAGGAACCGTCGTCGAGGGCCAACGCGACCGCGCCACCGGCGATGCCGGAACCGGCCATCAGGACCAGGGCGGCCGCGCCGATCGCCGCGAACCGGCCCAGCCGGCTCGGCCGGGGCTGGTGACCCGGTCCACCCGGGCCCTGGGCCCAGATCGGCGGCGGGTTGCCACCGAGGTGCGGCGGCTGCGGCGGCATCGGGGCACCGGGCGTGTGCTGCCCGGCGTAGCTGGGGTTGCCCGTCCAGCCCGGCTGGTTCTGGGCGGCCGGGTGCCAGGGGCTCGGCGGGTAGGAGGCCGGCACGGCGGAACCGGGCTGGGCGCCGCCGTACTGGCCGGCGTAGGGGTCGGTCGGCCGCTGGTAACCGGCGTACGGCCCGGCCGCGTGCGGGGCGGGAGCGCCGTGCCCGGCGTACGGGTTGCCGTACGGGTCGGTCGTCGCTCCGGTCGGCCCGACCGGTCCACCGGTCGTCGGGGCGGTGCTCCCGTCCGTGGTCGGCGTGGCGGTGCCGTCCGTGCTCGGTGCGGCGCCGCCGTCCGTGGTGGGCGTGACGGTGCCGTACGGGGTCGGCGCGGAGTAGGCGGTGGTCTGCTGCTCGGAGGCGGCGGCGGTCGGCTCGGTGCCGCCGACGGCCTGACCGGAGGCCGCGGGGGTGGAGTCGGCCGGCCCGCGCTCGACGGGCGACAACTCCGCGGTGGGATACGACGGCGTGGCGTCGGCGTCGGCGTTGGCCGAAGGCCGCTGCGGGTCGGTTTCGTACTCGCTCATGACACCTACCTTGCCCCGAAGCTCTGCGACCCACCTGGAATCGCACTGGATGTTCGCTGTGAATCGCGCGACCCGCAGCGGCACACGGCCGCTACTCGCCCTCGGACGAATCGTCGGCCACGGTCGGGGCGAGCGGCACCTTGACCCGGAAGGTCGCGCCGCCACCCGGCGTCTCGAGCACTTCCACGCTGCCGTTGTGCGCCGCCACCAGCGCGGCCACGATCGCCAGCCCCAGACCCGTACCGGCGGCGCCGCCGACCCGGCGGGTACGGGCCGCGTCGGCCCGGTAGAACCGTTCGAAGACCCGTTCGGCCTGTTCCGGCGGGAGGCCCGGGCCGGTGTCGGCGACCTCGACCACGGCCAGGTTGCCGGCCTCGGAACGCAGCCGCACGGTCACCGAGGCGTCCGGTGGCGTGTGCGTGAGCGCGTTGGTCACCAGGTTCCCGAGGACCTGACGCAGCCGCGCGTCGTCGGCCAGGACAACCAGGTCCCCGGCGCCCGGAGCGGTCTCCAGGGTGATGTTCCGTTCCGGCGCGATCGCCTGCGCGGCCTGCACCGCCTCGGTCGCCAGCACCGGCAGTTCCACCGGACCGAGCACCAGCGGGCGCTCCCGGTCCAACCGGGCGAGCAGCAGCAGGTCCTCGACCAGCAGCCCCATCCGGGCGGCCTCGTCCTCGATCCGGCGGACCAGACGGGCGGTCTCCTCCGGGGAGCCGGCCGCACCCTGCCGGTACAACTCCGCGAAGCCCCGGATGGTGGTCAGTGGCGTACGCAACTCGTGCGAGGCGTCCGCGACGAACTGCCGCATCCGCTCCTCGGAACGGCGGGCCCGAGCCTCGGACGCCTGCGCCGCGAACGCCGCGTCCCGCGCCCCCAGTTCGGCGTTGCGGGCGGCGGTCTCGGAGGCGGCGCGGGCGGTGAACGCCGCCTCGATCTGGGTGAGCATCGCGTTCAGGGCGCGGGAGAGCCGGCCCAGTTCGGTCTTCGGCTCCACCGCTCCCGGCTCGGGATCGGGCACCCGCCGGGTCAGGTCACCGTCGGCGATCGCCGCCGCGGTCTGCTCGATCTTGATCAGTGGCCGGAGGCTGGTCCGGACTATGGCCGCCCCCAACGAGGCGAGCAGGATCAGGACCGCGCCGCCGACCAGCAGATCGATCCAGACGAGCTGCTTCACCGCCTGGTCCACGTCGGTCAGGTGCTGCCCCACCGCCGCCATCTGGCCGCCGGGCAGCTCGGTGTAGAGCATCCGCCAACGGACCGTGCCGTCGTGCGCCTTGACAGTGAACGGGTCACCCTGCAACTTGGCGAAGCCGTCCGGGTCGGACGGCCACGGCGGCAGGTCTTCGGGGGTGAACCGGTCGGTGTCGTACCGCAGGTCGGGCTGCTTGGGGTCGTCGGTGGTCAGCACCACTATGTAGTCGGCCAGCGGCAGCGAGATGGTCCCGCCGCGCGGCGAGGTGGACAGCGACTGGAGGCTGCGTACCGACGTGTGCAGTTCCGCGTCCACCTGGCTGACCAGGTAGCTGCGCAGGAAGAAGGTCGTCATCACGCTGATCACCAGCAGTGCGGCGGCGACCAGCGCGAGGACCGCGGTGACCAGCTTGAACCGCAGCGGGGTGCTCCGCAGCCGACCCTTCAGTGAGGAAACCGGACTGGTCACGCCGCGGGCTTACGCAGCACGTAGCCGACGCCCCGCAGGGTGTGGATCAGCCGGGGCTGACTCGTGTCGACCTTGCGCCGCAGGTAGGAGATGTACGACTCGACGATGTTGTCGTCGCCCCGGAAGTCGTAGTTCCACACGTGGTCGAGGATCTGCGCCTTGGAGAGCACCCGGTTCGCGTTGAGCATCAGGTAACGCAGCAACTTGAACTCGGTCGGGGAGAGCTGGACCCGCTGCCCGGCCCGGTGCACCTCGTGCGTCTCCTCGTCCAGCTCCAGGTCGGCGAAGCTGAGCCGGGACGGCGCCTGCTCCCCGGTCGCCGTACGCCGCAGCACGGCCCGGATCCGGGCGGTCAGCTCCTCCAGGCTGAACGGCTTGGTGACGTAGTCGTCACCGCCGAGGGTCAGCCCACGGATCTTGTCGTCGGTGGCGTCCCGCGCGGTCAGGAACACCACCGGCGTACGGGTGCCGCTCTCCCGCATCAGCCGGATGACCTCGAAGCCGTCCAGGTCGGGCAGCATGACGTCGAGCACGACCAGGTCGGGACGGCGGTCCTTGGCCGCGGTGACGGCGGCACTGCCGCTGGTCGCCGTGGCCACGTCGAAGCCGGCGAAACGCAGGCTCGCGGAGAGCAACTCCAGGATGTTGGGGTCGTCTTCCACCACGAGTAGTCGTGCCTCGGTCTGCGCAGCCATGACCACATCATCCGCCGCTCCGCTGCGCGCGGGCTGGAGGTAGCCTGAAAACTGCCTGGGAACAGCTCGGAGCAAGCTGGGAGCGGTCCGGGCGCCACGGGAGCGCCCGGTCCGCCCGGTCCGCCCGGTTCAGCGCAGCAGCCGGCGCAACCCGTCGAGCGCACCGTCCAGGGTCCGGATCAGCGTACGGAGCTGGGTGTCGGTGAGCCGCCGGTTGTGTACCAGGGCGCGTACCTCTGTGGTGAAGTCGGTGAGTCTGCGGTCGAACTCCGCCCCGAGATCCGCGTCCGGGGGCGGCGGGACGTGGCGGGCGCCGCCGGGGACCGTCCAGCCGCCGTACCGGGTTTCCCTGGTGGCGGCGCGCAGCTCCCGCTTCAGGTCCCGCACCGAGCCGCGTACCTCGGTCTGGATCTCCCCGGCGAGGCTGGAGAGATCGGCCACCGAGGCCTTGATGTCCGATTCGAGATCGGCCAGTTCGCCGTCGCGCTGGCCCAGCTCGGTCCGGCCGGCGTCGGTGATCTCGTACACCTTGCGCCCACCGGCGGCGGTGTGGGTGACCAGGCCCTCGACCTCCAGCCGTTGGAGCCGGGGGTAGATCGTGCCGGCGCTGGGAGCGTAGTGGCCGAGGAACCGGTTCTCCAGCAGCCGGATCAGCTCGTACCCGTGCTTCGGTCCGTCGTCGAGCAGCTTCAGCAGGTAGAGCCGGAGCCGCCCGTGGCTGAACACCCCGGTCACGCCGCCCCCTCCCGGTCGTCGTCGACGAACTCGTCGTCGGTGTCCGCCGGGCGGGCCAGCAGCGCGATGCTGCCCGAGGTGGAGTTGGCCCAGAGCTTGCCCTCACCTGCGCCCAGCACCCCGTGGCTGTCCGTCGACCAGTACGTGCTGCCCGCCTTGAGCTGCGGGAACGCGCTGGTGATCCGGCCGGAGGTGCTGTGCAGGTGCACCGCCATGTCGCTGTCCGCCCGGACCCGTACGGTCACGCTCCCGGAGGTGGTGCTGAGCCGGATCTCGCTGCGCCTGGGGTTGTCGAGGTCGCAGGTGATCGACCCGGAGACGGTGGTGGCGCGTACGCGGGCCGCGGAACCGTCGGCGAGGACCAGTTCCCCGGAGACCGTCTCCATCACGAGTTCGCCGGCGACACCGAGTGCCTCGACCGGGCCGGAGACCACCTTGGCCCTGGTCTCACCGGCCAGCCCCATCAGCGTGACCTGTCCGGACGTGACGTCGACCTGGGTGTGCTCGCGGAGTCCGGAGACGAGCACCGCGCCGTCGACCAGTCGCAGGTCGGCGACGACGTGCGCGGGCACCGCGATCGACACGTCGACCCGGTAGCGGTGGCCGAGCCACCAGAAGAGCCGCTGCCACTTCCGGGGCCAGTCCTGGCGTACGGAGAGCCGGCCGTCGTGGTGCTCCACGGTGATCAGGGGTCGGGTGCTGGCTCGGGTGATCTCCACCCGGGCGGGCCCGTCGGTAGCCATCACGCTGAGCCGCCCGCCGATCAGGCGGACCTCCAACCGGGTGACCGGTTCATCGAGCGCGATCCGCTGCGGCCCGTTGATCGTCCATCTCGCCATGATCACCCATCCCGTCGCCTACCCCGTACCCGCACCCCGATCCTAACGCGATACATCGCGACACACCAGCCCTCCACTTTCCGCTTCCCCCTCCCTCTCCCCCTCCCTCTCTCCCCCGTCGATCTAGGGCAAATACGTGCTAGTTGATCACTGCTCACCACCATTTGCCCTAGATCGACGAAGCAGGGGGCGGGCGGGGGCAGGGGGGGGGGGGGGGGGCGGGGCGGGTTAGGCGGCGAGGGAGAGGCCGCTGGGCGAGGTGGGGGCCAGCGGGGTCGGGGTGGGCAGCGGGGTGGGGTGCCTGTGGGGGGTGGGTGGGCCGGCGAAGCGGACTGCGGACTCGGCTGCCTGGGCCAGGCGCCGGCGGGAGGCGGACTGCTCCGGGTGCAGGGCCGGCGCGGCGGTCACCGTCACCGAGAGCCCCCGTACGGCGAGCACCCGGCGCAGCGACACCCAGAGGCTGTCCTCGCCCAGGAAGGCGGCTGCGGTCGTACCGTCGCGCCCCGGTCCGGTCCGGTAGTTGATGGTGAGCGGCACCACCGGCGCACCGGCGTCGATCGCCGCCTGGAACATCGCCGGCCGGAACCGTCCACCGGCCGGGCAGGCGCCGGCCGCACGGGGCTTGCCGCACCAGGTCGTACCCTCCGGGAAGACCGCGACCACCCGGTCGGACCGCAGTGCCTCGGCCACCTTGGCCACCGTCTGCGGCAGCGCCCGGGGCCGGGTGCGGTTGACGAAGATGGTGCCGCCCGAGGCGGCCAGCGGGCCGATCAGCGGCCACTGCCGTACCTCCTGCTTGGCCAGCATCCGGGCCGGCGCGACCGCCAGGGTGGCCATGATGTCCAGCCACGAGATGTGGTTGGCGGCGAGCAGCGCCCGCCGCCGGGGCAGCCGGCCGCGTACCTGGAGGGTCACGCCCAGGGAGCCGAGCACCAGCCGGGCCCACCAGCGGCCGGCGGCCTGGCGCCCGGCCGCTGGCAACACCGGAAGTACGGGCACCAGCAGCGCCCCGAACAGCAACGCGCCGAACAGGGCGGTCAGCCGCCCGGCCTGGTGCAGCCGGGACACCGTCGGCGTCTCGCGGGGGCCGGGCAGGCAGTGCGGCCCGCAGGCCGAGCGGGGCTGCCAGAGGGGGTTCATCCGTCTTCTCCGAGTCCGAGGAAGTGCCGCCGGTAACGGGGGTGCATCCGATCCATCGAGAGCAGTACGTAGAGGTCCGCCACGTCAAAATCCGGGTCGTACGCGGGCTCCCCGCACACCCAGGCACCGAGCCGGAGGTAACCCTTGAGCAGGGCGGGTACGGCCGCCGACGGTTTCTCGGCCCGCTCCGCCCGAGCGGCGAGCGCGGCGACCCCGGCGGGTTCGGCCAGCCAGGGCCGGTGCGGGCGTACCCGCAGCGGCGGCGGGGCCATGTTCCGGGCGGAGACCTGCTGCCAGACCGCGACGGCGTTCGCGCCACCGTCGGTCAGCGGCAGCGAGGCGCAGCCGCCCAGCCACCGCAGCCCGCGCAGGTGCAGGTAGCGGGCGATACCGGCCCACATCAGGTTGATCACCGCGCCGGTGCGGTGGTCCGGATGCACGCAGGACCGCCCGATCTCCACCAGCTCGTCGCGGAGCGGGGCGAAGGCGGACAGGTCAAACTCGCTCTCCGCGTACCGCCGGCCGGCGCGCGCGGCGCGGTCCGGCGGCAGCATCCGGTACGTCCCGACGACGGCCCCGGTGCTGTCGTCCCGGACGAGCAGGTGGTCACAGTGCGCGTCGAACTCGTCGGTGTCGAGTCCCTGGACGGCCGAGTGGAGGTTGGCGCCGAGTTCTTCGGCGAAGACGTCGTGGCGCAGCCGCTGCGCGGCGGCGATCTGGGCCGCGTCGTCGGCGATCAGCAGGGTGTAGCCGCTGGTCCCGGTGGGTGCGGGAGCGGTGAGCAGAACAGCCATGGGGTATGTGTAAGGTCGCTGCCCACCGTCGGCGTGTCGCGCACCGGATGCGTGGGTGTCGATCGGGTGAACGGCCCTGTACGGAGTGCGTGGGCGGGGCACCCCGGCGCCACGGGATCGATCGCGGCCGTCGGGGGCGGCCCAGACCCCGGCGAGCGACCGGCTTCAGGGGCTTGAATACCAGGTGAACAAGACCTTCACGCTGTGAATCGCAACACGGGCCGGATGCGGCAATGCCGGCCGATAGCGTACGGCGTAGCCTGGACAGTGATTTCTGACCCCGGTCCCAGGCGGTGGCAGAACCCGCGTGAACCGCAGAACCCGCGTGAAAGAGGCGATCACTGGCCGTGTCGACCCAGCAGACTTCGCAGGAGAACCCACTGGCGGGTTTCGGCCCGAACGAGTGGGTCGTCGAGGAGATGTACCAGCGTTACCTCGCCGACCCCACCAGCGTCGATTCGGCCTGGCACGACTTCTTCGCCGACTACCGTCCGGCAGCCGACACGGCTGACGGCAACGGGTCGGCTCCGAAAACAGCGACAGCGGCCAAGCCGGCACCGGGGGTGAAGAAGGAAGCGGCCAGCGCTCCCCCGGCTGCCGCGAAGACCCAGCCGGCGACCGCTCCGGCCGCCGAGCCGAAGGCTGCCGAGCCCAAGGCTGCCGAGCCGAAGCCGGCTCCGGCCGCACCGGCGCCGAAGGCAGCCGCACCGGCCGCCGCCGCTGCGCCGGCCAAGAAGGCCGCACCGGCCCAGCCGCCGGCCGCGGGCAGCAGCACCACTCCGTTGCGCGGTGTCGCGGCGAAGATCGTGCAGAACATGGACGCCTCGCTGTCGGTGCCGACCGCGACGAGCGTGCGCGCGGTGCCGGCGAAGCTGGTGGTCGACAACCGCATCGTGATCAACAACCACCTCGCCCGGGGTCGGGGCGGCAAGGTCAGCTTCACCCACCTGATCGGGTACGCCCTGGTCCGGGCGCTGGCCGAGCACCCCGAGATGAACCACTCGTACGCCGAGGTGGACGGCAAGCCGGTGATGGTGAAGCCGGAGCACGTCAACCTGGGCATCGCGATCGACCTGGCCAAGCCGGACGGCTCGCGCAACCTGGTGGTGCCGTCGATCAAGGCGTGCGAGCAGATGGACTTCCGTCAGTTCTGGCAGGCCTACGAGGACGTGGTCCGGCGGGCCCGGCGCAACGAGCTGACCATGGAGGACTACGGCGGCACGACGATCTCGCTGACCAACCCGGGCGGGATCGGCACCGTGCACTCCCAGCCCCGGCTGATGGTCGGGCAGGGCACGATCATCGGTGTCGGCGCGATGGAGTACCCGGCGCCGTACCAGGGGATGTCCGAGGAGACCCTGGCCGAGCTGGCCGTCAGCAAGATCATCACGCTGACCAGCACGTACGACCACCGGATCATCCAGGGCGCCCAGTCCGGCGAGTTCCTGAAGGTCATGCACGAGCTGATCCTCGGTGAGCGCGGCTTCTACGACGAGATCTTCACCTCGCTGCGGATCCCGTACGAGCCGGTGCGCTGGATGCGCGACGTGGCGGTGAGCTCCGAGGGTCAGATCAACAAGACCGCCCGGGTCATCGAGATCATCCACGCGTACCGGGTGCGCGGTCACCTGATGGCCGACACCGACCCGCTCGAGTTCAAGATCCGCAAGCACCCGGACCTGGACGTGCTCCAGCACGGCCTGACCCTCTGGGACCTCGACCGCTACTTCCCGGTCGGCGGCTTCAACGGCAAGCAGAAGATGAAGCTCCGCGAGGTCCTCGGGGTGCTGCGCGACTCCTACTGCCGCCGGGTCGGCGTGGAGTACATGCACATCCAGGACCCGGAGGAGCGGCGCTGGATCCAGGACCGGATCGAGCGGAAGTACGAGAAGCCGTCGGCGGACGAGCAGAAGCACGTACTCAACCGGCTGAACGCGGCCGAGGCGTTCGAGACCTTCCTCCAGACCAAGTACGTCGGCCAGAAGCGGTTCTCGCTGGAGGGCGGCGAATCACTGATCCCGCTGCTCGGCGAGGTGCTGGAGGCGGCGGCCGAGGGCTCCCTGGACGAGGTCGTGATCGGCATGGCCCACCGTGGTCGGCTGAACGTGCTCGCCAACATCGTCGGCAAGCCGTACGAGAAGATCTTCTCCGAGTTCGAGGGACACCTCGACCCGCGCTCGACCCAGGGCTCGGGCGACGTGAAGTACCACCTCGGCCAGGCCGGCAAGTTCAGTACGCCGGACGGCGAGCACGCGATCAAGGTGTCGGTGACCGCCAACCCGTCGCACCTGGAGGCGGTCGACCCGGTGCTCGAGGGCATCGTCCGGGCCAAGCAGGACCGGATCGACCTGCGCCTGGAGGGCTACACCGTGCTCCCGGTGGCGGTGCACGGCGACGCCGCGTTCGCCGGGCAGGGCGTGGTGGCCGAGACGCTCAACCTGTCGCAACTGCGGGGCTACCGCACCGGCGGGACCGTGCACGTGGTGGTCAACAACCAGGTCGGCTTCACCACCGCACCGGAGTACTCGCGCTCCAGCCTCTACAGCACCGACGTCGCCCGGATGATCCAGGCGCCGATCTTCCACGTCAACGGGGACGACCCGGAGGCCGTGGTTCGGGTGGCCCGGCTGGCCTTCGAGTACCGCCAGGAGTTCAACAAGGACGTCGTTATCGACATGGTCTGCTACCGGCGGCGCGGCCACAACGAGGGCGACGACCCCTCGATGTCCAACCCGCAGATGTACCAGATCATCGATTCGAAGCGGTCGGTCCGCAAGCTCTACACCGAGGAGCTGATCGGGCGCGGGGACATCACCGTCGAGGACGCCGAGGAGTTGCTCCGCGACTTCCAGGCCCAGCTCGAACGGGTCTTCAAGGCCACCCGTGACGCCGCGACGCCGGGCCGGCAGCCGACCCGCCCGCGCCGCCAGGCCGAGCCGGAGCCGCAGGTGCAGACCGCTATCGGCGCGGACGTGGTGCACGCGATCGGTACGGCGCACACGACGCTGCCCGAGGGCTTCACCCCGCACAAGCGGATCCAGCAGTTGCTCGACCGGCGGGCCAAGATGGCCACCGACGGCAACATCGACTGGGGCTTCGGCGAGATCATCGCGTTCGGTTCGCTGCTGCACGACGGGGTGACCGTCCGGCTCGCCGGTCAGGACTCGCGCCGGGGCACGTTCGTCCAGCGGCACGCGGTCATCGTGGACGCCAAGACCGGCCGGGAGCACCTGCCGCTGTCCGCGCTGACCAACGACCGGTCCCGGTTCTTCGTGCACGACTCGCTGCTCAGCGAGTACGCCGCGATGGGCTTCGAGTACGGCTACTCGGTAGAGAACACCGAGGCGCTGGTCCTCTGGGAGGCGCAGTTCGGTGACTTCGCCAACGGCGCCCAGTCGGTGGTGGACGAGTTCATCTCCTCCAGCGAGGTGAAGTGGGGCCAGCAGTCGGCGGTGACGCTGCTGCTGCCGCACGGCCACGAGGGTCAGGGGCCGGACCACACCTCCGGGCGGCCGGAGCGCTTCCTGCAGATGTGCGCCGAGGACAACATGCGGGTGGCCATCCCGACCACCCCGGCGAACCACTTCCACCTGCTGCGCCGCCAGGCGCTGTCGGAGAAGCGCAAGCCGCTGGTGGTCTTCACGCCGAAGTCCCTGCTGCGGCACAAGCTCTGTGTCTCCAGCGTCGAGGACTTCACCACCGGCGGTTTCCAGCCGGTGCTGGGCGACCGGACCATCGCCAAGCCGGAGGCGGTCAAGCGGGTGCTGCTCTGCACCGGCAAGATCTACTACGACCTGCTCCAGGCCCGCGACGAGCGCAAGATCACCGACACCGCGATCGTACGGATGGAGCAGCTCTACCCGCTCCCGGTGGAGGAGATCCGGGCGGCCCTGGCCGAGTACCCGAACGCCGAGGACTTCGCCTGGGTCCAGGAGGAGCCGGCCAACCAGGGTGCCTGGTCGTTCGTGGCGCTCAACCTGCTGGAGCACCTCGACGGCGTACGGCTGCGGCGGATCTCCCGTCCGTCGGCCGCCGCCCCCGCGGTGGGCTCGGCGAAGATGCACGAGGTCGAGCAGGGCGCACTGATCGAGGCGGCACTGCCCCGCCCCTGATCGCCGTACCGCGTTGAGTTGAGACCGGGGCGGATCGAGGAACTCCTCGATCCGCCCCGGAGTCTGAGAGGACCACCCATGTACTTCACCGACCGGGGCATCGAGGAACTGGTCGAGCGCCGGGGCGACGAGAGCGTCACCCTGGAGTGGCTCGGCGAGCGCCTGCGCGAGTTCGTCGACCTCAATCCCGAGTTCGAAACCCCCATCGAACGCTTCGCCACCTGGCTGGCCCGCCACGACGACGAGGACGACGAGTAGCCACCCATCCGGCACGGCCGGACTGTGTCCGGACAGACCTCTCCGGAGCGAGCCGACCGGCTGCCCGATCTTGTAGGTTGGGGGCGTGGCACGCAGTGTCTATATCGCCGGGCTCGGGCACGGCGGCGGCAAGTCGACGATCGCACTCGGGCTGGCCGAACTCCTCTCCCGGCAGGTCGAGCGGATCGGTGTGTTCCGGCCCCTGGTCAGCGACACCGAAGAGGACCCGATCCTGGCCCTGCTGCGCGAGCGCTACCGGATCGACACCCCGGCCGAGGACCTGTACGGCACCACCTACGCCGAGGCGTCCAGGCTGGTCGCCGACGGGCAGCGGGAGGAACTGATCTCCCGGATCGTGGAGCGCTACCGTACGGTCGAACGCGGCTGCCCGGCCGTGGTCGTGGTCGGCAGCGACTTCGACGACGCGGCCGAGGGCGGCACCGGCGGGCTCTCCCGCGAACTCGCCTTCAACGCCCGGCTGGCCACCGAGTTCGGCAGCGTGGTGGTGCCGGTGGTGGACGGGTTCGAGCAGGAGCCGGAGGCGATCGCGGCGGCGGCGCGCGGGGCGTACCACGACCTGGAGGACCTGGGCGCGACCGTACTGGCGGTGGTGGCCAACCGGGTGCCGGGGGCGATGACCCTGCCGGAGCTGCCGGTGCCCGCGTACGCGATTCCCGAGGTGCCGGCCGTGTCGGCGCCGACGGTGGCCGAGGTGGCCACCGCGCTCGGCGCCACCCTGCTCGCCGGTGACCGGGCCGCGCTGGAGCGGGACGTCCTCGACTTCGTCGTCGGGGCGGCACACGTGCCGACCCTGCTCGACCACCTGACCGACGGCGCGTTGATGATCACTCCGGGGGACCGGGCGGACCTGCTGGTCGCCGCCGCGGCGGCGCACGTCGCCGGTCAGGTGTCCGTGGCCGGGCTGGTGCTCACCCTCGGCGAGCAGCCGGACCCGAGGGTGATGCGGCTGGTCGAGCGGCTGCGTACCGGCCTGGCGGTGCTCTCGGTGCCCGGCGACAGTTACCACACGGTGTCCGCCTCCAGCCGGATCGAGGGCCGACCGAGTGCGGCGAACCCGCGCAAGGTGGAGGCCGCCCTGGGCGCCTTCGAGGCCGCGGTGGACACCCCCGAGCTGGCCCGGCGACTGCGGGTCGCCCGGTCCGCGCGGGTCACCCCGCTGATGTTCGAGTACGACCTGATCGACCGGGCCCGCGCGGCCCGCCGCCGGCTGGTGTTGCCCGAGGGTACGGACGAACGGATCCTGCGGGCGACCGAGATCCTGCTCCGCCGCCGGGTGGCCGACCTGACCCTGCTCGGCGACCCGGACGAGATCCGCCGCAGGGCACGCGAGATCGGCGTCGACATCGAGCAGGCCGACCTGGTCGACCCGGCCGCCAGCCCGTGGCGGGACGAGTTCGCCGCCGAGTACGTCCACCTGCGCGCCCACCGGGGCGTCACCCCGGACCTGGCCCAGGACGTGGTGGTGAGCCCGAACTACTTCGGCACGATGATGGTCCACCTGGGTCGGGCCGACGGCATGGTCTCCGGCGCCACCCACACCACCGCCGCGACGATCCGCCCCGCCTTCGAGATCATCCGTACCGTGCCGGACGTGTCGGTGGCCTCCAGCGTCTTCTTCATGCTGCTGTCGGACCGGGTCCTGGTGTACGGCGACTGCGCGGTGAACCCGGACCCGGACGCGAACCAGCTCGCCGACATCGCCCTCTCCTCGGCCGACACCGCCGCCCGGTTCGGTGTCGAACCCCGGCTGGCGATGCTGTCGTACTCGACCGGGGCGTCCGGTGCGGGCGCCGACGTGGAGAAGGTCGCGGCAGCCACCGAACTGGTCCGGACCCGCCGGCCGGACCTGCTGGTCGAGGGACCCATCCAGTACGACGCCGCGATCGACCCGGCGGTGGCGGCGACCAAACTCCCCGGCAGTACGGTCGCCGGCCGGGCCACCGTCTTCGTCTTCCCCGACCTGAACACCGGGAACAACACGTACAAGGCGGTGCAGCGCTCGGCCGGTGCCGTGGCGGTCGGCCCGGTGATGCAGGGCCTGCGCCGCCCGGTCAACGACCTGTCCCGGGGGGCGACGGTGAAGGACATCGTCAACACGGTGGCGATCACCGCGATCCAGGCGGCGGCAACCGGTCCCGCCGATGGCGACCGGCGAGAGGACGTGGCGTCGTGAGCCGGATCCTGGTGGTCAACTCAGGTTCGTCGTCGCTGAAGTACCGCCTCTACGACGGTGTCGACGCCGGTGACGAGACACCGGTGGACGGCGCCGGCGGGCCGGTGGTGCTCGCCCGGGGCACGGTCGAGCGGATCGGCGAGCCCGGCGGCGGGCCGGCGAACCACGAGAGCGCGATCCGGCAGGTGCTGGACCGGATCGACCTGACCGGACTGACCGGGGTCGGGCACCGGGTGGTCCACGGTGGACAGCGGTTCGCCGAGCCGACCCTGGTCGACGACGAGGTGTTCGGGGAGATCACCGACCTGGTGCCGCTGGCCCCGCTGCACAACCCGGCGAACCTGGCCGGGATCGCGGTCACCCGGCAACTGCTGCCCGGCGTGCCGCAGGTGGCGGTCTTCGACACCGCGTTCCACCGGACCCTGCCCGAGGCCGCCGCCACGTACGCCATCGACGCGGAAACCGCCCGCCGGTACGACATCCGCCGCTACGGCTTCCACGGCACCTCACACGCGTACGTCTCCCGGCGTACGGCGGCACTGCTCGGCCGCCCGTACGGGCAGGTCAACACGATCACGCTGCACCTGGGCAACGGGGCGAGCGCGTGCGCGGTCGCCGGTGGCCGCAGTGTCGCCACCTCGATGGGGATGGGGCCGCTGGAGGGTCTGGTGATGGGGACCCGCAGCGGTGACCTGGACCCGACGGTCATCATGCAGCTCCGGCGGGTCGCCGGCCTGTCGGTCGACGAGATCGACGACCTGCTCAACCACCGCAGCGGCCTGTACGGGCTCACCGGCGCGAACGACATGCGCGAGGTGCTGCGTCGCCGGGAGGCCGGTGACCCGGCCGCCGAGCTGGCCTTCCAGGTCTACTGCCAGCGGATCCGGTTCTACGTCGGCGGTTACTACGCCCTGCTCGGCCGGCTCGACGCGATCACGTTCACCGCTGGTGTCGGCGAGCACGCCGCCCCCGTCCGCGCCGCCGCCCTGGAAAACCTAAACCACCTGGGCATAACCATCGACCCAGACCGCAACACCACCCAGTCCGGCGACCGCCCCATCTCCCCCGACACCTCCCGAACCCCCGTCTACGTAATAACCACCAACGAGGAACTAGAAATAGCCCACCAAACCGCCACCCTCCTCACCCCCCAGTCCCCCCGGTCCCCCCGCCTTCCCGGTTGATCATGAAGTTGGCGCGCCCGGCACCGGCGTGTCGTCGCGCCAACTTCATGATCAACGAGGTGAGGCGGGGGTGGGACCAGGTGGAGCGGGTCAGGAGAGGGTGAGCCAGGCGATTAGGGCGAGGATTACCACTGCGGCTACGGATGCGCCGATGATCAGGGGTAGGTTCGGCGACGGCTTGGCGGGTGCGGCGGGCGGTTCGGCGGACGGGTGCGCGAAGGCACGGAACGCCTCGGTGTTGCCACTGGGGTCCTGGTAACTGTCAGGCATGCCGAAGACCATAGCGAACAGCCACCGGCAGGCGGTCGAGTGCTGGCGGCGGGGGCGATCCGGGCCGTACTGAACCGGGTGAATCCCACCGCAATCGGCCGAGGCTCGACAACTGCGCAGCGCAGCCGGCCCACGCGCCGGGTAACGCCCCGCGACCCGTACCGCCACTGCGCGGCCCGTACGGCGGCGCCGCGGCCACCGAGGTGGCTGGTCAACATCGACCGGCTGGCCGCCGTACCGCACCCGGACGGGTGGCCGCGTACGGCGGAGCGGGCGCTTACGGTCAATGTGGTGCGCGGAAACGACCGTGGATCGGGTCTGTCATCCCGCCCGGTCGCACACGCACACCGGTCGCGGGCGGGCGGTCGCCGCCCCGGGGCGCCGTGCACCGCACCGCACCCCGCCGAGCGCCGGAGAGAACGTACGCGGTCGGCGTGCGTACGCTCACTCCCGGCCGCGGTACCGCCCGCCCCTTCCGACCTGCGCACCCCACCAGACGAAACGTCGCGGGCCCGTGCGTGATGCACGGGCCCGCGACGGGGGGTGGTGGGGGTAGAGCTACGGGACCACCGGCTTGCGGTTGTCCACCCAGACGTTGCTTGCCTTGTCCCAACTGATTCCGGCCTGTCCGGGGCGGGCCACCACACCGAACCGGTAGTTCCGGCCGAACACGTTCTGCCGGAACTGGATGTTGGAGCCCTTGAGGTCTTCGCGGATCCCGACCGAGTAGTTGCCGCCGTTGCAGTAGTTCTGCTCGAAGGTCAGGTTGTTCACGCTCGGCCCGGTGGTCGAGCCGATCATGATGCAGGCGTTGAACGGGTCCCCGGTCGTCGGGTTGTACGTCTCCAGCGAATTGCCGCGTACCACGATGTTCGAGGCGCCGGTGGTCTGCAACGCGTCGTTGTGCGAGCCGCTGGTCCGGGCGAGATGGTGGATCCAGGAGTTCTCGATCACCGTGTTGCTGCCCAGGCGCGGGCCGTCGATCGTATTGGTGATCTCCACCCGGCGCAGGGTGTAGTCGCCGCAGCACACGGCCGCCGAGTTCTTGGCCTGCCCGTTGATCTCGACGTCCTCGACGAGCAGGTTGGCCGCCCCACCGAGGGTCCTGATCGAGTAGAGCCCGCCGCAACTGATCCGCGACTTCCGCAGGATCACGTTCTTGGCGGTGACGGTGAAGCAGCCCTTGATGTCGAGTCCGGTGAAGACCTGGCCGTCCTTGGTCGCGTTGATCGAGCCGGAGGCCTTGAGCGTGGTGCCGGCCGGTACGCCGGTGTTGTCCGGACCGGGGAACGATTCCGGGATCCGCCCGGCGACCTCACGCGGCGGCGCACTGGAGGCGGGCGGTGCGGTGGTACGGCTGGCGCTGGGGCGGGCGCTGGGGGTGGCGGTCGATTCCGACGGCGGCGGCTCGGGAGCCGGTCCGATCTCCGCTCCCGCGTTCACCGCCTTGCCGTTCCAGGTCGACTCGACAATCGTCGCGGGTGCGGAGTCGGAATACATGAAGCCGTTGCGGCAGCCGAAAATCTGCACCCGCCGGGCGGTGTAGTTGCCGAACACGAGCCCATTGGTACGGGCCGAACCGCAATGAATCTTGGTGTCCTCGACCACGGTGCCGGAGAAACCGTCGAAAATTCGCACCGCGTGCGACGCCCCGCCGTAGCGGATCGTCGAATTCTTGATCGTGACGTTGTTCGCCCGTACGTGTATGTAGCCGTTGACCACGGCGCCGTCGATCACGGTGCCGTCCTTGTAGACCGCCATCGAACCGTCACGGCTGCCCGCGACGGCCACCCCGATGCCGGCAACGGCAATAACAAGGGTCGTCAAAATTACCAACAATGAACGCGGCCGGCGGCTAAATAACTTATGCCCGCCTCGCGAGGATCGTGATGCTTGTTCAATATCTGCGTGCGCCGCCGAGAACCTCAAGATCTAACCCCTTCGACCTACAAATAGTCCGCAATCAGCAGAGCAGAACCGCATGACTGTACCGCGCACTCAAGGTGACCTTGGGGTATCACAAGGAGATCGGAAACCGAACCTTTAGTTTTCCTAAAGGGGGCCTTTCCCACGGCTTATCTCCGCTTTTCAGGGGCCTTACGCCGCTCGTTTGCCCCGCTTTGCCCAGGGGGAAAGGTCCGGATTTTCAAATCGCGGGGTCGCGCGTGTTCGGTCGGCTACCGTCGGCGAAAGGTGGGGCATCGCCGTCCGAAGCGGACGGTCGGGCTCCGGGAGGCCCGGTGCGGTGGGGGCTCTCGTCACCGGGTGTGGTCGAGCACCACCTTGCCGAACACCTCGCCGGACTGGAGCCGGGCGAACGCGTCGGCCACCTGCGAGAACCCGTGGACCGAGTCGACCACCGGGCGGACCCCCCGGTCGACGCAGAACGCGAGCAGTTCGGCCAGCTCCGCAGGCGTACCCATCGAGGTGCCGAGGATCTCCAACTGCAACGCGAAGACCCGACGGAGGTTCACCTTCGGCTCGTGACCCGAGGTCGCCCCCGACACCACGATCCGGGCGCCGGGCCTGGCCGACTTCATCGAGTGGTCGAACGTTGCCGCGCCGACGGTCTCGATGACCACGTCGACCCGTTCCGGCAGCCGGGCTCCCGGTGCCACCGCCGTCGCACCGAGCGCCGCGATCCGGTCCCGCTTGGCGGCGTCCCGGCTGGTCGCGTACACCCGCTTGCCCATCGCCACCGCGAGCACGACGGCGGCGGTCGCCACCCCGCCCCCGGCGCCCTGCACCAGGACCGCGTCACCCTCGTCGATCCGCCCCCGGTCGGTGAGCATCCGGTACGCGGTCAGCCACGCCGTCGGCAGGCAGGCCGCGTCGGTGAGCGAGAGCCCCGCCGGTACGGGCACCAGGTTCCCCCTCGGCACCGCAACCCGCTCGGCCAGCGTGCCCTGGAACTTCTCCGACAGGATCGACACGCCACGGGGGTCGGCCGGATCCAGGACCACCGGGTAGACGAGCACCTCGTTGCCGTCCGGGTCGATCCCGGCGGCGTCGCACCCGAGGATCATCGGCAACTGCTCCACGCTCAGCCCGACCCCGACCAGTGACCACAGGTCGTGCCGGTTGAGGGAACTGGCCCTGACCTCCACGGTCAGCCAGTCGTCGGCCGGGTGCACCGGCTCCGGACGCTCCCCGACGGTGAGCGCGGCGAGCGGATTGTCGGCATCGAACGTCGAGGCGAAGGCGGCACGCATGATCCGCACGCTAACAGCGCCGGCCCACCACCGGAACCGCCCGCCCAGCCATCGCGCGCAACGGCCCCGTGGACGATCAAGGGTCCCTTCCTGCCGGGGAAACGACAGGAAGGGACCCTTGCCCACGCCTCAGGCGCGGGCGACGCCGTCGCGGCGGGCGGCGTCGAGGACGGCCTCGGCCACCGCCGGGGCGACCCGGGGGTCCAGCGGCGACGGGACGATCGCGTCCGGGGTCAGGTTCTCGGCGACCACCGCGGCGATCGCGTCGGCGGCGGCCACCTTCATGCCGTCGGTGATCCGGGTGGCCCGCGCGTCGAGCGCGCCCCGGAAGATCCCCGGGAACGCGAGGACGTTGTTGATCTGGTTCGGGAAGTCGCTGCGGCCGGTGGCGACCACCGCGACGTGCCGGCCCGCGACGTCCGGGTGCACCTCGGGTGTCGGGTTGGCCAGGGCGAAGACGATCCCGCCGGAAGCCATCCCGGCGATCGCCGCCTCCGGGATCTGCCCGCCGGAGACGCCGATCAGCACGTCGGCGTCGTGCAGTGCGGCGGTGATGTCGCCCTGCCGGCGCGCGGAGTTGGTGAAGTCGGCCAGTTCCGCCTTGACCTCGGTGAGCCCCTCGCGTTCCGGGTGCAGGATGCCGCGCGAGTCGCAGACCACGATGTCATCGGGGTTGACCCCGCCGGCGGCCAGCATCCTGGTCACCGCGACGCCGGCCGCGCCCGCCCCGCTGACCACCACCCGCAGGTCACCGAGCTTGCGGTTGAGCAGGGTGGCGGCGTTGCGCAGGGCGGCGAGCACCACGATCGCGGTGCCGTGCTGGTCGTCGTGGAAGACCGGGATCGGCAGCGCCTCCTCCAGCCGGCGTTCGATCTCGAAGCAGCGGGGGGCGCTGATGTCCTCCAGGTTGATCCCGCCGAACGACGGGGCCAGCGCGGTCACCACCGAGATGATCTCTTCCACGTCCTGCGTGTCCAGGCAGATCGGCACCGCGTCCACGCCGCCGAACTGCTTGAACAGCACCGCCTTGCCCTCCATCACCGGCATCGCCGCGCGGGGACCGATGTTGCCCAGCCCGAGTACGGCCGAGCCGTCGGTCACCACGGCCACCGTGTGCGAGACCCAGGTGTAGTCGTCGACCAGTCCCGGGTCGGCGGCGATCGCCTCGCAGACCCGGGCAACCCCGGGGGTGTACGCGAGCGACAGGTCTTCCCGGCTGGTCAGCGGTACCGTCGAGGCCACCGCCAGCTTGCCGCCTCGGTGCAGTTCGAAAACCGGATCAGCATGATCCACAGAAGACGATGACATGGGAACTCCAGGATTCGTCGAGCAGTTGGACCCAACCGGCTCGACGCGAGGTCGGCGAAAGACCGGCGGTGCGGTGCGGGGGGTCACCCAGGCACGGCCAATGAGCATACTGTCGTCTGTTTACCGTACCTGTGAGCAGGGTCATACCGGGTGGTAACCGAACCTCCGCAGGCGCGGCCAGTACCGCAGCACCACCCGACCGAGCACATCGGCCACTCCGTACGCTCGGGAGTCGTCCGTGATCAGCGGGTTGTCACCGTGCAACCACCACCCACCATCCTCGGCGCGGACCACCCGCTTGACCACAACCAGGTCGGGGCGGGTGCGGAAGACCGCGACGACCACGTCACCGGGCCGGATCGCGCGACCACGCCGCCGCACCAGCACCGCGTCGCCGTGACGCAGCGTCGGCACCATGGACGGACCGATCACGAGTACGGCGAACAGCCCGCGCCCCGGTGGCACCGTTCGATCCGGTCGATTTCCCGCTGGTCCCATCCGCACCAGGTTTCACCTCTCCGCCCCTGGGGACGTAAGTCAGGAGTAATGTCGTCTCGGATCATCGCAAACATCCCACGGAGGGCCTTGATGCGACTTCCACGCATCCTCACACCACGTTTCGTCGCGCACGCCCACTGCGACCTGCCCTGCGGGGTCTACGACCCGGCACAGGCTCGGATTGAGGCCGAGTCCGTAAAGGCGATCTGCGAGAAGTACCAGGCCAACACGGACCCGGAGTTCCGGACCCGTGCCCTGATCATCAAGGAACAGCGCGCCGAGCTGGTCAAGCACCACCTGTGGGTGCTCTGGACCGACTACTTCAAGCCGCCGCACTTCGAGAAGTACCCGAACCTGCACTCGCTGTTCAACGAGGCCACCAAGCTGGCCGGTGGCGGCGGCGGCGCCAAGGCGTCGACCGACCCGGCCAAGGCCGACGAGCTGCTGCAGAAGATCGACGAGATCTCGAAGATCTTCTGGGAGACCAAGCAGGCGTGAGCTCCACTGTTTCCACCGGCCGGCCACAAGCCGACCGGGGGGACGAGAGTCCCCCACCCGCGATTCGGCCGGCGCGTCCCTCGGACGTGCCGGCCATCGTCGCGATGGTGCACGAGTTGGCCGAGTACGAACGCGCCCCGGACGAGTGCCACCTCACCGAGGAGCAGCTGCACGCGGCCCTCTTCGCCGAGCAGCCGGCGCTGTTCGGGCATGTCGCGCTCGACGCCGACGGTGAGCCGATCGGTTTCGCGCTCTGGTTCCTCAACTTCTCCACCTGGCGCGGCGTCCACGGGATCTACCTGGAGGACCTCTACGTCCGACCGGCGGCCCGGGGCACCGGTACGGGCCGGAGGCTGCTCGCCACCCTGGCCGCCGTCTGCGTCGAGCGCGGTTACCAGCGGCTGGACTGGTGGGTGCTCAACTGGAACCCGGCCCGCGAGTTCTACCACTCGATCGGCGCCGCCGCGATGGACGAGTGGCTGCCGTACCGGCTCACCGGCGACGCGCTGACCGATCTCGCCCGGCACGCCGACTGACGCCCCCGACCCGCCCCGCCGGCCCTCACCCTGCCGGCGATGAGCGCTGCCCGCGAAACAGGCCGCAGGTCGCCGGGCACTATCCATCGATCACCAACTGTTGACCGGTGGTTTACCCGGTGCTGCGGTGGGATGTCCACTTAGCGCCATGTCGCCTCTGCGGCACCGCCGATACGGGACCGGCGAAATGTTCCAGCCACAGACTCCGAGCTGTCGCCATTTTGATGGCGGTCCGCTGAACCCGAGGAGTCTGGCAAATGTCCACCCCCCTGCGTCGTACGGCCGCCGGCTTGGTGGCCGTACTCGCGATCACCGCCGCCGGTACGCCACCGGCCTCAGCCGCCCCACCGACGGCCGTACCGCCGGGAGCGGTGCCGAACCCGTTGGGCGGCTCGTCCAGGGTCACCCTGATCACCGGTGACGTCGTCGAGGTCGCCCCGGCCGGCGGTGGCCGGTACGCCGCCTCGGTCCACCCCGCCCCCGGCCGGGAGGGGATCACCTTCCACACCGTCGAGGTCGACGGCGGGATGCGGGTCCTGCCCAGCGACGTCGTCCCGTACGTCTCCGCCGGCACCCTGGACGCGGACCTGTTCGACGTCGAGGAGCTGATCGCCGACGGTTACGGCGACGGTTCGGCGGCCAGCCTCCCGCTGATCGTCCGGTACCGGGACCCCGGCGCCGCCACCACCGCCCGCGCCCTGGCCGGTACGACCGCCGCCCGTCCGCTGGCCAGCATCGGCGGTGCCGCACTGACCGCCCGCAAGGACTCGCTGGCCGGGTTCTGGCAGGGCGCCGCACCGGCGACGACCGCACCCGGTGCCCGGTCGGCCGGCTCCGGCGCACCCGCGTTCGGCAACGGGATCAGCCAGATCTGGCTCGACGGCAAGGTCCACCCGGTGCTCGACCGCAGCACCGCCCAGATCGGCGCCCCCGCCGCCTGGCAGGCCGGGTTCGACGGCACCGGGGTCAAGGTGGCCGTGCTCGACACCGGAATCGACCAGACCCACCCCGACATCGCCGGCAAGGTGGCGCTCGCGCAGAACTTCAGCGATAGCCCCGACACCACCGACCACTTCGGCCACGGCACCCATGTGGCGGCAACCGTCGCCGGCACCGGCGCCGGGTCCGGCGGCACCCGCAAGGGGGTCGCGCCGGGCGCGAGCCTGCTGGTCGGCAAGGTCCTCGGCGACGACGGCAGCGGCTACGAGTCGTGGATCATCTCCGGCATGGAGTGGGCCGCCGACCAGGGCGCGGCGGTCATCAACATGAGCCTCGGCGGTGGCGGAACCGACGGCACCGACCCGATGAGCCAGGCGGTCGACCGGATCACCGCCGAGGACGGCACCCTGTTCGTGATCGCCGCCGGCAACGAGGGCGCGGACTACACCGTCGGTTCGCCCGGTGTCGCCCCGTCGGCGCTGACCGTCGGCGCGGTCGACCGGGACGAGTCGCTGGCCGAGTTCTCCAGCCGGGGCCCGCGCCTCGGTGACGAGGGCCTCAAGCCGGAGATCACCGCCCCGGGTGTGGACATCGTCGCCGCCCGTGCCGCCGGCACCACCATGGGTACGCCGGTCGACGACCTCTACACGGCCGCGTCCGGCACCTCGATGGCGACCCCGCACGTGGCCGGTGCGGCCGTACTCCTGGCGCAGCAGCACCCCGACTGGTCGCCGGCACGGCTGAAGGACGCGCTGGTCAGCACCGCCCGTACGAACAGGGAGCTGTCGGTGTTCGCCGAGGGGGCCGGTCGGGTGGACGTGGCCCGTGCGGTGAGCCAGCGGGTGTTCGCCACCGGTGTGGCCGACTTCGGGTTGCATACGGGCGCGGGACCCGGCACCGCTCCGGTCAGCCGGACGGTGACGTACACCAACGACGGGACGGCACCGGTGACGCTCACGCTCGCCGTGGACGTGTCGAACCTCGGCACCAGGGCCCCGCAGAACGGCGCGATCACCACCGGCACCGGTACGGTGACCGTGCCGGCCAAGGGTTCGGTGGAGGTACCGGTCACCGTCGACCTGGCGAACCTGGCACCCGGCCAGTACGGCGGCTGGGTCACCGCGACCGGGCCGGATGGCGTACTCGTCACCACGGCGCTGGCGGTCACCTCGGAGGGTCCCCGGCACACGGTGACCCTGCGCGCGGTGGACCGGGCCGGCAAGCCGGTGGCGGTTCCGGTCGTCATGCTCCAGGGCGACAGCAGCCGGTCGGACTTCCTCGGTTTCCTGTGGGAGGGCACGACCCAGCAGGTACAGGTCGAGGAGGGCACCTACCTGCTCAACGCGCTGATCTCCGACGGCGGGGTGCAGAACGAGCAGCTGACCGCGATCATCGATCCGGAGTTGCGGGTCGACCGGGACATCGAGGTCCTGCTCGACGCCCGCAAGGGCACCCCGATCCGGATCGAGACGCCCAAGCCGTCCGAGCAGCAGGCGGTGTTGAGCTACTACGTGCACCGGGTGACCGGCACCGGCCGGCAGATGGACCTCGGGGTGATGAGCTTCAGCACCGTCCAGCAGGTCAACGTCACCCCGACGAAGCGGGTCTCCACCGGGAAGTTCGAGTTCTCCTCCCGCTGGCAGCTCGTCGCGCCAATGGTGCAGGCCAAGGTCGACGGGGTGTCCGGTCCGCTGGACATCAACCTGACCGGGCAGTCCCCGGCGTACGACGGTGAGCGTGAGTTCCCGCTGGTCTACGCCGGCCGGGGCACCCCGGCCGAGCTGGCGGCGGCGAAGGTACGCGGCGCCGCGGTCGTGATCCGCTCGGCCAACGAGCCGGGTGGGGAGGACGCGCCGAGCGAGAGCGAGGTGACCGCTGCCGCGGCTGCCGCCGGTGCGGCGGTGACCCTGATGGTCCGCCCGGCGGACTGGTCGGCCTGGACGGTGTGGCGGCCGATCGGTGACCGGGAGGCGATCCCGATGCTGGCCGTGACGGCCGACGCCGGGGAGAAGCTGATCGCCCGCGCCGCCAAGGGCCGGGCCAGGTTGAAGCTGACCCTGACCACGTCCAGCCCATACCTGTACGACGTCCAGCATGTCGAGACCGGCCGGGTTCCGGACCGGGTCGTCTACCGGGTGACCGAAGCCAACTCGGTACGGATCACCTCCACCTACGCCGACAACGGCGGTATCCCGTGGCAGAAGGAGCAGCGATTCGGATGGCGCCCCTGGCAGACGTTTTCGTGGAACGACTCGTCCCGCTTCGTCGAGACCCCGAAGGTCCGCGAGGAGTGGGTGACCAGCGGGGACTCACTGTGGCAGCACCGGGTGGTGCACGACTGGCCGTGGAACGACTTCGGCTCGCTGGCTGGTGGGATGACCGAGCCGCCCACTTCCTACCGTGCCGGTAGGTCGCAGGAGAGCTGGATCGCCCCGGTGGTCCGACCGGCGTCGCCGGCCGGGGTGCCGGAGCTGGTCTCCACCCGTACCGGGAACGCGTTCGCGCTGCGGGTGCCGGAGTTCGTCGACTCCGACGGCCACTTCACCATCGGTGAGGCGACCCAGGTCGGGGCGAAGCTGTGGCGCAACGGAAAGCTGCTCGCCGAGCTGCCCAACGCCCGCCAGGATGTCACCACCACCGGGCCGGAGGCACGGTACCGGTTGGCGTTGACCACCCAACGCGACGGCGAGGAGTGGAGCTTCGGTACCCGTACCGAGACGGTGTGGGACTTCCGCTCCGGCCAGCAGTCCGGCGACCGGGCCAGGCCGCTGCCGCTGTTGCAGGTCGACTACTCCGCACCGGTGGACGCGAACGGCCGGGCGACCGACCGCCAGCACACGCTCGGTCTGGGTCTGCGCAGCCAGGACGGACTGTCTGCGCCGCGCGGGACCGAGCTGACCGTCGACGTGTCCTTCGACGAGGGACGCACGTGGAAGAAGGCCCGGGTGTCCGGGGACGGCACGGACTACCGGGCGACGATCCCGGCCGGCAGGGGCACGGTGTCGCTGCGGGTCAAGGCCACCGACCGGTCCGGCAACGCGGTCACCCAGACCGTGATCCGGGCGTACGGCCTGCGCTGAGGCCCGTCGGGCGGGGCGACCGGTCCCGTCGTCCCGCCCGACGCTCAGAGCCAGCCCCGACGGGCGGCCTGGAAGGCCAGGCCGGTACGGGTGTCCACGCCGGCGAGCAGCATCAACCGCTCCAGCCGGCGTTGCACCGTACGGCGGCTGACGCCGAGTTGCGACGCGATCGACTTGTCCGGGAACCCGGCCACGAACAGCGACAGCAGGAAGCGTTCGCTCCCGTCCAGCACCTCGTCGACGCCGGATTCGGTGGCCACTGTCAGTTCGCCCCCCGTGCCGCCGGGCTCTCCGTCCCAGCGGATCGGGCTGGCCCGGTCCCAGTGGCTCTCGAAGAGGGCGAACAGCGCGTCGAGCAGTTCACTGCGCCGGATCAGGGCGGCGGTCGGCTCGCCGATGCCCTGGTGGTCGTCGGGCACGAGCGGGCAGATCGCGGTGGAGCGGTCGGCGATGGCGAGCCGGACCGGCAGCGCCGGCAGCGTACGGGCCTCCTCGCCGCCGCGTACGCTCTCGGCGATGCTGTCCAACTCGCCGGGCATTTCCAGCAGCGCCCGTTCGTAGATCGCGCGGTACCGTACGCCCCTGGTCAGGGCGGTCGACTCCTCGGAGTTCTCCGGTCCGGACATCGCCAGCGGGTTGGCCCGGCAGAACCAGAGGATTTCCTCGCGGGCCGAGTTCTGCAGGTCCCGGAGCTGTTCCCGTAGCGCGGTGGCGCCGACGACCACCTCCACCAGGTGGTCGGCGTTGCGGCGGCGGTCGCTGGCCCGGTACTCCTCGGTCAGCGCGGCGACCGCCTGCCGCGCGGTCTCCAGCGACTCCTGCCGGCGCAGCAGGGTGTTGCCGAGGGCGACGTCCGGCGGCAGCGGTTCGAACACCGGCTCGGGGCCGGGACGGGCGACGGCGAGTCCCTTGCTGCGCAACGCCTCCAGCAGTTCGGCCGCCTCGGTCACCGGCAGCGCGGCCAGCCCGGCCAGGTCGGCGGGACTGGCCGCGGAGAGCCGCAGGAGCAGCCGGTACGCCCGCTCCTCCGCGGCCCCCAGCAGCCCCGTGTCGTCGAACATCACGTGCCTCCCCTGCCACCCACACCGGGTCGAACTCTACGAACCCCGCGGTCGCCCGGCATGCCCGTACGGACGACGCGGTGATCATTCGACGCCCGGTTCGGCGGCACGGATCCACCGACGGAGAAATTTATTGATCACAAATCGGGGTGGGTCCGGGGTGGTGGTCCCTCAGTCGCCGGCCGGGGCGGTGGCCGGGTTGAACTGTGCCGCGTACGCCTCGCCGGGGGCGATGGGGGTGATGACGTCGACCAGTACGCCGTCGGGGGCGGCGACGATGAAGTGCCGCTGGCCGAAGTCCTCGCTGCGCAGGGAGAGTTCCTCGGTGAGCCCGGCCCCGTGCACCAGCCGCCGGTGTTCGGCGTCCACATCGGTCACCTCGAAGTTGAGGATCAGCCCCTGGACCGGTCGGCGGTAGCCGTCGGGCAGCGTCTCGTGGGTGTGGTCGAGCAGCGCCAACTCGTAGTGCGGGGATTCGGGGCGGCGGAGGCTGACGTACCAGTCGGCTTCGAAGGTGGTCTCGAAGCCGAAGTGCCGGGTGTAGAAGTCGCGGGACGCGGCCACGTCACGGGTGCAGATCACCGGGTAGAAGCTGGTCAGCGCGGTTTCCATGGGACCTCCGTCATCGGTTCACATACCTTGGGTATGCGAACGGACGCTAGTGACATACTCTCGGTATGTCAATCGCGGTGGACGGGACGGGCGGCGGGATGAACGGAACGGTCGGCGGGATCGGCGGGGCGGGCCTGCGATGGTGAGTCGGGCCGAGCAGCGGGCCGAGACCCGGCGTGCGCTGCTGACGGAGGGCCGGCGACGGTTCGCCCGGGACGGCTTCCACGCGGTGGTGCTGGAGGAGGTCGCCCACGCGGTCGGGGTGACGAAGGGGGCGGCGTACCACCACTTCGGGAGCAAGGCCGGGCTGTTCCGGGCGGTGGTCGAACAGGCGCAACGGGACCTGGGGGAGAGGGTGGCCGAGGCCGCCGGGGCGTACGACGATCCGTGGCAGCAACTCCTCGCCGGGTGCCGGGCCTTCCTGGCCGCTGGTTCGGACCCGGCGATCCGGCGGATCATGCTGGTCGACGCGCCAACCGTGCTGGGCTGGAACGAGTGGCGGTTGATGGACGAGTCCTCCTCCGCCCATCACCTGACCGAGGCGCTGGAGTCGCTGATCACCGCCGGGGTGGTCACCCCGCAGCCGGTCCAGCCGCTGGCCCGACTGCTGTCCGGGGCGATGAACGAGGCCGCTCTCTGGCTGGCCCAGTCCCCCGACCCGGCCGCCCTCGACGCCACGATGACGGCCCTGGAACACCTGCTGGGCGGGCTCCGCCGGCCGGCCTGACCCCGTTTCCGATATCGCCGACCGGAACGCGCTTGGGATCAGCCGGCCCGGAACCCGTTCGGGTCAGAAGGCGATGACGAGGCGACCGCGTACGCCACCGGCTTCGACCAGGCGGTGGGCCTGCCCTGCCTGCTCCGGCGGGAAGGTGTCGGCGACCCGGAGGGTCAGGACTCCGGTCTCGGCGAGACGCCGCAGGTCGTCGAGTTCGTCGGGTCGGCCGCCGTAGTCGGGCATGTAGACGTACCCGGTTCTGATCCCGCGCGGCGCTTCGGTCGAGCCGCCGCTGACCCACGCGAGGCCGCCACCGTCGCGGATCGCGTCGAACAGGTCGGCGGTGCCGACCGTGTCGACCGCGCCGTCGACGCCGCCGGGCGCAAGCTCGCGGAACCGGTCCGCGACACCGGGCCCGCGTTCGACCACCTGGTCCGCGCCGAGGGCGGACACCCGGGGTACGTCCGACGCCTTGGCGTCGGCGTACACCGTCAGCCCCGCATGCTTGGCGAGCTGTACGACGAACCCGCCGACCGCGCCCGCGGCACCGGTGACCGCCAGCGTGGCTCCCGGCTGCAGGTCGAGTTGGTCCAGTGCCATCCGCGCGGTCAGCCCGTTCATCGGGACCGTCGCCGCCTCGGCGTGGCTCGTGCCGGCGGGTGCACGGCCCACCCAGTTCGCGTCCAGCACGACGTGTTCGGCGTACCCGCCGCCGTCGGGCCGGATCGGGACGACCATCGCCATCACCCGGTCCCCGATCCGCAAGTCGGTGGCCGTGTCCGCACCGATCTGGTCGACCACCCCGGCCACCTCCTGACCCGGCAGGTACGGCTGCCGCACGCCCCGCATCAGGGCCGCTATCCGACCGGAGCGCAGCAGCACGTCACCCGGGGTGACCCCGGCCGCGTGCACCCGGATCCCGATCTGCCCCGGTCCCGCCTCCGGGCGGGGCAGCTCCACCACCCGGAGCACCTCCGGTCCACCGAACTCGTCCAGTCCCACCGCTCGCACGTCCGACACCCTCTCCGTGAATCGCCGGGAACAGAGCCCGGCCCCTATTGGTTGCCTAGCTAGTACGTTTCGAATACCAGGGTCACCCCGTGGAGGAACCACCATGACGGCCACGCTCGTCGACAAGATCACCCCGACCGCGGAGCCCGCGGTCACCTGCGACGCAGAGCTCATGCGCAGCGTCCTGGCACGGGTCGGTGACAAGTGGTCCGTGGTGGTGATCTGCGAACTGGGCAAGGGGTCCCGCCGGTTCAACGAACTGCGGCGGCTGGCGTACCCGATCACCCAGCGGATGCTCAGTGCGACCCTGCGCGGCCTGGAGCGCGACGGAGTGGTCACCCGTACGGTGCACCCCACCGTCCCGCCGCAGGTCGAGTACGCCCTCGCCCCCGCCGGGCAGACCCTGCTCACCATCGTGCAGGACCTCGCCGGCTGGACCGAGCAGAACCTCGACGGGATCCGGGCCACCCGAGTCGCGTACGACCGCCGCCACCAGGACCCGACCACCGCCGACCTGTGACGCCACCGACGGCGGCTCGTTGGCCGTGACTACTTCGCGGTCAGGCCGCCGTCGATCGCGAGGGCCGCCCCGGTGATGAAGGTCGCCTCGTCGCTGAGCAGAAACGACGTGAACGCGGCGATGTCCTCTTCCGCACCGGCCCTGCCATTCGGCTGCAAACCCAGGAAGTACTGCTCGATTTCCGGGTTCGCCGAGACCTGACGCCACAACGGGGTATCGACCAGTCCGGTCACCAACGCATTCACCCGTACGCCCTCTTTCGCGACGTCGAGCGCCACCGAACGGGTGAGTCCGATGACACCGTGCTTCGCCGCAGAATAGGCCGCCACCATCGGATCCCCGATTACACCCACCGTCGAGGCGTTGTTCACGATGGAACCGCCGCCGGACGCGACGATCGCCGGGATCTCGTACTTGAGGCTGTAGAACACGCTGGTCAGGTTGCGGTCGATCGTGCTGCGCCAGAAGGCGTCGTCGATCTCGCGTACGGCACCGACGGCGTTGCCACCACCGGCGTTGTTGAACGCCCCGTCGAGCCGGCCGAACTCGGCGACGGTGACCCGTACCAGCTCAGCGACCTGCTCCTCCACGGTGACGTCGGTCGGCACGAACAGGACCTGGCCACCGCTCGCCGCGATCTCGGCGGCGACCTCCACACCGCGAGCCTTGTCGCGGGCGCCGATGACAACCTTCGCGCCCTCCCGGGCGGCCCGCTGCGCGAACGCCCGTCCCATTCCCATGGTGCCACCAGTGACAATGATTACCTTCGATTGAAGTCGCGCAGACATCTTCCCTGAGTCCCTTTCCGGAATTGGTCGAACGACTCGACCGGAGCCCCAATTTCGGGGCCGTCCGGTCACACGACCAAGGCTGCCCGTGGACACGCTGATCGACAAGAAGGCAGTTTTAAGTGCGCAGGTTCCCCGCAGGGAACCGCCCGACCGGGACCGTCGACGCCGCGTCGGAGGAAGCGACGGTGGATCAGGCGGTGCGCTCGTACTCGGCGAGGATGTCGTCGAGGATCAGCTTCTCGGCCGCCTAGCGACCGGGGTGAGCCCCGGCAAGACCGGCGAAGACGATCAGTGCCTTCCAGAGGGCCCAGGCACGTCCCCGGACCCAGGTGCCGGGGTCGACGTCGAGCGCGGTCCGGAACGCCTCGCGGCTCGGCCCCGACAGCAGGGTCCAGGCGATCGTCACATCACAGGCCGGATCGCCAACCCCGGAACAGCCGAAATCGATGACGGCCGACAACCGGCCGTCGCGGACCAGCAGGTTCCCGGAGGCGACATCACCGTGGAACCACACCGGCGTACGTTCCCACGTCGTCTTGAGCGCCGCCTCCCACAACGCGGTGGCCGTGTCACCGGGGATCCGATCCCCCAGCATCGCGATCGCCCGCCGGGTGTCGTCGTCGTACGTCTCCAGCGGCCCGCCCCGGTACGCACTGTGCAGTCCCGGCGGCGGCCCGTCGCTCGCGTCGATCCGTTGCAGTGCGTTGAGGAAACCGGCCAGGTCGGTGGCGAACTCGGTCAGGTCACCGATCCGGTCGGGACCTGCCACCTCGCCCTCGATCCACCCGTAGACGGACCAGTTCAGCGGATACCCCTCGCCCGGCACGCCCATCGCGAGCGGCGCGGGAATGGGCAGCGGCAGATGTGGGGCGAGTGTGTGCAGGTACCGGTGTTCCTTGGCGACCTGTGGCTCGTACCCCGGTCCGCTGGGCAGCCGTACGGTCATCTCGTCGCCGAGGTGGAAGGTGCGGTTGTCCCAGCCACCGAATTCCACCGGCCGGACGGGAAGGTCGGCCCACTGCGGGAACTGCGCCCGGACCAGCCGGCGCGCCAGCGCCACGTCGATCGTCGGGAAGGCGTCGGCGTCCACCCGGTCCGTTCCGTTCTGCTCCATCCGACCAGGGTTGTACGGGCATCAGCCGGTCGCAACCAAGTTTGCGCCCGGCACAGCGTCGACCCGGCTACCGCCGGCCGGGAACGACTTCCGCCGCCGCTGAGCGGTACCCGCGCCAGTTTCCTCACTTCGGCCGCGCCCGACCGCTTTGCTCTCTTCGGCCGGGCCCGACCGCCTGCCGGCACTGCGCTAGCCGCTCTGCGACGGCCTCGGGTGGGCGCCCGCGGCACGCAGCAGTTCCGCCGCCCCGGTGTGGCTGCCGCGTAGCGCCCAGTCGAGTGGCGAGTCACCGCTCCCCCGATCCTCGCGCAGGTCGGCGTCCGCACCGTGGGCGAGGAGTGCGCGTACGACGTCGGTGTGACCCCAGGCGGCGGCCAACACATCGTCCCGCAATGCTGCCTCGACCAGGCGTGCCGTCAGTTTCTTACGCCGCCGTACGTTCACCGCGTGGGCCCGCCGCGCGAATCGAGGTTCCGCGGCGCCGCACCCTGCCCGATCGTTACGATCGCGGTGCTGACCTGCTCACGCCGACTTCGACGAGGAAGTTCCGACATGGCGAGCATCAACCCTTTCCAGGTCCGCTTCCATCACGTCAGCCTGTCCGTGGCCAACCTCGACGCCCAGCAACGCTGGTATCAGGACGCGCTCGGGTTCACCAACGTGATCGAGCAGTTCGAACTTCCCCAACCGCCGGTACGGACAGCCGTGCTCCAGGCGAGCAACGGCGTACGGGTCGAACTCATCGAACGGGAGGGCTCCACCCGTCCCGAGATCTTCACCGATCCGCTCGACACCGCGCGGGGCCAGGGGTACGGCCACTGGGCCCTGGAGGTCGACAACCTCGACGACGCCTTCATGCGCCTGACCCGGACCGGTGCACAGCCCGTCTGGCCACCGGCCGACGCGGTCCAGCCCGGCGCCCGGTTCGCCTACGTTAAGGATCCCGAGGGAAACCTCATCGAGCTGATCCAGCCCCCGCCCGGCTGACCCCTCTCGGCTCACGGCCGGGTCAGGAGATGTTCCACGAGTTGCCGGGCCGCGCGGTGTTGCGCCCGGAACGTACGGCGGCCCGCGCGCGACGCCCGATCGGCATGAGCACGGCCAACAGCAGGGCCGCTCCCACGATCGGGGTGCCGACCATCAACATGATCACCAGCCACTCATCCGACACGTTACCCACCCCACTTCCCGCGATCGAGCCGACAAACGCCCGCCAGGCGGCCGGGTACGAAGGTCAGTACCCCGCCGTCACGGTCCCTTGTGTCCCGTACGCCATCCACGCCCGGCACGTTTCCCGCTCCCGGGTTGAAATCCCACCCTCGCGGCTCCACATCGAACCGGACACCTCGTTCACCAGCGTACTCACCAAGCGATATCCGCGGCCCTCCTCGCCTACACGGGTTCTTTCGTGTCCCCGGGCAGGAACTTGGTGAAGCGTTTGGATCTCTCATGGGCGTCCTGGTACCCCAATCCCGCATAGAACCGGTGCGCCGATTCCCGGTGGCCACCGCTTGTCACCTCCATCAGGATGCAGCCGGCGGCGTACGCCCGTTTCTCCATCTCGGCCATCAACGAGCGCCCTACCCCCTGACCTCGGTACCGGTCGTCGACCACCAGGGCCACGACCCGGCCGAACTTGCCGGTGACCTCCAGGATCGGACAGACGTGCAGGGCGGCGACTCCGACCAACTGACCGTCATCGTCAGCGCCGAGCAACACGCTCGCCTCGTCACCCAACCAGTAGGTCAGGCGTTCACGCACAGCCGCGCCATCGGTCGGATAACCAAGTTGACCAAGCAGAACAGCAACCCCCGCCGCGTCCTCTCGCCGAACCGCGCGCACACAAATCACCACACCACAAACCCTGCCCCACCACCCACCCTCTTGCCTCGTTGATCATGAAGTTAGCGACGCCCCGAGGCTCGAATGCCGTCGCTAACTTCATGATCAACGGGGTCGGGGGGTGGGGTGGGGCGGTGGCGCGGGGCGGGGGGAGGGGGCGGGCGGTACGGTGAGGGTGCTCGCCGGTGCCGGGGCGGGTCCCGTTCAGGGGACCGGCGTGATCGCCGAGCGTACGCAGCCGAGGGAGATGGGCACCGGTGACTCGATCTAATACCCAGCCGACGGTCGACGACGACATCGTGATGCTCACGGTGCCCGCCGACGGCGGGTATCTGGGGGTGCTGCGTACCGCGACCGCTGGCCTGGCCGCGCGCCTGCACTTCGCCCTGGACGAGATCGAGGATCTACGGATCGCGGTGGACGAGGCGTGCGCGATGCTGCTCGCGATCGCCACCCGGGACGCCGAGCTTGAGTGCCGGTTCTCGGTGACCGACGACGCCCTCACCGTCGAGGTGACCGTGCCGACCACCTCGGGTGCCCGACTGCCGGCCGAGTCGTCGTTCGCGTGGAAGGTACTGACCGCGCTGACCACCTCCGCCAACGCCACCGCCAACGGGCGTCAGGCGACGATCACCCTGCTCACCCGCCGCGCCGCCGAGTTCTGAGCCCCGAGGCGCCGCCGCACCCCGGACCGGACGCACCGACACCGGACTCCGGGCGGGGCGGGAGCGGTCCGAGCGGTCAGCCGACGCCGAGGGCGCGGGCGGTGGGGGTGCAGACCAGCAGGCCGATGACCAACACGCCGAGCGCCATCAGCGGGATGCCGAGCCAGGCCAGGCCGCCCTGGATCATGTAGTAGCCGACCGGGAGCAACATCAACTGGAGCACGATCGCGGGTGCGCGGGCACCGGCCCGGCGCCGTACGAGCGCGGCGGCGAGCAGCCACAGTACGAGCGCGCCGCCGGCCGTGAAGGCGGTCACGAACAGTGCGTTGACGAGGTCGGTGGCGTCTGCGGTCAGGTCCGCGTAGATCAGGTAGGCCGCCAGCAACCCGAGGCCGGTCGCCTCGCCGCGCAGCAGCCACACGGCCCAGCGCAGCGGTCCGGGCACCAGGGCAGATTCGCTGGTCACGGGTGAGTCGGTGGTCACGCGCGAAACGATACCCGCGCTTTGTCGCGGTACAGTGCCGCCCATGCGGGCCCTTCTGGTGGTCAATCCCAAGGCCACCGCCACCAGCCAGCGCAGCCGGGACGTACTCGTCCGGGCCCTGCGCAGCGAGGTCGATCTCACCGTCGAGTACACCCGGCGGCGGGATCATGCGGTGAGCCTGGCCAGGGAGGCCGTACGAGATCGGATGGACCTGGTCGTCACGCTCGGTGGTGACGGCACGGTCAACGAGGTGGTCAACGGGTTGATGACCGCCGAGACCTCGACCGTCGACCCGGACCGGCCGTCGGCCGAGCGGCTGCCCGCCCTGGCGGTGGTGCCGGGTGGTTCGACCAACGTCTTCGCGCGGGCGCTGGGTCTGCCCCGGGAGTGGCCGGAGGCGACCAGCGTGATCCTCGACGGCGTACGGCTGGGGCGGTTCCGGTCGGTCGGGCTGGGCCGGGCGGACGATCGCTACTTCACGTTCTGTGCCGGCTTCGGGCTGGACGCCGCCGTCATCCACCGGGTGGAGCAGGCCCGGCGACGGGGTCGGGTCTCCACTCCCTCGCTCTACCTGCGCGCGATGCTCACCCAGTACGCCTTCGGCCCGGAGCGCCGGCACCCGGACATCTCGCTGGAACTTCCGGACGGCGTCGTGGCGAGCGAGCTGGCCACGGTGGCGATCCAGAACACCGCCCCGTGGACGTACATCGGGGACCGGGAAGTGAACCCGAACCCGGACGCGTCCTTCGATCTCGGGCTCGACGTGATGGCCGTACGCCGGCTCCGCGTGCCGAGCACCACACGTACGGTGACACAGCTGCTCTCGCGGAAAACTCAGCCGCACGGCCGGCAAATTCTTCGGTTGCACGACCTGGAGGAGTTTTCCCTGGTCGCAGGCCGTCCGCAGGCGTTCCAGCTCGACGGGGACTACCTCGGCGAACGAGAAAAAGTTCGATTCGCCTCCGTAAGCGCCGCACTAAGAGTAATCTGCTAGCGCTGGGGTACAGCCTCCTCCATGGCCCCCTGAAAACAAGCCGGACGAGGAGACGAGTGTCGGAAATGCCAGCAATGTCGCGTGGACTGTACTATATTGATCCTTGGCTGTGGCACCCTGGGTCCCGGCAAGCGCCGGAATTCGGACAAAAGGGTTGTGGGCTTGCTCACCCGTTCAGAGTTTTTCCGAGCGGTCCCCTTGACATCACGGGAGTTCGTGAAAGTATTCACAAGCGAACTTGAGTTACCGGGACGTTGCCTCGAACTACTCGCTAAGCGAGTTGCTCACGCGGCGCTCCCAAGCGCACAACAGCCTGCGCACGTGCTTGTCGAATCGATGGGTGTACACCGTCGGGATCGGCGCGCCACGGATGCATATAGGAAAAGATCCACGCTATCCACTGCCACCCACCCAGATTGAGGAGTGTTGCCGCCATGGACTGGCGTCACCATGCTGTCTGCCGCGACGAAGACCCGGAGCTGTTCTTCCCGATCGGGACGTCTGGCCCGGCTCTCCTTCAGGTCGAGCAGGCCAAGGCCGTCTGCCGGCGCTGCTCCGTGACCGAAGATTGCCTCCAGTGGGCACTCGAATCCGGTCAGGACGCGGGCGTCTGGGGCGGAATGAGCGAAGAAGAGCGGCGCGCGGTCAAGCGCCGTGGCGGACTTCGGGTCCTGCGCGCTCACACCGCCTGACCAACCACACAAACGCTGAACGCGCCGGGGGAGTAACTCCCCCGGCGCGTTCTGTTGTGGATATGCCAAATGGATCAACACCGCGTGTCATAGAAGGATCACTACGCATCGGTAGTTGATGTCTCGGCCCGCGCCCAGTTAGCTTTCACCGCCATCATCTGAGCGGTCTTCGTAACGTCATTCTCGATCAGATCTGCCAACGTCTCGTCTATGCGGCGCATCACATCGGCGTCCAGCCGTACGCCCGCCGCGGCGGCGTTCTCGGTCACCTGCTCCGGCCGGGTCGCGCCGATGAGCGCCGTACCGACGCCGGGGTGTTGCAGGGTCCAGGCGATCGCCAGTTGGGCCATCGACAGTCCCGCCTCCTCGGCGACCGGGCGCAGCGCCTGCACCCGCCGTAACAGCTCGTCACCGAGCACCCGCCGGATGAACACCGGCGCCCTGCCCCCACTGGCCGCCCGGGACCCGGCAGGCGGCGGCTGCCCCGGCCGGTACTTGCCCGTCAACACGCCCTGGGCGAGCGGCTGGAAGACGATCTGGCCGAGCCCCTCCCGTTCGCACAGCGGCAGCACCTCGGGCTCGATCACCCGCCAGAGCATGTTGTACTGCGGCTGGTTCGACACGATCCGGCCGCGCAGCCCGAGCTGGTCGGCGAGGGCGAGCGCGTCCCGGATCTGCGGCGCGGTCCACTCCGAGACGCCCAGGTAGCGCACCTTGCCCTGGCGTACCAGGTCGTCGAAGGCGATCAGCGTCTCCTCCAGCGGGGTCCGGTCGTCGTACCGGTGGGCCTGGTAGAGGTCGACGTAGTCGGTGCCCAACCGGCGCAGCGACGCGTGGCAGGACTCCAGGATGTGCTTGCGGGACAGGCCACGGTCGTTGGGTCCGTCCCCGGTCGGCAGGCACACCTTCGTGGCGATCTCGACCGACTCCCGGCGTACGCCGCGCAGCGCCTCGCCGAGCAACTCCTCCGCGGCACCCCGGGCGTAGACGTCGGCGGTGTCGAAGGTGGTGATGCCCGCCTGGAGCGCGGCCCGTACGCAGACCAGGGCGGCGTCCCGCGCCACCAGCTCCCCGTGGGTGAGCCAGTTGCCGTAGGTGATCTCACTGACCCGCAGGCCGCTGCGACCAAGCTGACGATGCTTCATGATCGGTCACCCTAGCCAGCGATGGGGCGCGTCGATGTCCCCCGAGACGGGCCGACGATCTCCGGCAGGGCGGAGGCTCAGGCCGCTACCCGCGGGGCCGCGTCAGGGCGTCCGCGTACCGGATCCGCTGCCGGCGCGACCGGCGAGCCGGCGCCGCTCGCGGCATCGACCCGGTCCAGTACCAACCGGGCGATCTCCGGCGAGTCCGTCAGCGGGGCACCGATCGCCACCGCACCGGCGGCGCGGGCCGAAGCCACCGCGCTCTCGTACAGGCGGCCGGGGGCGAGGAAGTAGGCGGCCACACCGATCCGGCGCGCACCTCCGGCCCGGAGCCGCGCCACCGCCGCGCCCGCGGTGGGCGGGGCGGCCGAGGCGTACGCGGCCAGGCTCGGGACACCCAGCGCCTCCCCCAGCGCCCCGGCGACCGCCTCGACCGTACGACGTGCCTCCGGCACCCGCGTTCCGGCCGCCGCCAGCACCAACCCGTCCAGCGGGCCTGGAGCCGCCCCGGCAGGCCCGGCGTACAGAACCTCGGCCAGCCGGTGCCGGAGCCCGGCCAGCAGCAGCTCGTCGGGCGCAACGGACACCTCGGCCGGTCCGAGAACGTCGGTGACGCGTACGGGCAGCCGGAGGCCCTGGGCCTGCGCGGCGGCGATCACACCGGGGATGTCGACCCGACCGTGGTACGCGGCGGTCAGCAGCAGCGGCACCACCGTGGCGCCCCGGTGACCGGCCGCCGCCAGCTCGTGCAGGACCGCGGCCGGACCCGGCGTGGTGTGGTCGAGGTAGGCGGCCCGTACCGGCAGGCCGGGACGGGCCAGCTCGACCGCCCGTACCAGGGACCGGGTCGCCACCGCCGCCCGGTGGTCCTGGCTGCCGTGGGCAACCAGGATCACCGGATCCGGTCCGGATCTCATACGTGCAGGCCGCACTCGGTCTTCTCGAACATCGCCCACCGTCCGGCCCGGGGGTCCTCCCCGGCCTTGGTACGGCGGGTGCACGGCCAGCAGCCGACCGAGGTGTAGCCGGACCGGAACAGCTCGTTGACCGGCACGTTCCAGCGGGAGATGTAGTTGTCCACGTCCGCCTGGCTCCACGCCGCGATCGGGTTGACCTTCACCTTGCCCCGCCGGGCGTCGAAGGTCACCACCGGTGTGTTGGCACGGGTCGGCGACTCGTCCCGGCGCAGCCCGGCGGCCCAGGCGTCGTAGTCGCCGAGCGCCCGTTCCAGCGGCTCGACCTTGCGCAGCGCGCAGCACTCGTCCGGCGCCTTGGCGAACAGGCGCGGGCCGTACTCGCCGTCCTGCTGGCCGACGGTCAGTCGCGGCCGGATCGACCGGACGGTGACCGGGAGCGTACGGGCGACCGTGTCGCGGACCTTGAGCGTCTCCGGGAAGTGCAGCCCGGTGTCGAGGAACACCACGTCGACGCCGGGTGCCACCCGCGAGACGACGTGGGCGAGAACCGCGTCCGCCATCGAGCTGGTGACGCAGAACCGGTCGGCGAAGGTGTCGACGGCCCAGCGGGCGATCACTTCCGCCGGGGCGCCCTCCAGCTCACGGGCGGCCTCGTCGGCCAGTGCCTTGAGTTGGGCGGGTGACCGCCGGGCCGGATCCGCCGGTGCGGCTGCCGGGCCGAGGTTGACCAGCCCGAGGTTGGTTGCCGAGAGCATGTTCATCGCGCCACCGCCCGTCCCAGTAGTCCGCTGAACTTGACCGTGAACACCCGCGCGCAGGCGTGACACTCCCAGGCGCCGTGCGATTCCTCGTTCGGCCGCAGGTCCTCCTCACCGCAGTACGGGCAGTACATCGGTGCCGCGCGGGTGTCGCTCATCTCAGCTCCTCCTCGTCGGCCCGGAGCACCCACTGGGCGAACGCCTCGCCCTGCTGGCGCCCGGCCAGGTAACGGCGGGCCACTCGTTCGACGTACTCCGGAAGTTCCTCTGCCGTGGTCTTGAGGCCGCGCAGCTTGCGGCCGAACCCGGCGGTCTGCCCCTGGGCCATGCCCAGGCCGCCGCCGAGGTGGATCTGGTAGCCCTCGACCTGGCGCCCGTCGGGTCCGACGACGATCTGGCCCTTGAGTCCGATGTCGGCGGTCTGGGTCCGGGCACAGGCGTTCGGGCAGCCGTTGATGTGGATGGACAGGTCGGCGTCGAAGTCGCGCAGCCGCTCCTCCAGCCGGGCCACGAGTTCCTGGCCACGGGCCTTGGTCTCGACGATGGCGAGCTTGCAGAACTCGATCCCGGTGCAGGCCATCGTGCTGCGCCGCCAGACCGACGGCCGGGCTTCCAGGCCGATCCCACGCAGGGCCGTGACCAGCGATTCGGTCCGCTCTTCGGCGACGTCGAGGACCAACAACTTCTGGTACGGGGTGAGCCGTACCCGGTCGCTGCCGTGCTCGGCGGCGAGGTCGGCCAGGGCGGTGAGCTGGCTGCCCGACACCCGCCCGACGACCGGGGCGGCGCCGACGTAGAACTTTCCGTCGCGCTGGCGCTGCACCCCGATGTGGTCGATCGGCTTCTCCGGCAGCTCCGGGGCCGGACCGTCGAGCAGCGTACGGCCGAGGTATTCCTTCTCCAGCACCTCGCGGAACTTCTCCACGCCCCAGTCGGCGACGAGGAACTTCAGCCGGGCGCGGTGGCGCAGCCGGCGGTAGCCGTAGTCCCGGAAGATCGAGACGACCCCCTCCCAGATGTCCGGCACCTCGGCCAGCGGCACCCAGACGCCGAGGCGCTGGGCCAGCATCGGGTTGGTGCTCAGGCCGCCGCCGACCCAGAGGTCGAAACCGGGGCCGTGTTCGGGGTGGTCGACGCCGAGGAACGAGATGTCGTTGACCTCGTACGGGGTGTCGGCCAGCCAGGAGATCGAGGACTTGAACTTGCGCGGCAGGTTCGAGTAGGCCGGGTCACCGACGTATCGGGCGACGATCTCGTCGATCGCCGGGGTCGGGTCGATCACCTCGGCCTCGGCGACTCCGGCGACCGGGCTGCCGAGGACGATCCGGGGGCAGTCGCCGCACGCCTCGGTGGTCTGGAGGCCGACCGCTTCCAGCCGGCGCCAGATCTCCGGCATGTCCTCGACCCGGATCCAGTGGAGCTGGATGTTCTGCCGGTCGGTGATGTCGGCGCTGTCGCGGGCGTACGTGGTGGAGATGTCGGCGATGGTGCGCAGTTGCTCCAGGCTGAGTTGGCCGCCGTCGATCCGGACCCGGAGCATGAAGTGCTCGTCTTCGAGCTCGTGCGGTTCGAGTACGGCGGTACGACCACCGTCGATGCCGGCCTTGCGCTGGGTGTAGAGCCCCCACCAGCGGAAACGTCCACGGAGGTCGGCGGGGTCGATCGAGGCGAAGCCCCGGTGCGCGTAGATGTTCTCGATCCGGGCCCGTACGTTGAGCGGGTTGTCGTCCTTCTTCGACCGCTCGTTCGGGTTGAGCGGCTCGCGGTGGCCGAGCGCCCACTGGCCCTCGCCGCGTGGCCGGCGGGGTGCCCGTGCCGGCCGGGTCGCGGCGGCGGTCACCTGTTCGGGGGCGGTAACGGGCCGGGCCGGGGTGCTGCTGACCGCCATCGCGGCGTCCTCCGTTGTCTGCTGAGACGAGTTGCTCGACGTACGCGGAAGCGACGGCACCCCGGTTGATCAGCGGGGCGGAGACAACGGTGTCAGCAGGCCGGCGCGGAGCGCACCCGAGACAGATTTGGTCCAGGTGGCGTCAGTGAGCCGGACAGATCGCGCTACGTACGCGGCCGTAGTCGACGTGACGGCGGCAGGTCAGCCCCAGCGTCACGACGCGGCCTTCGACGGCGGTCATAACCGCCATGCTGCCATACCCGCCGGTCCTGAACCACCGACCGATGCCGCGATCCCGCATCCCGGACCACACTGTGGCCCGGTTCACGTTAATATAACCAATATTCGGGCTAATGCCGCATACCGCATTTTTGTCTCGTGACGTCATGAGGCGGCAACAGTGGGTGGTCACTACCGGGCTGTGCCGCCCTCGACATCGACCGACGCCGGTGAGCGATCCGGCGGGCGCGATCTCCCACACTGGTTGGACCGGACCCGGTGGCTCTGGCCGGCACTGCTGACCCTCGCGATCACCCTGGTCCAGATCGACCGCGCCCCGCTCTGGCGCGACGAACTCGCCACCTGGAGCGCCGCCTCCCGACCGACCGGTGACCTGCTCCGGCTGGCCGCCAACATCGACGGGGTCGCGGTCGCGTACTACCTGCTGATGCACGGCTGGATCGAACTCTTCGGCGACTCGGCGACCGCACTGCGACTGCCGGCCGCGCTCAGCCTGGCCGGCGCGGCGGCACTGGTCGCCGTACTCGGGGGGCGGCTGTTCGGTGGGCGGGTCGGGCTGGTCGCCGGGCTGCTCTTCGCCGTACTGCCGAGCACGTCGCGGTACGGCCAGGAAGCCCGCCCGTACGCCCCGGCCACCCTGTTCGCCGTACTCGCCACCCTGCTGCTGGTACGCGCCCTGGACCGCCCCGGCTGGTGGCGGTGGACCGGGTACGCCGCCGCGCTGGTCGGCCTGGGCCTGTCCCACCTGCTGGCGACGAGCCTGGTCCTCGGGCACGCCGTGGCGGTACTGCTCGCCTGGCGGGAGGGCCACGACCGCCGGCTGTGGCGGTGGCCGGTCGCCCTCGTACCGGCGATCCTGGTCCTGGCACCCCTGGCCCGGCTCGGCCGCGACCAGCAGGCGCGGCAACTGAACTGGGTACGGCCACCGACCCTCACCGACCTGCCCGACCTCCCCGGCGACCTGCTCCAGAACGGCACCGTCGGCGGCCTCCTGGTCGGACTGGCCGCGATCGGGCTGGTCACCCGGGGACGTTGGGGCGTGGTCCTCGGCGCCTGCGTCCTGCTCCCCGCCGCCCTGCTGTACGTCGGCGGCCTGGTCACCCCGCTCTGGGTGCCGCGCTACCTGCTCTTCACCGTCCCGTTCGCCTGCCTGCTCGCCGCCGGCACCCTGGCGCCGCTACGGCTGCGGTGGGCGCTGCCGATCGTCGCGCTCGCCGGACTGCTCGGCGCGCCGGCCCAGGCCAGCCTCCGCCGTACGCACGAGACGCCCCGTTCGGCGCCGGTGGACTACCCGGCCGCCACCCGGATCATCGGCGCCCACCAGCAACCCGGTGACGGGATCGTCTACTCCCCGCGTGACCCGCGTGCCTTCCTGGACATCGCGGTCCTGTACTACCTGCGCGAGCACCACCCGCGCGACGTGCTCGCGGTCGAGGGGCCGGTCGCCGCCGCCACCCTGGACACTCCCGAGTGCCCCCGACCGGCCACCTGCCTGACCGCCGTCAACCGGGTCTGGCTCCTCACCCGTGGCGAGCACCGATCCGACCCCCTGGCCGCCGCCACCCCCGCCAAGGCCACCGCCCTACGCAACACCTTCCGGATAACCCAAACCTGGACCGTCCCCGGCCTAACCCTCACCCTCCTGACCCGCTAACGGGACCCGGACCACCAATTCCGATTCAACGTTTGCCGAGGGGGACCACCAGGACGGCTTCGGTGCCGCCCTCGGCGCGGTTGCGCAGTTCGATGGTGCCGGCGAGTTCGCCGGTGGCCAGGGCGCGGACGATCTGGAGGCCGAGGCGACCGCCGCTGGCGGCGTCGAAGTCGGCGGGCAGTCCCTGGCCGTTGTCGGCGACGGTCACGTGCAACTGCTTGCGGAACCGGTGCGCCGACACCACCACCTCGGCCGCGCCCTCCTCCATCCCGCCCTCCTCGTCGGGCGGGGGGAAGCCGTGTTCGACCGCGTTGAGCAGCAGTTCGTTGAGGACCATCACCAGCGAGGTGGCGATCTCCGCCGGCAGTACGCCGAACGTGCCCTCCCGGCGCATCCGTACCGCCACCTCGGTCGCGGCGACCTCGGTGGCGGCGGAGGCGACCCGGTCGACGATCCCGTCGAACTCCACCGCCTCGTCGCTGGACATGGCCAGGGTCTCGTGCACCAGGGCGATCGAGGCGACCCGGCGTACGGACTCCTCCAGTGCCGCCTTGGCGGCCGGGATGTCGACCCGGCGGGCCTGCAGGCGCAACAGGGCGGCGACCGTCTGGAGGTTGTTCTTCACCCGGTGGTGGATCTCCCGGATGGTGGCGTCCTTGGTGATCAGGGCCCGGTCGCGGCGGCGTACCTCGGTCATGTCGCGGACCAGGACCAGCGCGCCGATCGGCACCCCGGCGGGCATCAGCGGCAACGCCCGGGTCAGTACGGTCGCACCCCGCGCCTCGATCTCCCGGCGGGCCGGTGCCTCGCCCCGCAGTGCGGCCAGCACCCGGTTGCCCGCCTCGGTGCCGTCGAGCGGGTCGGCGGCCAGCCGGGTGTTCAGGGCTGCCAGGTCCTCCCCCACCAGGTGGGAGGCGAAACCCAACCGCCGGTACGCCGACTGCGCGTTCGGGCTTGCGTAGGTGACCTTTCCGCTGGCGTCGAGCCGGACCAGCCCGTCCCCGACCCGGGGTGCCGAGGTGGTCTCACCCGGATGCCGGGGCGGCGGGAAGGTGCCGTCGGCGAGCATCTGGGCCAGGTCGTCGGCGGTGGTCAGGTAGTTCAGCTCCAGTTGGCTCGGGGTCCGGGCGGTGGAGAGGTTGGTGTCCCGTCCCACCACCGCGATCACCTCACCCGACTCACCGTCGGCGGCGCGGAGCCGGACCGGGATCGCCTCGTGCCGGGCCGGGGTGTCGCCGTACCAGACCGGGTCACCCTCGCGCCAGATCCGCCCCTGGGTGTACGCGATGGTCAGGTGGGCCACCTCCGGCCCGCCGACGATCCGCCCCACCTGGTCGTCCTGGTACGCGGTCGGTGCGGTGGTCGGGCGTACCTGGGCCACGCAGAGGAAGGCGTCGTTGTCCCCGTCCACCGGGACCCAGAGCAGCAGGTCGGCGAAGGAGAGGTCGGAGAGGAGCTGCCAGTCGCCGGCGACCCGGTGCAGGTGGTCGATGTCGGCCGGACGGAGCAGCGTGTGCTCCTCGGCAAGGTCGCGCAGCGTGGACATCAGGCAAGCCTGCCACGTCCACCGCCCCGGGCCGGCATGGCGGCCGGCTCAGAGGGTGGAGGTGACCTTGTGCAGGCCGCGCGGTGCGTCCGGGTCCTCGCCCCGGGCCAGCGCGAGTGCGAGCGCGAGCTGCTGCAACGGCAGGATGTCGAGCAGTGGGGCGTACCGCTCGTCGACCTCCGGCACGACCAGCCGGGCGGTGGCACCGGTGACGTCCGCCGGCCCGATCGCGACCACGTCGGCCCCGCGTTCGCCGACCCGGGCCAGCACGTCCCGCATGGCCGTCCCGCCGGGACCGGCGCCGACGACCGCGAGCACCGGTACGTCCGGGTCGGTCATGGCGAGCGGGCCGTGCAGCAGGTCGGCACCGGAGAAGGCGAGTGCCGGCAGGTACGAGGTCTCCATCAGCTTCAACGCCGCCTCGCGGGCGGTCGGGTAGGCGTAACCCCGGCCGGTGGTGACGACCCGGGCGGCGAACCGGTAGCGGGTGGCGAGCTGGCTCGCGGTGGGGTCGGCGAGCGTACGTTCCGCGAGTGCCGGCAGGGCGGCCAGTGCGGCCCGTTCCTCCTCGGGCAGTACGCCGTTCCCGGCGCGTACCCCTTCGATGAGCATGAGCAGGGCGAACAGCTCGGCGGTGTACGTCTTCGTGGCGGCCACGGCCCGCTCGTGTCCGGCGGCGACGTCGATCGAGAGTTCGGCGACTCCGGTCAGCGGCGAGTCGGGGGCGTTGGTCACGGCGAGGGTGAGCGCGCCGGAGGCACGGGCCTGCCGCACCACCTCGGCCAGGTCGGACGACCCGCCGCTCTGGCTGACCGCGATGACCAACGCGCCGGACAGGTCGGGGCGGGCGCCGAAGAGGGTGACCGCGCTCGGCGAGGCGAGCCCGGCGGGCAGACCGAGCCGGATCTCGGTGAGGTACGCGGCGTAGAGCGCGGCATGGTCGGAGGTGCCACGGGCGGTGAACACGACGTGCCGGGGTCGGCGTTCGGCGATGACGGCGGCGATCCGGGCGATCGGGTCGGCCTGCGCCGGCTCCAGCAGGCGCGCGAAACCGGCCGGCTGCTCGGCGATGTCGGCCGCCATACCGGCTCCCGGATGTGCCACGAGGACCTCCCCATCATGCGCGATTGCCGCGCGTTTCATGCTCAGTCTTGCACGAAGATAAGCGTAGGAGCAATCAAGCAAGCAGTATCGAGCAGATAATCACCGCCTCTCCCGATCATGCTTTAGGCTTCCCGACCCAGGGGGGAACGAACGCGCGACGAGAGGCCGACACCGTGTCCGAGGGAGTGTCCGAGGGAATGGACGACCCACGGCTGTCGGCCGAGGGGGAGTTGGCGTTGGCCCGACTGGCCCTGGACGAGGGCGACCTGCGGCACGCGGCCGGGCACCTCGCGGGCGCGCTCGCGTACGCGCCGACGATGCCCGAGGTGCACGAGGTCCTCGCCCGGCTGGCGGCCCGCAGCGAGGGCGGGGTGGACCTCTTCCCGCTCGACCACCACCCGTTCATCGGTGCCGTGGTGGCCCGCGCCCACCTGCTCGCCGCCACCGGCAAACCCGACGAGGGTCTCGAACTGCTCGCCGCCGCGACCGCGCACGCCCCGGGCGCCGACTGGGCCGGGGTGCCCTGGGTCAGCACCCCCGAACTGCCGGCCCTGCTCGACCCGGAGCAGATCGCCCGGCTGCTGATGCAGATCTGCGCCGCCGTCGCCGACCCGGTCGACGAGGACGAACGGGAGCCGCTGCGGCCGTACCTGTTGCTGGCCCGGCACGCGATCGACACGTACCCGGACCACGGCCTGCTGCTCGGCGCGGCGTCCGCGCTGGCCCGCCGGGTCGGGGCGATCGACCAGGCGGTGACCTGGGCGGACGCCGGGGCCCGGATCATGCCGTCGAAGCTCGCCGAGGTGTGGCTCGGTTACGCCTACCGCAGCGCCGGGCGCACCGCCGAGGCGCTCGCCGCGCTGAACCGGGCCGTCGACCACGACCCCGACGACCTCTCCGTGTACGCCGACATCGCCGGCACCCTGGCCGACCACGGGCGCCTGGACGAGGCACTCGGCTGGATCGACCGGGCCCTGCTGCGGGATCCCACCTTCGACTGCGCGGTGCACACCGGTCACCGGCTCCGCTACCAGCGCGACGGCCGCCTCGCACACCTGGTGGCGCTGGCCGACTTCCGCCGCGACCACCCGGACGACACCCACGAGCACGGCGACCTGGCCGAGTGCTGCCAGGGGCAGCCCTGGCTGGGGCAGATCCCGGCGGCCGGCGAGGCGGTCACCAACGTGCTCCGGCAGGTGCTGGCCGACGAGGGCCCGGTACGGGGCGGGCAGTTGCGGCTCAGCGGGCTGGAGCCGCCGAGCGCGATGCGGGCGGTGGCCGCTGCCGTACCGGGGTTGGCCGTGGAGGTGGCCGAGGTGGCCGCCCCGGACATCCGGGAGCCCCGACGGTCGTCGGCCCGACGGCTCTGGAGCTACCAGGGCACGATCGCCGTACCGGCGCTGCCGGCACCGTCACCCACCGCCGTCGACCGGATCCGCCAGCTCGCTCACCCGGCCTGGCCGCACCCGCCGGCCGCGTACGACGCCGCGGTCGGCCTGGCCACCCTGGAGGTCGACGACCTGCTCGGGCTCCTGGTGCACCCGCCCGCGCCACCGGCCACCCCGCTGGGCCGGACGTTGGCAGAACACGACCCGACCCTCTGGGTACGGTGCGTGCAGGTCTGGGCCTGCCTCGGGCTGCTGCACCACCGCACCGACGAACCGTGGGCCGACTCGACCCGGCGCCGGGTCCTGGTCGACCTGGTCTGGGGGGTCGAGGACTGGGTCACCGAGGCGGCGCTCTGCGCGCTGGTCACCGCGGCCTGGGTCGATCCGGCGGTCCGCGCCGACGTGGCCGCGATCGCCGCCGAACGGCTCGCCGACAGTGTCACCGTGGCCCGGCAGCGCCCCGTCTCGATCGCCCGCTCCCTGGCCCAACTGGTCCTGGCCACCCCCGAGATAGACCCGGACACCCGGGCCACCGCACGCACGATCCTGGCCACCGAGACCCCCGCCGCCCGCCCGTACCGCTGGCTGTCCCGGCTCTGGCACCACCTGCGCCGCCCCCGCCCCTGACGTGGACACGAACGCGCCGGCCCCGTTGACCGCGGGACCGGCGCGTTCGTACGGGACAGGTCAGTGCACCGGGGCGTTGGCCAGAGCCGTCTCGGCCTGCTCCTCCGGGGTTCCGTCGGTCGGGGCGTTGCTGTCGCGCAGCGGGATCTCCTTGATGAACCAGGCGAGCACCGCGACCGCGGCGGCGAAGAAGACCGCCCAGGTGAAGACGCCGGAGATCGAGTCCGCCAGCCCGCCGAGCACCCCGTCGCGTACGTTCGGCGCCAGGTCGCCCAGCTTGGCCGGGTCCACCCCGCCCCCGCCGCCGCTGGTGAGCTGGTCCGCGGCCTGGGCACCGAGCCGGTCGGAGAGGCTGTCGTGCAGCCGGTTGGCGAACACGGCGCCGAACAGCGAGATGCCGAACGAGCCACCGATCGACCGGAAGAAGGTCGCCGCACCGCTGGCCGCGCCGAGGTCCTTCTGCTCGACGCTGTTCTGTGCGATCAGCATCGAGGTCTGCATCAGGAAGCCCATGCCGACGCCGAGTACGACCATGTAGAGCGACAGCACGGTCTTGCTGGTGTGTACGTCGATCATCATCAGCAGCGCCATGCCGGCGGTCATCGCGACCCCGCCGATGATCGGGTAGATCCGGTACCTACCGGTCTTGGTGATCATCCGACCGGCGATGATCGAGACGACCAGCATGCCGAACATCAGCGGGAGCAGCAGCAGGCCGCTGTTGGTCGCCGAGGCACCCTGCACGGTCTGCTGGAACAGCGGCAGGAAGTTCATCGCGCCGAACATGGCGAAGCCGAGCAGGAAGCCGACCGCCGAGATGACCGCGAAGTTGCGGTTGGTGAAGAGGTTCAGCGGCAGGATCGGCTCCTGCACCCGCCGTTCCACCACGGCGAAGACCGCCAGGGTGACCACGGCCAGTGCGGCGAGGCCGAGGATCTGCGGCGAGGTCCAGTCGTACTCGTTGCCGCCCCAGGTGGTGATCAGCACGATCGCGGTGATGCCGACCGACAGCAGGGCCGCGCCGAGCCAGTCGATCCGGTGCTCGGTGCGGTACTTCGGCAGGTGCATCCGGGTGATCAGCACGATCAGCGCGAGGCCGCCCAGCGGCAGGTTCACGTAGAACGCCCAGCGCCAGGAGAGGTTGTCGGTGATGAAGCCGCCGACCAGCGGCCCGGCAACCATGGCGATGGCCATGATGCCGGCCATCAGGCCCTGGTAGCGACCGCGCTCGCGGGGCGGCACCAGGTCACCGATGATGGCCATCACGCCGACCATCAGACCGCCGGCCCCGAGGCCCTGGATGGCCCGGAACGCGATGAGCTGGATCATGCCGTCCTTGGCGCCACCGAACATCGGTGAGCCGGCCATGCCGCAGAGCGCGGAGCCGATCAGGAAGATCACGATCGAGGTGAGGAAGACGGCCTTGCGGCCGTACAGGTCGCCGAGCTTGCCCCAGATCGGCGTCGAGACGGTGGTGCCGAGCACGTACGCCGTCACTACCCAGGTGAAGTGGTTCAGCCCGCCGAACTCGCCCACGATCCGGGGCAGTGCGGTGCTGACGATCATGTTGTCGAGCATCGCGAGCATCATCGCGATCATGAGACCGGTGAGCACGACCCGGATGTTCGGTCGTGCCACCGCCTGCTCGGTTGTGGTCATCGGTAAGCTCCCCCTGAGCTGTAACCAACTTACTTGCCGGCCGGCTAGCGCCCTTACTAGCCGTACGGTAAGCTGGCGCCCAGGTCCAGTCAAGCCAATTCGACATGCGGGGGTCGGGTGTCTGAGAACACAGGCAACACCAGGGCCCGCATCCAGTCGGTCGCGCTGGAGCTCTTCACCGAGCAGGGCTACGAGAAGACCTCGCTGCGCGAGATCGCGGAACGACTGGGCGTGACCAAGGCCGCCCTCTACTACCACTTCAAGAGCAAGGACGACATCGTCAACAGCTTCGTCGAGGACCGGCTCGACCGGCTCGACGGACTGATCAAAATGGGTGCGGAGCCGCCGGTCGACGTGGCGGCACGGCGGCGGGAACTGCTCAGCCGCTACGCCGACGAGTTCTTCGGCAGCACCGGGCACTCGGTGATGCGGTTCTTCGACCAGAACCAGACCGTGCTCAAGAGCCTGCCGGCCGGGCAGATGATGCGGGAGCGCCTGCTCCAACTCGCCACGGTGCTGGCCTGGCCACAGGACTCACCGACCGCACAGCTGCGGGCCACGCTCGCGCTGTTCGCCGTACACAGCAGTTGGTTCGCGATCCGCAGCCCGGAGATCACCGACGCGCAGCGGCGCGAACTCGCGCTGGAGATCGCCCACGAACTGCTCGACCGGATCGACGGCACGCCGTAACCGGCGCTCGTCACCGCCCGACGGGACCCGCCGGGCGGCAGGACGGTCAGGCGGTTGCGGTGGGGGCGGTCGACGGGGCCAGTTCCAGGCGCAGGGCCAGCAGGTCCACCCCGGCGGCCGGGGCCCAGTCCCGCTCGGGGATCCGGACGAATCCCAGCCGGGCGTAGAGGCGCCGGGCGCCCGCCACGAAGTCGCGTACGCAGATCACCACGGCACCGAAACCCAGCTCGGTGGCGCGGGTCAGACAGGTCCGGGCGAGCAGCTCGCCGACGCCCCGTCCCTGGGCCGCCGGATCGACCGCCAGCATCCGGAACTCCGCCTCACCGGGGCTTGAGACCTCCGCGTACGGGGTGCCGGGCAGCACGAACAGCACCGACCCCACCACCCGGTCGGTACGGGTGTCGACGGCGACCAGCAGCTCGCCCTCGGCCGCCCGCCCGGCAACGTCGTTCAGCGTGCTGGCGTAGTCGTGCTCGCTGTTGAGCTGCCCGCTCGCCCGGTACGCCGCCACGGTCAGCTCGGCGATCACCGGGAAGTCCGCCGACACCGCGGGCCGGACGAGCAGATCCGTCATTCGATGACCGCGATCAGGTCACCGTCCTGCACCACGTCGCCCTCGTTGACCGCGAGCTGGCTGAGCACGCCGTCGGACTCCGCGATGACCGGGATCTCCATCTTCATCGACTCGAGAATCACCAGCGTGTCGCCCTCGGAAACGGTGTCGCCAGCGGTGGCGACGACCTTCCAGACGTTCGCCACCATCTCGGCGCGAATCTCCTCGGCCATGGTGTGGCCCTCCCTCGTCGACGCGGTGTTGCTGCGAACGGTATCCAATCATGCGGCGGCCCGCGCCGGGGCCACGGCGGGGCGGACTAACATCATCGGGTCAACTCCCGGTCCCGGGAGAACCTGTCCGACGGGAGGCCAGCATGGCGAAGAAGTCTCGCAAGAAGAAGGCTCGGAAGAAGAGCGCCGCCAACCACGGCAAGCGCCCCAACTCCTGACCGAAGCTCGACGCCGCCCGGCGGAGATGCTCGGCGGTCCCGCGGCGGGCCCTGAACCAGGGCCCGCGCGGGACCACAACGTCGATGCGTACGGGTCTGGCGGGTGGCCGATCCCCCGGGCGGCAGGCTCCGGGGTCGGGTGGGTCAGTCCGGCAGGTATTCGCGGGACTGGTCGGTCTCGAAGACCAACTCGGTGAGGCGGAGCCGAAGCCGCTCGCGCAACTCCGTCGGCGCGGTCTCGTTGCCGCAGCAGCGGGCGACCAGCGCCTTCACCTCCTGCTCGATGCCGTACTCGCGCAGGCATCCCGTGCAATCGTCGAGATGGTCGCGAATCAGATTCCGTCGCTCGTCGGCGCATTCCAGGTCGAGGTACAGATAGACCTCGGCAAGCACCTCACGACAATCGGTCTCGTGCGGTTCACCGCAACTCACGGTCCTACACCTCCCGGCCGGCTGCGGCGGAGTCCTTGGACGTCGCCGCCGCATGGAAGCCCCGGTCTGCGGCGTAACGCTCGAGCAGCTTGCGCAGATTGCGCCGACCCCGGTGCAGCCGGGACATTACCGTACCGATGGGCGTTCCCATGATGTCCGCGACCTCCTTGTAGGAGAAGCCCTCGACATCAGCCAGATAGACGGCCAGCCTGAATTCCTCCGGCAACTGCTGCAACGCCTGCTTGACGTCGCTGTCCGGCAACCGGTCCAGTGCCTCGGTCTCGGCGGACCGCAGGCCACTGGAGGTGTGCGACTCCGCCTCGGCCAACTGCCAGTCGGTGATCTCCTCGGTCGGCGCCTGGATCGGCTGACGCTGCCGGCGCCGGTACGAGTTGATGTAGGTGTTGGTCAGGATGCGGTAGAGCCAGGCCTTGAGGTTGGTGCCCTCTTCGAACTGGTGGAAGGCCGCATACGCCTTCAAAAAGGTCTCCTGGACCAGATCCTCCGCATCGGCCGGATTACGGGTCATCCGCAGGCCGGCGGCGTAGAGCTGGTCGACGAACGGCAGGGCGTCGCGCTCGAACCGCGCCCGACGCTCGTCCGTCGCCTTGTCCGGTTGTGTCAACCGCACATCCCCCCGCCTCGGTTGCGCGTCCCGGTAGCGGCCGGAGACGGACGGCCGGGACGTGCTCAGGACCAGCCCCGACGGCGCCAACGACGCCACGGAACCAGTCGACTTTCCCGCCGAGGATACGCGGAATTCGGGGCCCGTAGATCGGGTTCCGGCCGTGCTGGTGCTCACCGTGCGCAGTTCGCGTGTCGCTCGTCCCACACCTCGGGCACCCACCGGGCGATGTGGGCCCGTGTGGTGTTCGGCGCGCTGCGGATTCCGTGTTTCGGTCGGCACCGGTCAACCCCCTCGCGCTGAGTAGCTTCCGGAGGTTGTAACGCTGGGCGACCGGTGGGGCATTCCGGTGATCCCGGCCCCATCCCTGGTCCCGGCCGGCAACCCGTGGCTGGGGCCGTCCACGACTGGGACCAGGAAGGGCCTGGGAGGATGATGCCGAGCCCTCGTCCTACGTACTGCTGCTGTCCCCTCGGGTGTCCGGCATCATGAGAAGCAACGATCTCCCCAGGCCGGGGAAACGGTCCGGTTCCGGGTCAGCAGCCGGTCAGAATGACCACTGGTACGCCCGTCAGCGGGCCCAACCCCGCTCCCGCAGCCAGGTCACCGCGAGCGACGCCGTACCGGCCGGATCCCGGCGCAGGTCATGCCCCTCGCCGGGGCGTACGAGCACGCTCACCCCGGCGGTGGCGGGCGGGAGTCCGAACGGATCCCGATCCCCGTTGAGCACCAGCGTGGGCAGCCCGGTCAGCAGCTCGGCCGCACGGGACCGCTCGGGCCGACCCGGCGGATGGAGCGGGAAGGCGAGCGCCACGATTCCGGCCGCACCGGTCGCCACCGACGTCCGGCAGGCCACCCGGGCACCGCTGGACCGCCCGCCGACCACCAGCGGCAGCCCCGGATACCGATCCGCCAGCACGGCGACCACCGCCGTCCAGGCCTCGTCGAGGTGCCCCGCGGGTGCCGGAGCCCGCCGCCCGGCGACCCGGTACGGCTGGGTGATTCGCGCCACAAGAACACCGGACGCCCCCGCCCGATCACGCAGAGCGATCAGGTCGGGAGCGTCCACGCCACCGCCTGCACCATGTCCGAGCATCAGCAGACTGACGGGCGAGCCGGCGTCGGGCGGGTCGACCTCGACCCGCGCGGGCCCTCTCGGGGTATCAACAACCTGGTCACCGTGGAGCACCCGGTCATTCTGCTCCCCGCCGGAACCGCGCCGGCCCGCCCGGTCGTCAGCTCAACGGCTCAATGGCACCAGCGTCAGCAGCCGGTCTCTCACCGGCGGCCCGCCGTCGTCCACCACCGCGTCCGGATCACGCTGCACCTGACCCCGCCAGGCGACCAGCATGGCCCTGCGTTCCCGGGGCGTGGTGCCGCCCCATACGCCGTGGCAGTCGCCCACCTCCAACGCCCAGGCCAGACAGGCCCCCTGGACATCGCAGGTACGGCAAAGCGCAACTGCCGCATCGGCCGGTTCACTCGGTGCCGGAAAAAATGTTTCCGGGTCCACGCTCTGGCATACGCCCCTGGTACGCCAGGCATCGTCAAGTTGCCGCTCCGCCACTGCCCGCAACAATCGCGGGTCACGCCGTGCTGCGGCAACCTCGTGCGGGCGTGGCATCCGCGCCCGTGTCATCCACCCACCTCCCCCGTGGGACCGGCATGATCGGTGGGCCTCACCCGCCCGGTGCGAATCCGTACCCACTGCCGGCGCTGTGTTCTATCGCACTATTGCGGGCGGAGACAAGGGTTTGCCGGGAACCTGCGCGAAGTCCAGGGCGACGATTCACCCCTAACTCTGGCAAATCAGCACGCGCCAATGTGGCGGGCGACGCTCAGAAAAGCGTCAATTCGTCGGGCGCGGCCGGGTCCGTACGCAATGGGGGTGCGCTGACCCGGGCGACGAGTTCGGGGCCGTCGTTGCGGACGTCGCCGACGCCCCGGCCGACCGGACGGATCTCGATTCCGGCGAGCATCTGCGCCGACGGCGGCGCGAGCAGACGTTCCGCCGAGTCCCCGCCGTCGAGCCAGTCGTCCCAGCGCTCCGGCGCGAGCAGCAACGGCATCCGGTCGTGTACGTCGGCCAGCTCACCGACCGCAGCGGTGGTGATCACGCTGCAGCTCAACAGTGGGCCGTCCGGACCCTTCCAGACCGACCAGAGGCCGGCGAGGGCCAGCACGCCGCCGTCGGCGGGAGTCATGAAGTACGGCTGCTTGGTGCCGCCGTCACCGCGTACCCACTCGTACCAGCCGTCGGCCGGGACGAGGCAGCGGCGCCGGGCGAACGACCGCGCGTACGCGTTGGTGGTGGCGACCGTCTCCGCCCGAGCGTTGATCATGCGAGCGCCGCCCCGGGCGTCCTTCGCCCAGGCCGGCACGAGTCCCCACCGGGCGACCGAGAGCGCCCGGCGCCGGGCGGCCGGAGCGTCGCCGGTGCCGTCGGCCCGGTCATCCGCCACGTCGGGGTCGGCCTGGTTGTCCCGGTCCCGGAGGTCGGCACCGGCGGAGCGGTCGTCGGCCGGGCCGGCGGTGGCGGACATCCGGACGATCGGCACCGGATCGGTCGGCGCCACGTTGTAGTCCGCGTCGAGCCGGCCGCCCGTCTCGTCGAACGACTCGAAGAGCTGGCTCAGGTCAGCCGCGCTGCGGGTCGTCGCGTACCTCCCACACATGACCCCAACGCTAGCCCCTGGAGCCGGTCGCCGGCCGCCCCCGAGATCAACCTGCTACCGCACCGAGATCAATCGGGCGGCCAGCGGAGATCAACCCGAATTCCGGCCGTCCCGGCAAGCGGGAGCGCCCGGACCGCCGAGTCCGGCGCAGCCACCCGGCGCGGCAGAATGTACGGGTGGCAAACCTGACCGCGACCCGTCCCACCCAGCCGTGGAGCGCGCCGACCGCGACCGACCCGGTGGTGACGACGCTCACCCTGCCCGGGTCCAAGTCGATGACCGCGCGTGCCCTCGTACTGAGCGCCGTCGCGGTCGGCTCGTCCACCCTCCGCCGGCCGCTGCGGGCCCGCGACACCGAACTGATGGCCGCCGGGCTGCGCGCCCTCGGCACCCAGGTGTCGACCGTCGACGAGGAACGCTGGCTGGTCCGGCCGAACCCGCTGCGCGGACCGGCCCACGTCGACATCGGCCTGGCCGGCACCATCATGCGGTTCGCACCGGCCGTCGCCGGGCTGGCCCACGGTCCGGTCACCTTCGACGGCGACCCGCACGCCCGGACCCGCCCGGTCGGCCCGCTGCTCGACGCGCTGCGCCACATCGGCGTACGGATCGACGCCGCCCCCGGGGACCGGCTGCCGCTGACCGTGCACGGCGTCGGCGAGGTGGCCGGCGGCGAGGTGGTCATCGACGCCTCGGCCTCCAGCCAGTTCGTCTCGGGGTTGCTGCTCGCCGCACCCCGGTTCACCAACGGCATCACCGTGCGCCACGTCGGCCCGCCGGTCCCGTCCGCCCCCCACCTGCGGATGACCGTGCAGATGCTGCGCGCGGCCGGGGCCGGGGTCGACGACACCACGCCGGACGTCTGGGTGGTCGAGCCGGGGCGCCTGTCCGGTCGCGGCTGGGACATCGAGCCGGACCTCTCCGGTGCGGTGCCGTTCTTCGCCGCAGCCCTGGTCACCGGCGGCTCGGTGACCCTGACCGACTGGCCGCACAGCAGCCTGCAACCGGTCGACACCCTCCGTACGCTGCTGCGCCGGATGGGCGGCGAGGTCACGCTGGACACCGACGGGCTGACCGTACGCGGCACCGGGGTGATCCGCGGCATCGACGCGGACCTCTCCGACGTCAGCGAGCTGACCCCGGTGCTGTCCGCGCTCGCGGCCCTGGCGGACGGCCCGTCCCGGCTGCGCGGGGTCGGACACATCCGGGGCCACGAGACCGACCGGCTGGCCGCCCTGGCCAACGAGCTGACCAGCCTCGGCGCGCACGTCGTCGAATCCCCCGACGGCCTGGAGATCCACCCCCGACCGCTGCACGGGGGGACCTTCCGGACCTACGCCGACCACCGGATGGCGCACGCCGCCGCCGTGATCGGGCTGACCGTCGCCGGGATCGAACTGGACGACGTGGGGTGTACCTCGAAAACCCTGCCGGAGTTCCCGGCACTATGGTCAGCGATGGTGGCCGGCGACGAGAACGCGTGACAGCCGACCCCCGATCCGCTCCGCGAAGGGCGCGGACGCGGCACCGAACGAGGGGGCTGAGCTGACCGGCAAACGGCGGGAGTACCGCGAGGAGGACGTCCGGATCCGGCCGGGCCGTTCGTCGCGCCCCCGTACCCGCACCCGGCCCGCGCACGACGACGCCGTACCCGCGTTCGTGGTCACCGTCGCTCGGGGCCGCTACATCTGTGTGCTCTCCGAGGACGACGACGGGCGGCACGGGCCGAACGACGGATCGGCCGCCGCCCCCATGGTCACCGCGATGCGGGCCCGGGAACTGGGCCGCAAGTCGGTGGTGGTCGGCGACCGGGTCTTCCTAGTCGGGGAGACCACCGGCCGGGACGGGGCGCTGGCCCGGATCGTCCGGATCGCCGAACGCAGGTCGGTGCTGCGGCGTACCGCCGACGACGACGACACCACCCCCGAGGGCCGGCTCGAACGGGTCGTGGTGGCCAACGCCGACCAGCTCGTGATCGTCAGCTCGCTGGCCGACCCGCCACCGCGTACCGGGTTCATCGACCGGTGCCTGGTCGCCGCGTACGACGCGGACGTCGAGCCGCTGCTCTGCCTGACCAAGTCGGACCTGGCCGGGCCGGAGGAGGTGCTCGACTACTACGCCGAGCTGGACCTGCGGCACGTCCTGGTCCGGCCCGACTCCGACCTGGCCGAGCTGCGCCGCCTGCTCGGCGACCGGGTGTCGGTGATGGTCGGTCACTCCGGGGTGGGCAAGTCGACCCTGGTCAACCGGCTGGTCCCGGACGCCGACCGCGCGGTCGGTGTGGTCAGCGCGGTCGGCCGGGGCCGACACACCTCGACCAGTGCCGTGGCGCTGCACCTGCCTCCGCTGCCGACCGCGGCAGCCCCCGACTCCGGCATCGACGCCGAGCCGGACGCCTCCGGCGGTGAGACGGACGGCGGCGAGCCGGGGCTGGTCGAATCCGGCGTCGTGTCGGGCGGCGAGGAAATCAAGCCCGGTAGGGACGTCGGCGCCGGATGGATCATCGACACACCGGGGATCCGGAGCTTCGGGCTCGCCCACGTCTCCGCCGACAGCCTCCTGCACGGCTTCGCCGACCTGGTCGAGGGGACGGTGGACTGCCCGCCCAACTGCGAGCACACCGCCACCGACGCCGAGTGCGCGCTGCCCGCCTGGGTGGCCGCCGGACACGCCGACGCGCGCCGGCTGGCGTCGTACCGCCGGTTGCTGGCGTCCCGGGCCGGCGAGACCGAGTAGCCCGTCGTCGGCGACCCACGCGGACCGGGTGGCCCGCGCCACGCGGAGGGTGGGTCCTTGATCGCGTCGCCCCCCGAACTCCGCTACCTTTCCGGCCATGGCCCGGTATGCGGATGATCTGTCCCTCGCCCACGTGCTCGCCGACACCGCGGACTCGATCTCGACGGCCCGGTTCCGAGCACACGACCTGCACGTGGAGTCGAAGCCGGACCTGACCCCGGTGACGGACGCGGACCAGGCGGTCGAGCGGGCGATCCGGGCCACCCTGGCCCGTACCCGCCCCCGCGACGGCGTCATCGGCGAGGAGTACGGCAGCGCCGCGCCGTCCGCCGGCTCCGGCACCCGGCAGTGGGTGATCGATCCGATCGACGGCACCAAGAACTTCGTCCGGGGGGTGCCGATCTGGGCCACCCTGATCGCCCTGATGGAGGGGGACCAGCCGGTTGTCGGGCTGGTGTCCGCACCGGCCCTGGGGCGCCGCTGGTGGGCCGCCACCGGCCACGGGGCGTACGCCGGGCGGCACACCGCCGCGGCCACCCCGATCAAGGTCTCCGGCGTACGGCGACTCGCCGACGCGAGCGTCTGCTACTCGTCGCTCGACGGTTGGGCCGAGAACGGGCGCCTGCCGGCGATGCTGGACCTCATCCAGGGTGGGTGGCGCAGCCGCGCGTACGGCGACTTCTACGGCTACATGCTGGTCGCCGAGGGAGCGGTCGACATCATGGTCGAACCGGAGCTGTCGCTCTGGGATCTGGCCGCCCTGATTCCCATCGTCACCGAGGCCGGCGGCACCTTCACCGACCTCGCCGGGCGTCCGGGTCCGGCCGGGGGCAGCGCCGTGGCCAGCAACGGGCTCCTGCACGAGGACCTGCTCCAGCGCCTCGGCTAGGCGTCTTCCCGCCCCTTGTCCACCGTCGCGGGCCGATCGGCGGCTCGGGGCGGGAACCTCTATCCTCGCCGGATGGCTTCTGCGGGCTGGTGCTTCCTGGCGGGCATGATCATCGCCTACGGTGTCGCCAACCTGCTCCAGTCGGTGGCCGCCGCGCGGACCACCGTCCACCACAGCTTCGATCCGGGTCTGCTGCTGCGCCTGGCCTGCCAGCGGACGTACCTGCTGGGGCTCGGCTGCCAGGTGCTCGGTTTCGTGCTCGCCTTCCTGGCCCGGCGGGACCTGCCACTGTTCCTGGTCCAGGCCGCGGTGGCGGCCGGGCTGGGTGTCACCGCGCTGCTCGGGGTGCTGCTGCTCAACTGGCGGCTGCCGGTGACCGAGGTGGTCCTGCTGGTGCTGCTCCTGGTCGGGATCACCGCCCTGGTGCTGGCCGCGAGGCCGGCGCACTCCCGGCCGCTCGGCCCGACGGCGGTGGTCGCCCTGGTCGCGACCCTCGGCCTGATCGGTGCGCTCGGTTTCTTCGCGGTACGCCTGCACGGCGCGCCGGGTTCGGTGGCGCTGGGCGCGCTGGCCGGGCTGGCGTTCTCCGCGGCGGCGGTGTCCGCCCGACCGTTGGCCTCGGCGGAGTCGTTCGCCGCGTGCGTCCGCGACCCGTTGTTCTACCTGCTGATCGCGCACTCGATCGTCGGTCAGCTCCTGCTCGGGCTGGCCATGCAGCGGGGTTCGACGACCGCCGCGGTCGCCGCGATGGACGCCGCCGGGGCGCTGCCGGCCGCGGTGGTCGGGCTGCTGCTGCTCGGTGACCGGATCTGGCCGGGGCGGGAGTGGTTGGCCGGGCTCGGTTTCCTGCTCACCCTCGCCACGGTGGTCGGCCTGACCCGGTACGCCGAACCGCAGCACCAGCGCGCCGCCACCACCGTCCGGCACCCGCCCCGGGTGCCCGTGTAGCCCCTGCCGGCCCTACAGCTCGGCGTCGGGGTTGCGGCGGCGTACCACCTTCTCGTAGACCCGCTCCAAAGCGCCTGCGGTCCGTTCCCAGGTGTAGCTGCACCGCACCCGGTCCACCGCCGCGTGCCCGTACGCGAACCGCCGGGCGTCGTCGGTGAGCAGCCGGCGCAGGGTCACCCCGAGCCCGCGTACGTCACCGGCCGGGACGAGACGTCCGGTGACCTCGTCCACCACGGTGTCGGCGATGCCGCCCAGGGCGTAGCCGACGACCGGCACCCCGCACGCCATCGCCTCCAGCGGCACCCGCCCGGCGGCGGCGTACCGCTGGGTGCAGGCGACCACGTCGGCGGAGCGGTACCAGGCCGGCATCCGTACGTGCGGCACGTCACCGATCAGGAGCACCCGGTCGCCGACGCCGTTCTGCGCCGCCAGTTCCCGGATCCGGCGGGCGTCGGGATCGTGGTCGAGCGCGTCCCCCGGCGGGCCACCGAGGATGATCAGTTCGGCGTCGCCGACCAGGCGCAGCGCCCGGATCAGGTCCTCCTGTCCGTGTCCGGCCGACAGGCCGCCGACGGAGAGGATCCGGGACCGGCGCCCGCGCGGGGCCGCCTCGCCGTCGGGGGTGAACCGGTCGACGTCGACACCGGCGGGGACCACCGTGACCGCCGCCCGGTCCAGGCCCATCCGGGTCAGCTCGTCCACCTCGTCGGTCGACTGGGCCACCGCCAGGTCGACCGCCCGGGTCAGCGCGCGTTCCAGGGCGATCCGCTCCCCCGGTCCGGCGTACTCCCGGCCGAGGTGGCGCAGTTGCTCGGCACCGAGCGAGTGGAAGGTCTGTACGACCGGAATCCTGGTCTCCCGTACGGCGTTCGCCGCCGCCAGGCCGCCGATCCAGAAGTGGCCGTGCACCACGTCCGGGGCCCAGTCGGCGGACCAGTGTTCGATCAACCAGCGCCCGAACTCGGAGACGTGCGGCACCAGGCTGGCGGTCGGGGCGCGGGTCGACGGGCCGACCGGCACCCGCTCCACCCGGTAACCGTCGGCGTCGGTGGTGTCCGGCAGCTCCGGATCCTCCCGCCGTTCGTAGACCCGTACGTCGTGACCCCGGCCGCTGAGTTCGGCGGCTACCCGCGCCACATGCTGCTGGGTACCGGTCGCCGTACTGGACGGGCCGGGTGGGCCAGCGTGTGCGCGGACGAGGCCGACACGCATCGGGTCACCTCCATCGAGGGTGGCCGGACCAGCGGCAGACTGGCCGGGGCGGTCTCCCGGTGGCGGGCACGCCGAACGGGTGACTGGGCCAACAGGCTTTCGAACAGAGTCTCCCGTTAACCGGGCCCGGCGGAGCCGAAACCTGCAACTCGGGCCGGTGGCCCCCGACGGCCGGGTACGCCCAGCGCTCGGCGTACCCGGACGATCGGACGGGAGCGCCCGAACCGGTCGGCGACCCCGTCCGCCCCGTGCCGCACCCGCGGCGCGGGATCGGCACGAAGCACCCGTCGTGCCCGGCGCGGCACACGGGTGCCGATCACCGACAGGGTTCGCCCGCACCGTCACCGCCCGACCGCGCTCGTCGACCAGGAGTCCACTATGGATTGGGACGGGGAACGGGTCGGGCGGGTTCGTCGGGACGAACCAGTCAGACGGTCACGGTGCCGGGACACCCGGACACCGGTCGCCGGTTATGCCCGTGGGGCAACGGGTAGTTCCCTCGGTATGCGTGATGACGACTACCCCGTACCCCTGTCCGACCCGGAGGCCGAGGGCCTGCCCGGCACCGCCGACGACGACTCGACCGCCGGGGACGACGTCAACACGGGCCGGGAGGCGGACGGTCCACAGCCCGCCGCGCTACCGGCCGACGTGCCGCAGGCGGTCGACCGGTTCGGGAACACCGCCCAGGAACAGCTCGACGGCGAGTCGGTGGACTACAAGATCGGGCGCGAACAGCCCGAACCTCCGATCGACGACCCGCTCGCCGGACCGGTCGACCCGGCGATCGCGCGCGAGGCGGACAGCGACGAGGCCGCCGCCCAGGCCCAGTTCGACGCGGACGTGATCGATCCAGGCCCCAGCTCGGACCCGGCCTCCGCGGTGTCGATCTACGATCACGGCAATCTGGGCGGGCCGACCCAGCCGATCGTGGGTCGGCTGGTGGAGCCGGACGAGGGCAGCCGCGACGACACCGAGACCGACGCGATCGCCGCCGACGCGGGGTCGGCCGGCGGCGGGCCGACCGCCGAGGAACTGGCCATCCACGAGACCGAGCCGCCCGGCGACCGGGAACCCGGCCTGACCCAGCCACCGCCCTGACCGACCAACTCTCCGACGAACACCGGACCCGTGACGAACCGGGCCGGTTGTCCGTCGTTCAGTTGTCGAGGCCCTGCTCGATGGCGTAGCGGGTCAACTCGACCCGGTTGTGCAACTGGAGCTTGCCGAGCGTGTTCTGTACGTGGTTCTGCACCGTACGGTGCGACAGGCCCAGCCGCTCGGCGATCTGCTTGTACGACAGCCCCTTGGCGACCAGCCGGAGCACCTCGGTCTCCCGCTCGGTGAGCCGTGGTGTGCCGTCGTCCTCGACCGGATCGGGGACCGCGGCGAGCCGGCGGTACTCACCGAGCACCAGACCGGCCAGCCCCGGGGTGAACACGGTGTCGCCGGCGGCGGTACGCCGTACCGCCTCCAGGAACTCCTCCGGGGCGGCCGACTTGACCAGGTAACCGCTGGCACCGGCCTTGACCGCGTCGAGCACGCTCTGCTGCTCACCGCTGGCCGAGAGCATCAGAACCCGTACGCCCGGCACCGCGCCGACCAGCCCGTCGATCACCTCGACACCGGAGATGTCCGGCAACTGGAGGTCGAGTACCACCACGTCGGGCCGGGCGGCGGCGGCGATCCGGACCGCCTGGCGGCCCTCACCGGTGGTGGCCACGACCGCGTAACCGGCCTCGGTCAGGTCGCGGGCCACCCCCTCCCGCCACATCGGATGGTCGTCGACCACCATCACCCGGATCGGCGTGCCCGTACTCATGTCCCCCACCCTAGATGGTGTCGTTTTTCGTGAGCCGTACCTCGATGCCGATCCCCACTGGTCAGCCGATCGGGATGCGGAGTTCGATCTCGGTCCCCTGGCCGGGGCCGGTGGTGATCCGTACCGTGCCGCCGAGGGCCGCGATCCGGCCCCGGATCGACTGCGCCACCCCGAGCCGTCCCTGCCGCGCGGCCTCCGCCAACCGCTGGGCCGGAATGCCGGGGCCGTCGTCGCGGATCGAGACGGTCACCACGCCGGCCTCCTCCTCGACGAGCACCCACGCCCGGCCGCCGCCGTGCCGGGCGGCGTTGTCCAGGGCGGCACCCGTCGCCGCCCCGACCTCACGGGCCAGCACACCGGGCAGCCGTACGGGGGTGGCCGGCATCGCCACCGAGACCGTCGTCGAGGCGTACCCGCCGAGGACCGTACGCAGATCCGCCTCCGGAACCTCGGCGGTGTCATCGGCCCGGGTCGGTGGCGGGGTCGCGATCAGCGCCCGCAGGGCCGCCTCCTGTTCACCGGCCAGCCGGGCCAGCTCACCGGCCTCGCCGTCGAGCCGGGCGCCCCGCCGCTGGACCAGGGCGAGCACCTGGAGCACCGAGTCGTGGATGCCACGGGCCAGCCGTTCCCGTTCCCGGGTCGCGGCCTCCAACTCGGTCGCCCGTTGCAGGCTCTGCTCGGCGATCGCGGCGAGCCGGGCCACGTGCCCGAGGGCGATCCCGGCGAGCAGCATCAGGATCACGCCGTTCACCGTGGCCTGGATGACCTCGTCGCGCATCAGCAGGTCCGTGCCGCCGAGGACCAACGCCGCGATCGCGCCCCGCCGCCGACCCCCGGTGACCGCCCAGGCGAGCACCGGTCCGCCCTGCCAGGCGACGGCCAGGGTGGGTACCCCCGAGGCGAGCGCGGCCTGCCCGGCGACCCAGACACTGGCCAGGAGTACGGCCATCACCACCAGCAGGTCGGCGACGAGCAGCGGCCAGCGTCGCCGGGCGGGTCGGGCGTACGCGTAGCTGGCGAAGACCGTCCAGGCGGTCATCGACGCCAGCACCGGTACGGCCGCCGCCGGATGGGCGTACTCGCCCAGGTTGATCAGCACCAGGGCGAAGACGTAGCCGAGAGAGGCGAACCGGAAAACCGCGATCGCCCGCCACAGGGGCACCTGGAAGCCGCTCGCCGGCTGCTCGATCGGTCTCTCCGGCACGAACCCGACGATGTCACATCGACGCGGCCGGGACGATCCCCCCGACGTCCCGTGAACACGCTGAAGCGCCCCCGGCGGGAGCCGATCCGGTGGGGCGCCACCGTCGGGCGCGCGACTGTTGCGGCATAACCTGACGTAGGGTGGAAATGCCATAAAGCATCTTTCGATCGATGGCGAGCCGACCATGACCAGCACCGCACCCCGCACTCCGCGTACGGTGGTGCCCATCGACGCACCCCCACTGCTCACCGAGACCTTCGACCGCGCCCGGGTGACCGAGGTCCGGCACTCCGTCGCCGCCTCCGCCGAGGCGTCGGGGCTCACCGGCGAACGCCTCGACGACTTCGTGCTGGTCGTCAACGAGCTGATCACGAACGCCGTACGGCACGGCGGGGGCCGGGGTTGGCTGCGGCTCTGGCGGGCGCCCGGGACGATCGGGTGCGAGATCTCCGACCACGGCACCGGGATCGACGCCGACCGGCTGGACGACCGGCGTAGACCCCCGCCGGACACCATCGGGGGCTGGGGGCTGTGGCTGGCCCGCCGGCTCAGCGACGAGATCACGGTGCAGACCGGTCCGGCCGGCACCACCGTACGGATCACCGCCAGCCTGCCCCCGGACGACCCGGCGGCGGTCAGCTGAACAGCGCGCTGACCGACTCCCCGTTGTGGATCCGCCGCATCGCCTCGGCCAGCGCCGGCGCCACCGACAGCACCTGCAACTTGGGCACCCGCTTCGCCTGCGGGATCGGCACCGTGTTGGTGCAGACCACCTCGAGTACGCCGTCCTGCTGGCTGAGCCGCTCCAACGCGTCGCCGGAGAACAGCCCGTGGGTGCAGGCGAGCCGGATCGAACGCACCTTCAGGTCCCGCAGGTGGTCCATCAGCTCGACCATCGTGCTGCCCTTGGCGATCTCGTCGTCGAGCACGATCACGTCCCGGTCGGTCACGTCGCCGATCACCGCGCTGATCTGCACCCGGTCGTCGCTGAACCGCTGCTTCGCGCCGGCCGCGACCGGGGTCCCGAGCATCCGGGCGAAGGCCGCCGCCTCCTTGGCGTTGCCCAGGTCGGGCGAGACGACCACGGTCTCGGACAGGTCGTAGCGCTTGAAGTGGTCGGCCAGCTCACGCAGCGCGTGCAGGTGGTCCACCGGCACGCTGAAGAAACCGTGCACCTGCGGCGAGTGCAGGGTCAGCGCGAGCACCCGGTCGGCGCCGGCCGCCACCAGCAGGTCCGCCACCAGCCGGGCGCCGATGCTGATCCGGGGAGCGTCCTTCTTGTCCGACCGCGCGTACGCGTAGTGCGGCAGGACCACGGTGATCCGGCCGGCCGAGGCGCCACGCGCCGCGTCCAGCATGAGCAGCAGCTCGACCAGGTTCTCCTGCACCGGCGGGACCAGCGGCTGGATCAGGAACACGTCCCGCTCCCGGCAGTTGGCCTGTAGCTGCACCTCCAGGCAGTCGTTGGCGAACCGGGAGACCCGGACCGGGTGCAGGGGGACGCCGAGGTGAGCACAGATCTCGGCGGCGAGTTCGGGATGGGCACTTCCGCTGAAGACGGCGATGTCGCGCACGGTCGCATCCTAGGTTTCCCGGCCGCCGTCCGGTGCGTGACCTGGCCGGTGCGCACCCCGGCCCGTTCCGGGTACGGTGCGGCGGTGACCGAGCAGTATGTCGCCGCCATCGACCAGGGCACCACCTCCTCCCGGTGCATGGTCTTCGATGCCACCGGCACCCCGATCTCCGTGGCACAGCGCGAGCACCGGCAGTTCTTCCCGCAGCCCGGCTGGGTCGAGCACGACGCCGAGGAGATCTGGGAGAACGTCGAGTGGACGATCCGGGAGGCCCTCGCCGGTGCCTCGATCGGCCCCGAACGGCTGGCCGCGATCGGCATCACCAACCAGCGCGAGACCACCCTGGTCTGGGACCGCGTCACCGGACGACCGGTGGCGAACGCCATCGTCTGGCAGGACACCCGTACGGTCCCGCTGCTGCGCCGGCTGGACGAGACGTACGGAGAGCACCGGTTCCGGGCGCGTACGGGGCTGCCGTTGGCCACGTACTTCGCCGGGCCGAAGCTGATGTGGCTGCTGGCCGAGGTCGACGGGCTGCGCGAGCGGGCCGAACGCGGCGAGGTGCTCTTCGGCACCATGGAGAGCTGGCTGATCTGGAAGCTCACCGGTGAGCACGTCACCGACGTGACAAACGCCAGCCGTACGCTCCTGATGGACCTGCGCACCCTGGACTGGGACCCGCAGATCCTGGACCTGATGGGGATTCCCGCGGCGATGCTGCCGCAGGTCCGCTCCTCCGCCGAGATCTACGGTACGGCCACCGGCGTACTCGACGGCGTACCGGTGGCCAGCGCCCTCGGCGACCAGCAGGCGGCCCTGTTCGGCCAGACCTGCTTCGAGCCGGGCGAGGCGAAGTGCACCTACGGGACCGGCAGCTTCCTGCTACTCAACACCGGCACCGAGCCCGTCGTCTCCGGCCACGGACTGCTCACCACGGTCGGGTACCGGATCGGCGACCAGCCGGCGACGTACGCCCTGGAGGGGGCGATCGCGGTCACCGGATCACTGGTCCAGTGGCTGCGCGACAACCTGGGACTGATCTCCGCCGCCCCGGAGGTGGAGGAGTTGGCCCGCACCGTCGAGGACAACGGCGGCTGTTACGTCGTACCGGCGTTCTCCGGCCTGTTCGCGCCGCACTGGCGCAGCGACGCGCGCGGGGTGATCGCCGGCCTCACCGGTTACATCACCAAGGGGCACCTGGCCCGGGCGGTGCTGGAGGCGTCCGCCTGGCAGACCCGCGAGGTGGTGGACGCGATGAACGCCGACTCCGCGGTGCCGCTGCGCAACCTGCGGGTGGACGGCGGGATGACCGGCAACGAACTGCTCATGCAGTACGTCGCCGACGTCCTGGACGTACCGGTGGTCCGGCCGGCGGTGACCGAGACGACCTGCCTCGGCGCGGCGTACGCGGCCGGACTGGCGGTCGGCTTCTGGCCCGATCTGGAGACGCTACGGGCCCAGTGGCGCCAGGATGCCCAGTGGCAGCCAGCGATGGACCCGGATCACCGCAACCGGGAACTACGCAACTGGCGCAAGGCCGTCGAACGCACCCTCAACTGGACCGACGACTGACCTCACACACATGCGCCACAGACCAGGCGGCCCGACGATCTTGCACTGGTGCTCGCCAGCTTGATCCACGCGCGCCTAGCTGTCGGCGAGGGCGGCCCACGAACAGATGAGCGCGCGTGGATCATGAAGCGCTCCGGCTGCGCCGGGGGCTACCACTGGCGGCCGGTGAGCCGTTCGTAGACGTCGACGTAGCGGGCGCGGGTGGCGGCCACGATCTCCTCCGGCACCTCGGGCGCGGGCGGCTTCTTGTCCCAGCCGGTGCTGACCGCCCAGTCCCGGACGAACTGCTTGCCGAGGGAGAACTGCCCCCGTCCCGGCTGGTACGACTCCGCCGGCCAGAAGCGCGACGAGTCGGAGGTGAGCACCTCGTCGGCGAGGACCAGGGTGCCGTCCGGCGCCCACCCGAACTCGAGCTTGGTGTCGGCCACCAGGATGCCCCGCTCGGCGGCCAGTTCGGCGCCCCGGCAGTAGACGTCAACGGTGATCTGCCGCAGTTGCTCGGCGGTTTCGGCGCCGACCTTGTCGACCACGTCGGCGAAGGTCATGAACTCGTCGTGCTCGCCCATCGGCGCCTTGGTCGTCGGCGTGAAGATCGGCTCGGGCAGGATCGACGCGTCGACCAGGCCGCGCGGCAGCTCGACCCCGGAGACCGAGCCGTCGCGCTCGTACTCCTTGAGTCCCAGACCGGTCAGGTAGCCACGGGCGATGCACTCGACCGGCACCATCTCCAGCCGCTGGACCCGGATCGCCCGCCCGGCCCACTGCGCCGGTACGTCGGTGGCGGAGATGACATGGTTCGGCACGATGTCGGCGAGCTGCTCGAACCACCACAGCGACAGCGCGGTGAGCAGCTTGCCCTTGTCCGGAATCGGCGTCGGCAGGACCGCGTCGTAGACCGACACCCGGTCGGAGGCGACCAGGATCAGGTCATCGCCGTCCGCGTAGACGTCCCGTACCTTGCCCGAGTGCAGCAGTTCCACGCCGGCAAGTACATCACGCCCGGTCGCGGCATCCCACGCGCCGTCGCCCCGGTGTGACGCGACTCCGTCCGTGACCCGACGCACCGGCTCTGACCTGGGCAGGAACGGCGCGACCGGGCGCAGATCCGGACACCGTACGCGACCGGGCACACCCCACTCCCCGTCCCACGCGTTACGGCGGTGGGTCACACATGTCAATGCGTCGTTGCCGACGGCACTTGACCGGGCTGTGGATCTCGACCGGACGGCCGTTGACACCCGGTGGCCGTACCTGTGTAAATGTTCCCGATTGGCCTCTGACCGGCGCCGTTGGGAGAGAACGTGCCCCCTGCCTTCCGCCCGTCCCGGCGCCGGGCGCTGGCCGCCGCCACCCTGGCCCTCGGGCTGCTCCTGAGCAGCACCCTGACCGCCTGCGACGGCGCCCGGGACACACCGTCCGAGGGCCCGATCCGACTCTCGATCTTCTGGTGGGGCGGCGAGAAGCGCGCCGAGCTGACCGAGCGGGCGCTCCAGCTCTACTCGTCCCGGCACCCCGAGGTGACCTTCCAGGTCACCTGGCAGGGCAACACCGGCTACTACGACCGTCTGTCGAGCCAGGCCGCCGGCGGCAACCCGCCCGACCTGTTCCAGATCGACGACAACTACCTGACCGAGTACGCCGAACGCGGCATCATCCTCGACCTGACCGAACACGTACGCCAGAACCGGCTCGACCTCACCGGCCTGCCCACCAGCCTGGCCCAGTACGGCCAGGTCGCCGGCCGGACGATGGCGGTCGCCGCGGCCGAGAACACCCCCGGTCTGATCTACAACAAGAGCCTGCTGCGCCGCCACAACCTGCCCGAGCCCCGGATCGGCATGGAGTACGACGAGTTCGTCGACTGGGCGGCCCAGGTCACCGAGGCCACCGACGGCAAGGTCGCCGGGACGATGGACCCCTCCGCCGACTACAAGGCGCTCTGGCTGTGGCTGCGGGCGCAGGGCAAGGAGCTGTACCGGGGACGGCAGCTCGGTTTCACCGAGTCGGACATGACCCGCTGGTTCGACCTGTGGCGGGACGCCCGCGCCGATCGGGCCACCCCGTCGGCGGCGGTCACCGCGGAGGCGAACAGCGGCGACGTCACCCGCCAACTGGTCGCCACCGGCAAGGCCGCGACGAGCTTCATGTGGTCGAACCAGTTGCCCGAGTTGCAGAAGTTGACCCAGGACGAGTTGGGCCTGGTCACCTATCCCGGCGCCCCGAAGGCCCAGTGGGCGCGGGCGTCGATGTACTGGGCCGCCTTCCGCGGGTCCCGCCACCCGGAAATCGTGGTGGACGTGATCAACTTCCTGGTGAACGACGTGGAGGCCGGGCAGATCCTCGGCACGGAACGCGGTCTGAGCGCGAACCTCGACGTCCGCTCGTACGTCGAGGACACGCTGACCGATCAGAGCATGAAACTCACCGCGTCCTTCGAGACCTCGATGGTCGACCGGTTCGGACCCGCCCCGACGCCGCCGCCCCGAGGTCACGCGAAGGTCCGTGCCCTCCTGATCAGCGTGGCCGAGAGCGCGCAGTCCGGCCGGGCGACCTCCAAGGAGGCGGCGCGGGCCTTCGTCAGCGAGGCCAACGCGTCGCTGGCCGGCGGCTGAGCGTCCGAAGGCCTCACCGGCGGCTGAGCGTCCGAAGGCGACGACTGAGGTCAGCGGCCGGGCCGGCGCCGGGTCGGGCACCGGCCGGCCGGGACCCGATCAGCGGCGGCCGGACCGGCGACGGAGCAGCAGCACCAGCACCACCACGATCGCCACCACGACAACACCGCAGCAGACCAGCCCGAACAACCCGGCACCGATACCGCTGCGGCGCGGCCGGCGTGCCGCCTCCAGCACCAACTCACCGGTGCCGGACGACGCCCAGGCCGCCACCGGCACGAATACGGCCAGGCTCGCCGTGAGTACGACGGCGCTGAGCCTTGCCCACCACTTTCCAAGAGAAGCCATGGCTACATCCTCCGTGTTGGGCGCAAACCTTACGCCTCGCTCGCTCGAAAGGGACGTTACCCACGGCGGGGCGGAAAGTACCCTCGGAGCGCCGGGGAACGGTCACGGGCACAGTGGGCGGACCGCCTGCCAGCCCGGGTCGTAGCGGGTCCGCAGCCGTACCCGCCCCTGGTCCCAGCCCCGGACGGCGTCCCGTACCGGCCCGAGCGGCGACGCGCCCGCCTCGGCGTACAGGTGGAAGGTTCGGCGTCCGGCGCAGCTCTCGTGGGCGACCAGCACCGCGCCCGACGCAGCCGCCGCGATCTGCTCCTCCAGCCGCTCCAGCGCGACGAGCGCCGTCTCGGTCGGCAGCCCGGTCTCCGCCGCCCGGTACGGCACCACCACCCCCAGGTGGGTGTCCAGGTGCGGCCAACGGACCGGCTTGAGCGGATGACGCACCGCGGCGGTCTGCGGACTCCCACCGACCGGGGCGCGTTCGAGCAGCACCCAGCTCGTCTCCCGCAACCGCCGGGCCAACTGGGCCACCACGGCGGTGAGCGCCTCACCCGACTCGGTACGGGGCGGCAGCGTGGTGCTCACCTCGACCCCGCCCACCCACAGCTCGACCGCGACCTCACCGAGCAGCCAGTCCAGGGCCAGGAACGCCACCCGCATCCGATCCGGTTCACCCAACCGGCCGAAGTCCGGGTGATGTACGAGCACGTCCACCTCGTACCGATCGGGGTCGATCCGGCAGGCGAACCGCAGCTCGGTCAGCTTGATCTCGTGCCCGGAGACGGTCAACGCGGCCGACAGCGAGGTCGGATCGGGCTGCCGGGTCGAGTGGTACTCCCACCGGTCGTCGGCGGCCGGAGCCGCCCGGCGCCAGCGTTCGGCGACCGCCCGCAGCCGGGGCGCTCCGGCGGCCGAGACGACAAGCGCGTGACCGGACCGGGTGCCCTGGGCGAACTCCCACTCCAGTTCCCGGTCGATCGCCTTCACCCGCCCGCTCACCTCGGCGATGAGGTCGTCGGACCAGGTGCCGTCGGCGATGGCCGCCTCCACCCTGGGCCGCACCCCGGGCCACCACCGCCAGAATTCGGCGATCACCGGACCGACATTCCTGTGCTGGCGCGAGAACAGCATGGCAACGGAGCGTACGACCGAACTCGCCAACTGTTGATCGGCCGATCAGCCTGACTCGCTGATCTTCACCGATATCTTCCCGACCCCGACAGGTGGCGGCACCCGGTGATTTCCGACCCTGCTCGATGGGGGCAACCGAAGATTCGCGGATCACCGACGCCGTCGGAAACCCGTGTATAGCCTCGACTTGCCGGTCCGAATTCGATTCACATTCGCACCGTCCGAACCTTCCGGACGGATCCGAGCCGTCCCGACCGGCCGCCGCCGAGGGGGTGTCCCGTGCCCACATGGCCACCGTTGAGCCGACCTGGAGCACGGGCCACCCGACCGGGGATCCCGGGACGCAGAACCAGGATGCGTACGGGCGGCGGCGGCAGGCCACTGGCGGCCCTGTCGGCCGTACAGCGGTCGATCCTGCGGGCGCTGGCGCTGACCGGGACACCGGGTGAGCTGTCGTTCGTCGAGCGAATGGTACGGCGATCCGGGCCGGCACTCGAACACGACATCGAGACCCTCATCGGGTACGGCCTCCTGCGCGACGCCACCGACGGGCTGCACCTGGCCGACCCCGGCGTACGGCGGGCGGTGTACCGGGTCACCCCACCCTCGCTGCGCGCCGCCACCCACGTACGGGCCGCCGCGATCCTGGAGCGGTCCTGCCCCACGCTCGCCGCCGAACAACTGCTCCGGGTGCTGAACACGGCCCCTCCCCCGGACGGCACCGCCACCGGACCGGAGCGGGTCGACCTCGACCTGGTGTCCCGACTCGCCGTCGACTCCGCGGTGGACCCGTCCGTGGCGGCGGAACTGCTGCTCGCCGTACACACCCGTTCCGGGGCGGGACTCGACCCGCGACACCGACGGCGGCTGCTGCCCGCACTCGTCGACCACCTGATGCTGGCCGGTCGCGCCGAGCGGGCGCTGGCCGTACTGACCGAGGAGATCGCGGCCGACCGGGACGGCCCGGAACAGCGTGCCGTCCTGCTCGGGCGGTTGGGAGCGTGGCACGCCACCGGACGCCCGTCACTCGCCCTGGCGTACCTGCACCGGGCGCTGGCCCAGGACCGGTGCGCACCGGTCCACCGGGCCTGGCTGCTGACCACACTCGCGGCCACCGCCGGACCGCTCGGCCAGCCCGACATGACCGGGCTGCTGGGCGAGGCGGAACGGGCCGAGCGGGAAGCGCCCGCCCCCGGCGGCACCGTACGCCTGGCGCTGGCCCACGCCGGGGTGGCGCTGGCCGACGGCGACCTGCCCACGGCCCGGCAGGTACTGGGGCGGGTGGATCCGCACACGCCCGCGTCCCGGGCGCCGGCCGCCCTGCTCCGCGTCGACCGGATCGCCGTCCAACTCGCGCTCGGGGAGTTCGACGACGCGCGGGCCGCGCTCGCCGCCGCCACCGTGGAGGTCGGACGGTTCGCCCCGGTGGTCGAGCCGATGCTGACCGCCCTCGACTGCCTGCTCCGGATCACCGTCGGCGAGCTGCCCGAGGCCGAGGTCCGGGCCCGGCTCGCGCTGCGCCCGCGCCCGGACCGGCAACTACCCGAGGACGTACGCCTGGACCTGCTCGCGGTCGCCGTCGAGGCGCTGATCCGCCGGGGCCGCCCCGACCGGGCCCGGACCCTGCTCCGCGCCGAGTCCCCGGCCACCGGCTGGCCGGACCTGATGCCGTGGATCCGGCTGGGTTGCGCCGCGGCGACCGATCCCGACCCGGTACGGCACGCCGACCTGCTCCGGCACACCGTCGACGGGCTGCGCCACTCGCTGGCCCACCTGGTCCGGCTGCCGCACCGGGGGCCGGCGCTGGTACGGGCCGCCCTCGCCATCGGTGAACCGGCGTTGGCGCGTACCGTTGCCGGCCACACCGCGAAGATCGCCGAACGGGTCGACGGCCCGCTCTGGTCGGGTCTCGCCGACCACGCGGCGGCCCTGGTCGAACGGGATCCGGCCACCCTGCGGCAGGCGGTGGCCCGGCTGCGGGCCACCACCGCCCGCCCGGCGCTGGCCGACGCCCTGCTCGACCTGGCCCGGCTGCCCGGCGTCCCGTCGGCCGAAGCCGGTGCCGCCGCCCAGGAGAGCGCCGGGCTGTACGGACGGATCGGCGCCACCGGCGACCAGGAGCGGGCCCAGCGGCAGCTCCGGGCCCTCGGCGCGACCGAACAGCGGTCCCGGGACACCCGTCCCCGAGCCGGCCTGGATTCGCTCACCCAGAGCGAGGTACGGGTGGCGGCACTCCTGGCCGCCGGGGCGACGAAGCAGCAGGCGGCGGCCCGGCTCTTCGTCTCGTTCCACACCGTCGACACCCACCTGCGGGCGATCTACGCCAAGCTCGGTATCCGTACCCGGTTGGAACTGGCCCGGATCTGGGACGGCGACAGGCCCGCCGGGGAGACCTCCTGACGGAAGCGGTTCGGACCGGCGGTGGGGAACGCTCGTCGCGCCGGGACCCACCGCCGGTCCACGGTCAGCGGACCACCGGCTGTTTCGACTTCGGCAGCGCCTCGATCATCTCCCGCGGCAGGTTCAGGGTGTCGGCGCTGATCTGCGGCGGCGTGTTCGCCATCCACTGGGCCAGCGAGATGTCCTCGAACCGTGGGTTGCGGAACATCTCCAGGAACCGCAACGGCTCGTCGCCGAGGTTCTCGATGTAGTGCCCGTACGCGAACGGCACGTAGCCGACGTCGCCGGCCTGGTAGTTGAACGTACGGTTCATTCCGGAGCTGGCGAAGACGCCCATCCGACCGAAGCCCGAGATGTAGTACTGCCACTCGTCGTCGGTCGGATGCCAGTGCAGTTCCCGCATCCCGCCCGGTTCGATCTCCACCAGGGCGGCACAGATGGTGTTCGCGGCGGCGAAGTTCGTCGAGTCGGCGATCCGTACGGAACCGCCCTTGAACCGCTGCGGCGCCTGCGCGTGCATCCGGTGCTTGAACGTACGCGGCACGTCACCGGTCGGGCTGACGACCTTGTCGGCCGAGAGCGCGGGCGGGACCTGCCCGCTGAAGATGTACTTGTCCCGCTCGGGCAGGTTCTCCAACTGGTCCACCGTCCAGCCGAAGTTCTTGGCCAGCACGTTCTTCGGCACGTGCGCGAAGAAGTCGCTGATCAGGAAGGTGCCGTTCTCGGTGAACGCCCCGTCGTCGAAGACCAGCAGGAACTCCACCCCGTCGGCGAGCGCCTGGATGTGGTGCGGCACGCCCTTCGGGAAGAACCACAGGTCGCCCTGCTCCACGTCTTCGAGGAAGTTGCGGCCCTCCTGGTCGACGGCGCTGATCCGGCAACTCCCGGCCAGCACGTACGCCCACTCGGCCGCCTGGTGCCAGTGCAGCTCGCGGTACGCACCGGGTTCCAGTTTCATGTCCACCCCGGAGAGCTGGCTGGCGATCGGCAACTCGCGCTGGGTCACCTCGCGGGTCCACCCGCCCTTCTCGATCCGGGTGTGCGCCATCGAGAAGGAGAACTTCAGGTTCGGCACCGTGCCCTGGTCGGTCGGCGGCGGCAGGAGCAGGTCCGGGTTCTGCCGGTCCAGCTCGACGTTGCGCGGGCCGGGGTCCAGACCGCCCTGGTCACCCCGGATGGGCTGGAGTACGTCCTGACGAGCGAAGTCGGGCATCGTGGTTCGTCCTCTCGGGTCGGTGCCGCGTCGAGCGCGGCCGGGATGGCAGGAAGAACAGGGCCCGGGCCGGGCACGGCCCGCCCTGGACGGCCACGGCGACCGGGATCGCCAGGCAGGTGAGCAGCAGTGCGGCAACGGCCCACCAGGAGATCCCGGCCGCCGCACCGGCGACGGCGAGCCCGGCGAGCACCACCAGCCGGGTGCGCAGACCGGCGAGCGAGGTCGGTCCGGTGGGCGGGGTCGGTCCGGTGGGCGGTGCCGCGGCGGTGGGCGGGGTTCGCCGCCGGGTGACCGATGCCGCCGGGCGGTGCCGGGTCGGGGTTCGCACTGGTACGACTCCTCTCGGGTCGAGCACACCGGATCGGTCCGGGTCTTCCGCCGTACGCCGGTCGGGTCTCACAGCAGCAGGACGATCGGCAGGCTGAGCCCGAGTACGGCGACCACCGTGCCGGCCGCGGCGGCCACATGGGTGGTCAGCGGGGCGTTCACCAGCGGGCCCATCAGCGACCGGTCCCGGCAGAAGAGGACCAGCAGGAAGAGCGCCACCGGGACGCCGAGCGAGATCACCACCTGGCTGAGGATCAGCAGGCCGGTCAGCGGGGCGCCGAGGACCAGGGCGAGCACCGCCGGGGTCATGGTCACCAACCGGCGCAGGTGCACCGGCACCCGCCGGGCGAGGAAGCCGCGCAGCACCACGTCCCCGGCGAGCGTGCCGACGCCGGACGAGGAGATGCCGGAGGAGAGCAGGGCGATCGCGAACGCCAGCGCGGCAGCGCCACCGACCTGGGTGGCCAGGTGTTCGTGCGCCGCGAAGAGATCACCGGTCCACCCACCGGCGGTGGCCGCACCGAGTCCCGCACCGAGGGCGATCATCGAAACGTTGACGATCGTCGCCACGCCGGGGCCGACCACGCAGTCCAGCCGCAGCGCACGGCGTACCAGGGTGGGTTGCGCCCGGGCCACGGCCGCCGCCGGTCCCCGGTCCTGGACCAGGGCGGAGTGCAGGTAGACCGCGTGCGGCATCACCGTCGCGCCGACGATCCCCATGGCCAGGACCAGCGACTCGGCACCGTCGAGTCGCGGCACCAGTCCGGCCGCCAGTCCGCCGGCCGACTGGTGGCCGACCACCAGCAGGTCGTAGCCGATGCCGGTGCCGATCAGCACCAGCGCCGCCGCGCTCATCAGCTCGAACCGCCGGGTCCGTCCCCGGCGGCGCAGCTCCAGCAGGAGCAGCGACACGACCGCGGTGACCACGGCGGACAGCGTGGGCGGTAGGCCGAAGAGCAGGTGCATGCCGATCGCGGCACCGACGAACTCGGCCAGGTCGGTGGCGAGCACCACCACCTCGGCCTGGAGCCAGAGCAGCCGGTTGCCCCACCGGGGGAACCGCTCCCGACACAGCCGGGGCAGGCTCCGCCCGGTCGCCAGTCCCAGCTTCGCGGCCTGGAACTGGACCAGAATGGCGACCAGGCTCGCCGCCACCACCACCCAGACGAGCAGGTAGCCGGAGGTCGCACCGGCCGTCAGGTTGGTCGCCACGTTGCCGGGGTCGACGTAGGCGATCGCGGCGACCAGGGCCGGACCCAGCATGGGTGTCAGCCTCGACCGGCCGCGACCCGCTACCGGTGCCTCGGTGCTCGGCGCAAGCGCATCCGTCGTCACCACCCGATCGTGGCCCCGCCGCCGGTCGGTCCACATCGCGCGAACACGGGGGATTTGCCGGGCATGTCCCCTGGGCGGGGACGGCGAGACCTCGTTCGGCAGGGAAAGCAAAAACCCGCCCCCCGAGACACAGGGGACGGGCTTTTTCTTTGTAGCGGGGACAGGATTTGAACCTGCGACCTCTGGGTTATGAGCCCAGCGAGCTACCGAGCTGCTCCACCCCGCGTCGGCTCGTTAACACTAGCGCACCGGGACACGCGCCCGCAAAACGAGCCGACACAAGGTCCGTACTTCGGCGCTGACCAGGCACTTTGCCGTACGGGAGGGTGGGGCGGAACGCTCCCGACCGGCGCTGCGCGGTATTCGGCGGAGCGACCCATACCCCAAAAAAGAGCTCGGGGTACGGAAATCAGCGAACTGATTCCCGTACCCCGAGCGAATGCTTTACCGGCCGTACGACGTTCAGCCGCTCGGCGTACCGGCCGGCGGACTCGGCGTGCTCGCCGGTGGCGTGGGTGAACCCGCCCCCGTCGGCGTGGAACCCGGCACCCCGGCCGCCCGCTGGGCCGCCTGGAACTCCGTCAGCGCCGTGTCGAGCGTCTTCAGCGACTTGCCCCACCGCTCGACGTCACCGGACGCCTGAGCGGCCTGGACCTCGGCGATCGCCTGCTGCACCTTGGCCGCCGCCGCCGCGAGTTCACCGGTGAGTGCCGGTGGCGGGGTCGGCGTCGCACCGGGACTCGGGGTGGCCGACGGATTGTCGGTCGGCGCCGGTGGCGTGGCGGGCGGCGGATTGTTGGCGCCGGCCGCCTTGCCCTGCTCGACGAGCTGCTTGATGCCGTCCTGCAACGTGTTGGCCAGTACGACGTACTCGCCGCCGTCGCCGTAGGAGAGCAGCACCCGCTGAAGCAGTGGGTACGCGTTCTGCTGGTTGCTCTTCACGTACACCGGCTCGACGTAGAGCATGCCGTCGCCGAACGGCAGTGAGAGCAGGTTGCCGTACTGCACCTGGGCCTGGTTGGACGAGAGCAGGTTGAGTTCCTGCCGGATCGCCGCGTTGTTGGTCATCTTCTGGTGCACCTGCACCGGGCCGGAGACCGCCGTCTGGTCGGGTAACTCCAGCACCTGCAACTGCGGCTGCCCGTTCACGTACGAACCGGAGATCAGCGCGGCCAGGTTCTGCCGGCTGGCCGGTGTGACCGCCGAGGTGAGCTGGAACCTCGGCGTGTCCTGGCCGGGGAACTGGGTGAACAGGTAGTACGGGGGCTGCCGCTGGCCGGTGTCGGGGGCGTCCGGGACGTTCGGAACCTCCCAGAAGTCCTGCCCGGAGAAGAACTCCCTCGGGTCGGTGACGTGGAACTTGGCCAGCAGGTTGCGCTGCACCTTGAACAGGTCGGCCGGGTAGCGGAAGTGCGCGGCCAGGTCGGCCGGGATCTCCGACTTCGGCGTCACCAGGTCCCCGCCGAAGGCCTTGTTCCAGGCCTTGAGCACCGGATCGGCCTCGTCGAACTCGTACAGCTTGACGGTCCCGTCGTACGCGTCGACGGTGGCCTTGACCGAGTTGCGGATGTAGTTGACGTTCTCCCGGGCGAGTTGGAAGGTGCCCCGCCCGGTCAGCTCGTCGGCCGTCTCGGTCTGGAGGTTGACCTGCTCCGCGTACGGGTAGGTGGCGGCCGTGGTGTAGCCGTCGATGATCCACTGGATCCGGCCACCGACCAGCGCCGGGTACGGGTCGCCGTCCAGCGTCAGGAACGGGGCGACCTTCTCCACCCGTTCGCGGGGGTTACGCACGTAGAGCAGCTTGGAGTTCTCGTTGACCGCGGCGGAGAGCAGGAAGTTGCTCTCCTGCTCCTTGATCGCGTAGAGCAGCTTGCGGGTGAACGAGCCGATCTCCACCCCGCCGGTGCCGGTGTAGGTGTAGGTCTGCCCGCTGTTGTTCTCGTTGTCGTTGCCGGTCGGCCGGTCGAACTCGACGGTGCGGCCCGCGTCGGTCTGACCGACGATCGCGTAGTCGCTGTCGTCCATCTGCTCGCCGTAGTAGATCCGCGGCTGGTCGGCCGGGATCTGCTCGGCCGAGGCGGAACACCCGGCCTGGGCCTGGTTGCCGAGGAAGCCGGAGACGAAGAACGGCTGGCCGCCGCAGACCACCTGGTTCGCCGGGGCGCTGACCAGTCCGTACCCGTGGGTGAAGACGGTGTGCCGGTTGATCCAGTTGCTCTGCTGGGTGGTCAGCTCGCCGTAGTTGATCTCCCGCATGCCGACCACGTAGTCCTGGGTCACGCCGTTGACGTTGTAGCGGTCGATGTCGAGCTTCGGACCGAAGTCGTAGAACCCACGGACCTGCTGCAACTGGGTGTAGGTCTCGGAGATCAGTTGCGGGTCGAGCAGCCGGATGTTCGGCACCACGGAGGTGTCGGTGGCCAGCGCGGCCGGGGGCTTCAGGTTGCCCGCGCCGTACGGCGTGGTCTGGGTCGCGGCCAGCCCGAACGACGCCCGGGTCGCCTCGATGCTGCGCTGGATGTACTGCGATTCCTTGTCCTGGAGGCTCGGCTTGACCTCGAAGGTCTGCACCGCCCACGGGTAGATGCCGCCGATCGCCACCGCCGAGATGCCGAGCAGGGCCAGCGAGATGCCCGGCCAGACCAGGTTCCGCATCACCGCGTTGGAGAACACGATGATCGCGATCGCGACCACGATCGAGATGTAGGCCAGGATCTCCTTGGCCGGCAGCAGCGCGTTGATGTCGGCGTACCCGGCACCGTAGGTGTTGACGCTCTCGTTGAACTCCAGCAGCATCGCCCGCCGGTCCAGCACGTACGCGATGGCCTTGAGCAGCACGAAGACCGCGACCAGGGTGGTCAGGTGGGCTCGGGCGGCGTTGGTCATCCGGTCGCCGACGCCCTGCAACCGGACCCCGCCGAAGATGTAGTGCACGGCGAGGGCGCCGATCACCGAGAGGACCACGACGGTGAAGCCGACCCCGAGCAGGTAGCGCCAGAACGGGAACTGGAAGACGTAGAAGCCGATGTCGATGCCGAACTCCGGGTCCTTGACCCCGAAGTCCTGGCCGTTGCGGAACAGCAGCCACTGGCTCCACCGGCTCTGCGCGGACAGGCCGGCGAAGAGGCCGACGATGACCGCGATCGCGCTGATCCAGGCGCCGATCCGGGGTGCCAGGGCCATCCGGTAGCGCTCGAGCGTGGCCTGTTCGGCCGAGTGCGGGCGCAGCACCGGGCGCAGTCGGTAGGCCAGCCACAGGTTGCCGCCGATGATCACGGCCATGGCCGCACCGACCGAGGCGAACAGCCCGATCCGGGTGACCAGGACGTCGGTGAAGACCTGGGTGTACGAGACCTCGTCGAACCACAGCCAGTCGGTCCAGGCCTGTACCCCCCAGCCCAGCAGGGTGAACAGCAGGAACACCCCGACCAGTACGCCGACCGTCACGCGACCGCGCCGGCTCATTCTCGGTAGGGGACTGCTACGCATGACCACTGTTGGCTCCGCTCCACGGTGATCGGCTCCGACCAGGCACCCAGAGTACGGGGTCCACCTGAGCGGGATGAGCCCAAGGTGAGCCGAAGGTGAGCGGGCCGGTTCAGCAGCGTGGCGGTTGGCCTCCGGTGCGCAACAGGTTCAACGCGTTCAGTGCGTCCTTGAGGGTGGCGATCCGGTACAGCGGCAGGCCCGGTTGGGGGTTGCGGGCCGCCTCCTCGCAGTTGTCCGCCGGCACCAGGAACGACACCGCGCCGGCCTGCTTGGCGCCGACCAGCTTCTGCGGGATGCCGCCGATCGGTCCGACGTTGCCCTCGTCGTCGATGGTCCCGGTACCCGCGATGATCTTCCCGCCGGTCAGGTCCTCGGGGGTCAGCTTGTCGATGATGCCGAGGGTGAACATGAGCCCGGCGCTCGGTCCCCCGATGTCGCCCAGGTCGATCTTCAGCTCGAACGGGTGCGGCTGCCGCTGCTCGATCTCCACCCCGATCCGGGGCGGCTGCCCGCTGGCCGCGGTGGTGGTGACCGTGGTGGTGCCGGGCGTGCCGCCGCGTACGAACCCGACGGTGAGGGCGGTGCCGGCCGGATGGGCCCGGACCAGCTCGGTGAGCCTGGTCGCGGTGGGCACCGGCTCACCGTTGACCGAGGTGATCACGTCGTCGACCTTGAGCCGGTCCACCGACGGGCCGCCCGCGGTGACGACCTTGACCGCGACCTGCACCGGGAAGCCCAGCTCCCGCAGCGCGGCGGTCTCGGCACTGGTCTGGGACGCGGTGAAGTCCTCGGCGTTGCGCTCGTCGACCTGCTGCTGGGTCTGCCCCGGCGGGTAGATCAACTCGCGCGGCACCACGGCCTCGGAGTCGGACAGCCAACCGGAGATGGCCGACAGCAGCCGTACGTCGGGCTGCACACCGACCGTGGTCAGCCGCAACTGCCCGGCCGAGGTGGAGGTCTCCCGGCCGGTCACCTGGATCACCTCCTTGCCGTCCTCGGTGCCCAGCGTGTTGACCGTCGGTCCGGGGCCGAGCACCACGTACGGGATGGGTGCTCCGATCACGCCGAGGCTGAGCAGGGCGGTGAGCAGCGCACCGAGCAGGACTGTGACCCCGCGACGTCTCATGCGCCAGAGCGTACCGAGGCCCCCCGGGGGTCCCGCCGGTCGAACCCCTTAGTTCTCCCTGAGCGCAACACCTGGACCGGCATCCGGGCCCCTCGCGCGCGTACCGTGGACGGGTGCCTGATATTCCGTTCGGCTTCGCGCTCCCGGGTGGCCAGCCGCCCGACCCCAACGACCCGCAGCAGATGCAGCAGTTCATGGCTCAGCTGCAACAGCTGCTCGCCGCACCGGGCAGCGGCCCGGTCAACTGGGACCTGGCCCGCCAGGTGGCGGCCAGCCAGCTCTCCTCGACCGGGGACCCGGCGGTCACCCCGTTCGAGCGACACGCCGTGGAGGAGGCCCTGCGCCTCGCCGACCTCTGGCTGGAGCCCAGCTCGGCGCTGCCCTCGGGCATCCAGACCTCGGTGGCGTGGAACCGGAACGAGTGGATCTTCCGGACCCTCGACGTGTGGCGCAAGCTCTGTGACCCGGTCGCCGGCCGGATGGTCGCGGCCATGGGTGACCTGGTGCCGCCGGAGCAGCGGGCCCAGCTCGGCCCGATGCAGTCGATGGTCGCCAGCCTCGGCGGTGCCCTCTTCGGCGGTCAGCTCGGCCAGGCGCTCGGCTCGCTCGCCGCCGAGGTCCTCTCGGCCGGGGACATCGGCCTGCCGCTCGGACCGGCCGGCACGGCCGCGCTGGTCCCGGCGAACATCCGGGAGTACGGCACCGGCCTGGAGTTGCCGGAGGACGAGGTACGCCTCTACGTGGCCCTGCGCGAGGCGGCCCACCAGCGCCTGTTCGGCCACGTGCCGTGGCTGCGCGGACACGTGCTCACCGCCGTGGAGATGTACGCCGCGGGCATCACGGTGAACCGGGAGGCGATCGAGGAGGCGATGGGTCGGGTCGATCCGACCAATCCCGAGTCGTTGCAGGAGCTGGCCCTGGAGGGGATCTTCACTCCGGAGGACACGCCGTCGCAGAAGGCGTCGCTGGCCCGGTTGGAGACCGCGTTGGCCCTGGTCGAGGGCTGGGTCTGCCATGTCGTGGACAACGCCGCCGCAGAGCGGCTGCCGAACGTGGTCAAGCTCGGTGAGGCGTTCCGGCGGCGCCGGGCGGCCGGTGGGCCGGCCGAGCAGACCTTCGCCGCCCTGGTCGGGCTGGAGCTGCGCCCGCGCCGGTTGCGGGAGGCGGCGGCGCTCTGGGCGGCGCTGACCGAGCACCGGGGCATCGCCGGCCGGGACGCCATCTGGGGACACCCGGACCTGCTGCCCTCGGGTGAGGACTTCGCCGACCCGGAGGGCTTCGCCCGCGCCCAGCTCGACCTCGACGAGTTGGACAGCTTCGACTTCACCCAGCCCGGCGGGCCCAAGGGCGGCGACCAGGGCGACAACGAGGGCGAGGGCCCGGAGCAGCCCGGGGACAAGAACCCCTCCTGACCGCCCGTGACGTGCCTCTCCGCCCCCGTCAGGGGGCGGAGAGCAGCGCCCTGGTGGTGTCCCACCCCTCGACGGCGGGATCCAGGGTGGCCAGCTCCGCTGGGCTGCGCAGGCGACGCCAGCCCGGCGTGACCGCCACCTGGGCCGGGTCCGGCGCGGCGGCCCGGAGCGCGTCCGCGTCCGCGGTGTCCAGGTCGATCTCCGACAGCCAGTCCGGCGCGGGCAGCCGCGCTGCCACCCCGAACAGCCCTGGTCCCGGCGCCGCGGGGGCGACCGCGACACTCCGGCTGGTCAGCGGCCGGAGCAGCTTGCCCAGGATCAGGCCGGGCAGGTCGGGGGCGTCGGCGACGATCACCGCCGCCTGGTCGTACCCGTCGGCGGCAGCGGCGGCAAGAGCGGCACCCACGGTACGGGCCGGCAGGTCGTAGATCGGCATCCCCGGCCAGACCACCGCGTCGGCCAGCGCCCGCTGCTCGGCGGTGGCGGCGATCGCCGGTTCCACCTCGCTGAGCGTGGCGATCAGGTCGACCACGTCCTCGGCGAGGGCGGTCTGCCAGCGGTTCGGGTCGGTTCCGGGGGGCGACCAGCGCACCGGCCCCAGCAGCGTTACCAGCAGTCGTCGGGCCATCCGGTGACCCTAGCCGGGCGCTCCCGCGCTCAGTCGGTGAGGTTGACCCCGGCGGCGGCCGCGACCCCCTCCAGGTATCCCCGGGCCCGCTCAGCCTTGGGATAGCGCCCCACCAGCGCCCAGAACCGGGCGTTGTGACTCGGTACGACGAGGTGGGTCAGCTCGTGCAGCAGGACGTAGTCGATCACCCAGTCGGGCATCTCCTGGATCCGGTGCGAGATCCGGATGGTCCGGTCGGCGGGCGTGCACGAGCCCCACCGCCCGTTCTGGTTGGTCACCCAACGCACGCTCGCCGGGATCGCGGCCCGCCCGTGTTCGGCGAGGTAGCGGTCGATCAGCCGCTGCGACCGCAGCAGGAGGTCGTCGTCGGAGCGACCGGTGCGCTCCTCCCTGGCGGCCAGCCGGGCGAGCATCTTGTCGACCCACTCGCTCTCCTCGGCGCGGGAGAACTGGTCCGGGATGAGCACCACGACCCGCTCGCCGTCCCGGTACGCGGACACCGTCCGGCGCCGGCGCTCACTGCGCCGTACCTCGACGACCGGCTTGCGCGCCACAGCCATTACCGGTTCGCGACAGCCCGGGTTTCATTCACGAAGGAAAACTAATGCGTAGTGACCAGGGGACCGCAAGAGTCAACCCGTCAACACGCGCCAGGAAAATCCCGGTTAGCGGCCTGCCGTCCGAAAAAAATATTTGATCGGCCCCTCGGCGGGACCCGCGCCGGGGGCTGACCGGTGCGTACACGAGGGCAACCGGTGGGCGTCCCCACGGTAAACGATCAACCTGAGCGCTCCTCACGGGTACCCCCGGAATGACGTTCTGAAGGCATTCAACCGGCGTGTCCCTGCGAAACTGACTTATCCGACCTATTCCGGCATGCACACTCTCGTCGTCGGCTTACTCACAGTGCCGGCGCATTGCTGACATGGAACCGCCCGCACCTGGGTAGGGTCCGCCGGACCGGCGGTCACACAGTCGTGATCGCGGAGAAACCCCAGCGCCAGGGCTTGGAGGCCCGCCGCCGGGCACCCGTCGGGTGAGCCAGCCGACGGGATAGGACGAGGAGGGGCACCGTGGCCGAAAAGGCCCAGACCTACAACGGTTACTGCGTGAAGTGCAAGGAAAAGCGCGATTTCGAGGGCAACGTCGAGGTGTCCAAGACGGGCATGAACATGGCCAAGGGCAAGTGTCCCGTCTGCGGCACCACGGTCAACCGGATCCTGGGCAAGGCCAAGGTCTGAACGACCGAGGACGAACCCGCTCGCGGGGGTTGGGGCGGCCACCCGGCCGCCCCTTCCCGTACCCGCGGGTTACGGGCACTGTCGCGGTACGGACACCGCGCGTCATGTCCCGACGGCGACAGAAGTTACCCGTCAGTTGTGGATAACCCGCCAAGTCCTGTGGATAGTGCACGGCAGGGCCGGGCACGCCTGTGGATAACGATCGACCGACCGTTCGGCAACGATGACAGCGTGTCACCCATGACACGTACCACGCTCCCCCGGCCCACCCTCCTTCCCGGCCTGGCCAGGCTCTGGCGCGACCGGCACACCCTGCAACTCGGCCTCGATCCCAGCCGCGCCGTCCTGCTCGAAGTGGCCAACCCCGGTGCCGCCCGACTGCTCGACCTGCTCGACGGCACCCGCAGCGAACGGGCAATCCTGGACCAGGCCGTACGACTCCAGGTCAGCCGCGACGACGCCCGTACGCTGATCGACACCCTGCGCGCCGCGGGCCTGGTCGTCGGGGCACACACCCTCCTCCCGGCGGACCTGCCCGAGCCGGCCCGGCGACGGCTCTCCAGCGAGGCGGCGGCGATCGCCCTGCGCGGCCCGGACGCCACCGCCACCCCCGCCCAACTGCTGCGTCGGCGTCGCGCCGCGCGGGTCGTGGTGACCGGCCGGGGCCGGCTCGGCGGCCCGATCGCGGTCGCCCTCGCCCAGGCCGGCGTCGGCCACGTGCACCCCGACCTCGACGGTCGGGTCGAGGCCGACGACGTGACCGGTACCGGGCCGGCCGCCACGGACGTGCACCGGCCCAGGGCCGAGGCGGTCGCCGACGCCATCACCCGCGCCGCTCCCGGCACCGAGACCCGACCGGTCCGGCGCGGCCACGCCAGCCTGGTGATCCAGCTCGGCGCCGACCGCCCGGCCAGCCTGCTCGCCGCCGGGTACGCCCAACGCCGGCAGGCGCACCTGCTGCTGAGCCTGCACGACGGCGTACCCGTGGTCGGGCCACTGGTCCGGGCGACCGGTGCCCCCTGCCTCAACTGCCGCGACCTGCACCGGCGCGACCGCGACCCGGGCTGGCCGGAACTCGCGGCACAGCTCGCCGCCGACCCCGCGCTCCAGGCATGCAGCACACCCACCCTGATCGCGGCGGTCGGCTACGCGGCCGGCGAGGTCCTCGCCTTCCTCGACGGCGGCGTGCCGGAGACGATCGGTGCGGCGGTGGAGATCCGGACACCGGGGCGGTTCCGGCGCCGGACCTGGCCCCCGCACCCCGACTGCGGGTGCGGCACCCGCCGCCGGAAACCACGGTCCCCGGCGGTGTAGCAGGCGTCATCGGGGGCGCATCTTGCGGCCTCGGCACAAGGAATATCGGTCAACCGGGGCCAGGGTGGCCCGAGCCACCCGCTGACGGCGGTCGTGACCACCGAAAGTCGGTAACAATGATCTGGTGACCGACATCCCACGCCGGGCCGTCTCCCGGACCGCCAAGCTAGCCGCCCTGCCGCTCGGCTTCGCCGGTCGGACCGTGCTCGGCGTCGGTAAGCGGGTCACCGGCCTCGCCTCGGAGGTGATCTCGGCCGAGATCCAGCAACGTACGGCCGAACAACTCTTCAGCGTCCTCGGGCAGCTCAAGGGCGGCGCGATGAAGTTCGGCCAGGCGCTCTCGGTGTTCGAGGCCGCGCTGCCGGAGGAGATCGCCGCGCCGTACCGGCAGGCGCTGACCAAGCTCCAGGAGTCGGCTCCGCCGCTGCCGGTGGCGAGCGTGCACAAGGTCCTGGCCGAACAGCTCGGACCGGACTGGCGGTCGTACTTCCTGGAGTTCGACGACAAACCGGCCGCGGCGGCGAGTATCGGGCAGGTGCACCGGGCCATCTGGAACGGGCCGCCGGTCGTACCGGCCGGCACCCGGCGGCGCGGCACCAAGGCCAAGGCCGCCGCGACCGGTCGACCGGTCGCGGTGAAGGTGCAGTACCCCGGTGCCGGCGACGCCCTGCTCGCCGACCTCAAGCAGCTCTCCCGGCTCGGCAGCATGTTCCGGGCCATCCAGCCCGGACTGGACATCAAGCCGCTCCTCGCCGAGCTGCGCGACCGGATCAGCGAGGAACTCGACTACGAACTGGAGGCGGAGTCGCAACGGGCCTTCGCCGCCGCGTACGCCGGTGACTCGGAGATCTTCGTGCCGGAGGTGGTCGCGGCGAGCCCCCGGGTGCTGGTCACCGACTGGGTCGAGGGCATCCCGATGTCCCAGATCATCGCCTCCGGCACCGAGGAACAGCGCAACCAGGCCGGGCGGCACCTGGCCACCCTGCACTTCTCCGCGCCCGGTCGGGCCGGGCTGCTGCACGCCGACCCGCACCCGGGCAACTTCCGGCTGCTGCCGGACGGCCGGCTCGGCGTGATCGACTTCGGCGCGGTGGCCCGGCTGCCGGGCGGGCACCCCGAGCCCGTCGGCCGGCTGGTCCGGTTGGCCCTCGCCGGGGAGGCCGAGGCCGTGGTCGCGGGCCTGCGCGGCGAAGGCTTCATCAAACCGACCGAGGTGATCGACGCCGAGGCCGTGCTCGACTTCATCATGCCGGTGCTCGAACCGCTCTCGGTGGACGAGTTCCGCTTCACCCGCGCCTGGCTGCGGGTCGAGGCCGGACGGCTGACCAACCCGAGGTCACCGGCGTACCAGTTGAGCCGGCAGCTCAACCTCCCGCCGTCGTACCTGCTGATCCACCGGGTCACCCTCGGCTCCATCGGGATCCTCAGCCAGTTGGAGGCGAAGGCACCGTACCGGGCCATCGTGGAACGCTGGCTGCCCGGTTTCGCCCCGCCTGCCAGCACGGCGGAAAACGACTAGGGACGAGAACGAGCCGAGGGCGGATCCGGGTGCTGGGAAGCACTCTCGGATCCGCCCTCGGTCATTCGGGCCGCTCGGTGACGACCGGCGGGACGGTCAGCGGGACCGCCCGCTCATCAGCGGGCGGCTCGCCGGATGGTTAGTAGAGCCCCTGCTCGCGGGCGGCCCGACGGTGGGCCTCGATTGCGATGACACGGGCGGAACGGGTTGCCTCAGTGCGCGTGGTGTGACGACCGGCCTGAGGCAGTCGCATTCGAGCACGTGACAACGCTTCTTGGATGAGATGCATCTCTTCGACTCCGTTTGGATTCTGGATCGCGGTGTTCGGGTAAACGTTCGATACCGGCAGGATGCCGGCGTACGACTGGATCGGGTTCATGTCAGGCCGCCAACCGGACAGCGCCGCGCGACTCGGACAGCCCATCGGCCGCCAACCGCGCCTCGGCCTCGACCCGCAGCATCACGTCACGCGCGACGTCCTCCTTGCGCGGACGGCCACGGGGCCGCTTGCGCGGAACAACCGCGCCACGCTCGAAGATCTCGCCGCCCCAGACGCCCCACGGCTCCGCTCGGTCCACCGCACCGGAGAGGCACTCGACGCGCAGCGGGCAGTCCCCGCAGAGCGACTTTGCCAGTTCCAGCTCGGTGGGCGAGTCGGCGAACCACAGGTCGGGGTCGAACTTCCGGCAGGGCAGATTCGCCTCCAGCTCAACGGTCAGGTCAAGTGGAGCCAACGCCAGACTCATGGCCCGGTCACCTCTCTCTCGCTTCGATCTCGTGGATCGCTGTCCTACGTACTTGTGGCGAAACAAAAACTGAGGCCGCGGATCCCGGTAAGCGGGTTCCGCGGCCTCGAGGTGAGCCGGTGGTCTGTAGATCAGACCGGCCTTCCTCGAGGTGGAACACCGCGAACATCCATCCGCTTCTTGGCCAGCTGGATGCCTTCGCCCGTGAAGCCACTCGTGCCATTGATCCCCGCGGACGCGGCAACCCGGACCAGCTCGGCCTGGACCGGAGCCTGGTGCGCCTGGGGAACCAACGGAGTACCGACGGTCAGCAGAGTCCTGGCCGTCGACACCGGTGCGAGAACAGTCAGCGATGCCGACGGTCGCTCGTAGCGGTAGATCTCCATGGGACTCGCCTCCTGTCTCACACTCGTCGCCAACATCACGATGTTGCCGAAAACCGTTGTTACCCCTCTTGAGCAGGCCTTTAGCCCCTGCTCGCGAGGTGTGCCTTGAGGCTATTCCTCATCCGGGGGCGAGGGCAAACGGTTTTACGGCTCGATTGTCGAAGTTTTTTCCGGGCCCAACTCGTCCACTGTCGCGCCGCCCACCAGAGCGAGCACCGCCTCGCCGTACAGGCCGAGCTTGCGGGGGCCGATTCCGGCGATCGCCAGGAGCCCGTCGACGGCACCCGGACGGCGTTCCGCCAGCGCGGTCAGGGTGGCGTCGGTGAACACCACGTACGCAGGGACTTTCTGGGCACGGGCGACCCGTGAACGCCAGTCGAGCAGGCGGGCGTACAACTCGTCGTCGAGATCCGACGGGCAGTCCGAGCAGCGCCCCAACTTGCGGTCCACCCCGGCGAGCAGGGTGGCCCCGCAGATGCGGCAGGAGATGACCCGGTTCCGTCGCGGGTCGGGTTTCCGACCGGCGACCGCACCGGTCGGGCTCGCCGCCCGCTCGCCGCCGGAGCGGTCGAGCTGCGGCAGGAACCGGGACGGGCGCCGGGGCCGACCACCGGGCGAGCGGGCCGAGGCGTACGAGAGCCAGAGCCACTCCCTGGCCCGGGTCACCCCGACGTAGAGCAGCCGCCGCTCCTCCTCCACCTGCTCGACCGTCTTCGCGTACGTGGTCGGCAGGGTGCCGTCGGCGAGCCCGACCAGGAACACCGCGTCCCACTCCAGCCCCTTCGCCGAGTGCAGCGACGCCAGCGTCACCCCGTCCACGGTCGGTACGTGCTGCTGGGTCGCCCGGCGCTGCAACTCGGTACAGAAGTCCGCCAACGACACCGCCCGTTCCACCCACCCGACCGGGTCGCTCGCGACTGCGGGGCTCGCAAGCCCACTCCTCGCGGTCGCCGCCGCGGCGTCACCGATCGGCAGCAAGTTCGGGGTCCTCGCGTACTCCTCGGCGAGCTGGACCAGCGCGGCCAGGGCCTCCCAGCGCTCCCGTGCCGCCCCACCGGGCGGGGGCTGTTCGCGGGCCCAGCCGACCGCGGAGAGCGCGTCGACGACCGCCTCGACCAACGGGGTCTCGGCCGGCGTCGAGCGCACCGCCGAGCGGAGCGCGATCATCGCCTGGCGCACCTCGGTCCGCTCGAAGAACCGCTCGGCCCCCTGCACGAGGTACGGCACCTCGGCCTCGGCCAGTGCCTTCTCGTACGCCTCCGACTGCGCGTTGGTACGGAACAGGACGGCGATCTCCCGGGCCGGCGTACCGGAGGCGATGAGCTGCCGGCAGCGGGCGGCCACCGCGGCGGCCTCGGCCGGCTCGTCGGGGAAGATCCGCAGATCGGGCTCGGGTCCGGGGGACCGCTGACCGACCAGTTCCAGCCGGAGCTGCGCCTCGGTGCCACGGGCCTGCCGGATCACCGCGTTGGCGAGTCCGACCACCTGCGGGGTCGAGCGGTAGTCCCGGACCAGCCGGACCACCACCGCGTCCCGCCGCCGACGCGGAAAGTCGACCAGGTACGCCGAGGTCGCACCCGTGAACGAGTAGATCGTCTGGCTGGCGTCGCCGACCACGGTCAGGTCGTCCCGCCCGCCGAGCCAGGCGTCCAGCAGTCGCTGCTGCAACGGGTTGACGTCCTGGTACTCGTCCACCACGAAGTGCCGGTACTGGGCGCGTACCTGCTCCCCGACGTCCGGGTGCTCCTCGATCCCCCAGACCGCGGCGCGCAGCATGTCCTCGAAGTCGATCACCCCGTTGGCGCGCTTGACCTGCTCGTACGCGGCGAAGACCTCGGCCACCCGAGCCGGGTCGTGCGGTGTCTCGCGCAGCGCCTTGGCCGCCGCCACCACGTACTCGGCCGGCTCGACCAGCGAGGACTTGGCCCACTCGATCTCACCGGCGAGGTCCCGGGCGGCAGCCCGGTCCGTACGCAGCCCGGATCGTGCGGCGGCGAGGGTGACCAGCCGTACCTTGCTGTCCAGCAGTTCCGGCATAGGCCGACCCTCCAGCAGCCGGGGCGCGAAGTAGCGGACCTGGCGCAGTGCCGCCGCGTGGAAGGTGCGGGCCTGTACGCCGCCCACCCCGAGCGCGGTCAGCCGGGCACGCATCTCGGCGGCGGCGCGGGCGGTGAAGGTGACCGCGAGCACATGTCGGGCGGCGATCTCCCCGGTGAGCGCACGATGGGCGATCCGGTGGGTGATCGCCCTGGTCTTGCCGGTGCCCGCGCCGGCCAGGATGCAGACCGGACCGGCCGGCGCCGTGACCGCGGCGCGCTGCTCGGGATCCAGCCCGGCCAGCACCCGTTCCGCGCTTGAGTCAACCGCCACAGCTAGGAATCATCGCAGTCGGCTTCGGCGTTGCAGCGATTAGCCTGTCGATCGACGACTACTGGAGGACCTGATCATGCTGACCATGTACTCGACGTCCTGGTGCGGCTACTGCCACCGGCTCAAGTCCCAGTTCGATCGGGAGGGGATCGCCTACCAGGTGGTCGACATCGAGCAGGACCCGAAGGCGGCCGAGTACGTGATGAGCGTCAACAGCGGCAACGCCACCGTCCCCACCATCCTCTTCCCCGACGGCACCGCCCTGACCAACCCCTCCATAACCCAGGTCAAAACCCACCTCTCCACCCCCACCACCGCCTAACCCCCACCCCCACCACCTCGTTGATCATGAAGTTAGCGACGCGACACGCCGAACAGCAGGTCGCTAACTTCATGATCAACGAGGCGTGACAGCGGGGGTGGGGTCCGGGTTGGGTGGGTAGGTGGGGATCGGCGGGAGAGGGAGAGGGGGCGGGGGCGGGAGCGGGGTGGGGGGTGAGAGGTGGCGGCCCAGCCAGAGGAAGCGGGCCACGGCGAGCATGGCGACCGCCATCAGGGCGAAGAGCAGGCGGTAGTCGACCACCCCGACCAGGACCGCACCGAGCCCGATGGACAGCGACTGCGGGCCGCTGATCAGCGCCTCTGACGCCGCCGCGACCCGGCCGACCAGCGGCACCGGCGTACGTCGCTGGGTCAGCGTGTTGAGCGAGACGATCACCAGCGGCAGGGCGAAGCCGGCCATCACCATCGCCACGAACCCGAGCAGGAGATTCGGCTGGACCAGGGCGAGCACCGCCGGCGCGAAGATCGCCACCCCGGTGGCCAGCGCACCGACCTCGCCCAGCCGGCCGACGATCGTCGCCGACGACAGGCCGCCGAGCAGCCCACCGATCCCCTGCACGGTGAGCAGTACGCCGACGAAGGCCGGCGGTTGGCCGAGCCCCCGATCGACGTAGGCGAAGATCAGCGACTCGCTGAAGCCCAGCACCAGCATGGTCATCGCGGTCCCGGACACCCCCCGCCGCAGCGCCAGGTCGTCGAACATGTGCCGTACGCCGGCTCCGATCTCGGCCAGCCACCCCGGCTGCCGCGGGGCGGGTGCGTCCTCGCGTACCCGCATCCGGCTGACCGCGGCGGCCGCGGTGAGGAAACCCAGCCCGCCGAGCGTGGCCAGGGCCCAGCCGCCGACGCCCGCGTAGAGGGCCGCTCCGGCCAGCGGGCCGACCAGCCGCAGTCCCTGTTTGACCGTCTGGAGCGCACCGTTCGCCTCGGCCAGCAGGTCACCCGGGACGATCTCCTTGATCAAGCCGATCAGGGTCGCACTGAGCGCGACGTAGGAGAGCCCGTAGAGGGCGCTCACCCCGTAGATGATCCACACGTCGTCCCGGTCCCGGACCGCGTAGAGCGGGGTGAGCAGCGCCGCGGTGCCCAGGTTGACGGCGATGAAGAACACCCGTCGGCGGAACCGGTCCACCATCCAACCGACCAGCGGCGCGAGCCCCATCGGCGCGACGATCGCGAAGATGGTCGCCCCGGCCATCCCGTCGGAACCGGTCAGGTCCTTGACCCAGATGGCGAGAGCCAGGAGCAGGATCGACTCGGCGACCATGCTGGCGACGAGCCCTCCGAAGAGGAGGCGGAAGTCGGGGCGGCGGAGGATGGCACGCATGGCGAGGGGTCCCTTCGTGCGCGGCAGCGGCCCTAGCCGTCGTCCGCGTCAATCGGCTCGGGCGGCCGAGCCGGCACGCCCCAGGCGATGAACCGGACCGGTCGCGAACCGGGTGGTCGGGCTTCGGGGTCCGTCAGGCTCGGCAGCCGGCGGGAGAGCAGCTCGGTGATGGCCTCGCCGATCTCGGTGAGCTGCGCCGGCGTGCACCAGCCCATCGACTGGGTGAGGAAACCCGCCTCGCGCCACTGTGGCGTCTCCTCGTGCCGACCGCCCAGCCACTCGCGCAGCGCCCGGTATTCGAGGTCGAGCAGCACCTGATGGGCGGCGGTGCCGGCCCGTGACCCCGGATCGGCGTCGACGTGGTCCGGCTCCGGATCCGCGTACGCGGGCTCGACATCGTCCGTACGGGACGGGTCGCCCGGTCCCCAGCGGTACGGCTGGAGCACGATCCGCCAGGGACGTTGCCGTCCGGTGCCGCCGCCGGCCTCCTCGACGAAGCCGTAACGGGCCAACTGACGCAGATGCCAGGAGCAGTTCGCGGGGCTCTCGCCGACCTGTTCGGAGATCTCCGTCGCGGTGGCCGGACCGGAGAGCGCGACCACGTCGAGGATGCGCAACCGCAGCGGGTGGGCCATGGCACGCAGCATCCGTGGATCCCGGATGTCCCGGACGGCCGGTTGCGGCATGGCCGGAAGCGTAGCTTTCGAAAGCTTTCTTTGGAAAGAGATCCTTTCTTGGACACGCCGGGACCCCAATTCCGCACCGGAGTGCGACGGCCGGCATACTGACCGTGGGGGGCAGTCTGAAGCGGTCATCGCCCGGCACAACCGGGCTCGACACACGATGTCCGGCGTCCGCCGGGCTCGAAACGATCGAGAGCGAGGACCAGTTGCCTCCAGCTCAGTCCAACTCGGCCGACTCCAAGTCGGCCGTGCCCAGCCCGCTGATGCGTCGTCGCCGGCTCGGTGCCGAGTTGCGTCGCCTGCGCGAGTCGGCCCGGCTCACCGGCGACCAGGTGATCGAGCAGATCGGCTGGGCATCGGCATCGAAACTGTCCCGACTGGAGAATGGTCGAAGCCGACCCGATCCACAGGACGTCATGGTCCTGCTGGAGCTATACGGGGTCACCGGGCCACTCCGCGAGGATCTCGCCAACATCACCCGGGAAGCCGGGGACGTACGGAGCTGGCTGCGCTCGTACCCGGTGATGACGCCACGGCAGCGCAGCTTCGCGGAATTCGAGGCCGGCTGCGCCGACATCCGCGAGTACAGCCCGGTCGTCGTGCCCGGCCTGCTCCAGACCAGGGAGTACGCCCGGACCCGGATCATCTCCTTCCGCCCGCTCGGCAACCACTCGACCGACGCGGAGAAGTCGGACGTGGAGGATCCGGAAACCGAGGTCGAGGCCCGGATGGCCCGGCAGGCCCGGCTGATCCACGAGACCCACCCGCCGCGCTACTCCGCCGTGATCGAGGAGGCGTCGCTCAGCCGCCGGGCCGGCTCACCGGAGGTCGTACGCGGGCAGCTCAACCAGCTCTGCAAGCTCGCCGCGTTGCCGAACGTGACGTTGCAGGTGCTGCCGAGCCAGGCGCGGATCGCCAACTGGTACCTGCCGCACACCGGCTTCTCGCTCTACCGGTTCGCCGACCCTCAGGATCCGGAGACGCTGGCGATCGAGGGACACCTCACCAATCAGGTGCTCACCGATCGCGACGAACTCGACCGGTACACCGTGGTCTTCGACTGGCTCCAGTCCGCCGCGCTGACCGCCGAGGACACCCTGACGTGGCTGGCCGACGCGGCCGGACGGGTCTCCAGCGAGCCGGGCCGGAGTTCGTTGGGTCGCGGCTCGACGACACCGCCGATCCAGCGTCGGCGGACCGAACGCCTGACCGACCAGTGACTCGTCGCGGCCGGACGCCGTTGGAGGGACGGCCACCCGTCACGATGCACCAGTCAGGTAGGAGCTGACCATGAACACTGCCTGTTCGTCCCCGGTGCCGGACCCGCTCGGCGAGCACCTGGCCGGCGCCGCCTGGCGGACCAGTTCGCGCAGCCAGACGTCCAACTGCGTGGAGGTCGCGCCGCTCGGCGACGATCGGGCACCGGTGGCACTGCGCGACAGCAAGGACCGCGGCGGGCCGGTGCTGGTATTCGCCCGTACCGGTTGGTTGGACTTCATCGCCGGCGCCAAGGACGGCGAGTTCGACCTGAACTGACGTCCCGTCATCGAGGGCTGCCTGCCGCGTGTGACCGCGCGAGCCGGCAGCCCTCGACGTGTCCGATCACGAAACCGGGCCGCCCCCCGACGAACCGGCGGCCCCGGAACGTCTCCGCTCGCGGGCCGGTGGTGACGGAGCGGTCATCGGCCTCTGTGGAACCGTCCGAAGCGCTCAGTCACCTTTCGCCGCAACGGATCCGGCTCCCCGGCGCTCCTCCGGGGCGCCCGGTCGGTTGCTGATCCACTGTGACACCACCACTGAGCAGGCATCACCCGAATGGCTGACCCGCAAAACCAATCAGCGCGTATCACTTGCCGGCGACGCTCCGGTGCGTAACATGACGAGTGGAACTACGTGGAAGTTCCACGGAGCAACTCCACTCAGTAGTTACACGATCATCATCCGTCACGGTTCATCCGGAGACGCCCATGCGGTTTCTGATCGTTCGCACCGACATCCGTACCGCGGCCGACGACGACCTGGCCTCGATCTGGGCCGGCGGTGGCCGGCTGCGCGACGAGCAGACCGCGCCCGAGAACCGCCGTCAGATCGTCCGCGCGGACGATCGCGACGCCGCCCTGATCCTGGCCCGCGCGCTGTCCACCGTCGGGGCCGTACGCTCCGGCCGGCAGCGGGTCAAGGTGGTGCCGCTGCGCGAGCCCGAACTGAAACCCCACGCCGAGTGGCGGGAACAGCCGGGGACAACCGGCCCGCCACCACGCACCACCCGATAGACGACCGCCGTACGCCGGCCCGGCTCCCCCGCCGTGCACCACGCCACAGCCGGCCTCGGCGGCCCATGATCTTGGCCCGTGACCGCCGCGGCAACGACGGTCACGGGCCAAGATTGTCCTGCGGGAGCATCAGGGGCCCAGAGGAACGCGGCGGTTCAGGCCTCGTCCAGCCACCGGTGGATCAGGTAGAGCGCGATCGACGAGGGCGGCGGCAGCCCCACCCGCAGCTCCGCGTCCGCGTCGACCCGGGCACCGGCGAGCACGTCGGTGATCTCCCGACGGCTGAACCAGCGGGCCTGGGCGATCTCGGTCGGATCGACCCGTACCGGCTGCGCCGGGTCGGCCCGAGCCAGGAAGCCCAGCATCAGCGAGCCGGGAAAGGGCCAGGCCTGGCTGCCCGCGTACGCGAGGTGGTCCAGGCCGATGCCGACCTCCTCGGTCACCTCGCGGTGCACCGCCGCCTCGGCCGACTCACCCGGCTCGACGTACCCGGCCAGGCAGGAGAACCGGCGGACCCCGTCGCGCGGACGCCAGGCCGCGTTGTTGCCGAGCAGGCACAGCCCCTCCGGACCAGGCTTGCCGTCATGCACCAGCACGATCATCGCCGGATCGGTACGCGGCCAGACATGGTTGCCGCCGTCGTCGACCCGCGACCAACCCGCCTCGATCACCTCCGTCGGCAACCCCGTGGTCGACGAGTACGCGTGCCGCGCGTGCCAGTTCCCCAGCGCCACCGCCGTGGTGAACAGCCCCGCGTCGGAGTCACTGAGCAGGTGCCCCACGTCGCGCAGCGACACCGCCCTGGTGTCCGGCAGCACCGGCAGCGGCGCGTCGACCGCGAAGACCGGGGTGCCGTCCGGCTCCACCCCGAGGAAGAGCCGACCGAGGGCGTCCTCCGGCACGTCCGAGGCCGCCAGCAGCAGCAACGTCGGTTGGTCGGTGTCCGGGCCGGCGAGCGCCCGACCGCCACCGGCGATGTCCACCACCAGGATCCGGGCCCGCTCCCAGGCGGCGGCCAACCACTCCGCATCGGCCCGCCGGTGCGCCGCCCGGTCGAGCGTGGTCCGGGCCAACGGTGGCCCGTCCGCCATCTCCATCCAGGTCACGACGCCGTGGCCGCCGGCTCTACCGGGGTCAGCGCGGCGAGCGGCCCGGCGATCCGCGCCGCGTCACCGAGTACGACGGTGACCGCACCCGCCGGAGCCAGGTACTTCGCCGCCGCCGCGGCCACCTCGTCCCGGGTGACCCGGGCCAACCGGGCCGAGTGCTCGGCCAGGTAGTCCAGCCGCAGCCCGTAACCGGCGTACACGCTGGCCACCGCCGCCAGTCCGGCCTGCGTCGACACGCCGAGCTGCAGGGTGCCCAGGGCGTACTGGCGGGCCTGCTCCAGCTCGTCCTCCTTCGGCGGCAACGAGGCCAACCGGCCCAGCTCGTAGATCGTCTCCAGCAGGGCCGGACCGGTCACCTCGGTCGCCACGTCGGCCGCCACGATCAGGGCCGAACCGGCGACACCGTGCTCGATCACCGAGTGCGGCCCGTACGTGTAACCCTTGTCCTCGCGGATGTTCTCCACCCAACGGGACGAGAAGTACCCGCCGAAGACCAGGTTCGCCAGGTGCAGCGCGGCATGGTCCGGATGCGTACGCGGCACCGCCGGCAGCGCCATCCGCAGCGACGACTGCACCGAGTCCGGGCGGTCCACCAGCACCAACGGCCCCGGTGTCAGCGCCGGCGCGGGCGGCAGTTCGAGCGCCCGCCCCGCACCCTTCCACCGGCCGAGGGTGGCCTCGGCGGCGTCCAGCGCCCGCTCCGGCCGTACGTCACCGACGATGACCAGGACCGCGCCGTTCGGGTGCACCCGATCGGTGTGCAGGGTACGCAACTGGCCCGGCCGGACCGCCCGTACCTGCTCCGGTTCCGGGGTCTGCACCGCGTACGGGTGCTTGCCGTACATCCGGTGCAGCAGCGCCTCCCGGGCCAGGTGCGACGGCTGGCTCTTGGCGACCTGGATGTGGTCGATCATCCGGTCCCGCTCGTTGGCCACCTCGTCGGACGGGTAGGCCGCGTCGGTGAGCACCTCGGCGAGCAGTTCCAGAATCCGGTCCAGGCCGGTGACCAGCCCGTTGCCGGAGATCATCAACCGGTCCGGGTCGGCACCGGCGGCCAACCCGCCGCCCACCTTCTGCAGCTCGGAGGCGATGTCCAGGTTGGACATCGTGCCGGTGCCGGAGAGCAGGGTCTGGGAGAGCAGCACCGCGCGGGCCAGCGGTGCCCGGCCGAACGGCACCCAGAGGCGTACCTCGACCAGGGGCACCGAGGGCCGTCGGACGGCGATCACGGTCAGCCCGTTGGGCAGCGTCCGTTCCGCCTGGGTGGGCACCTTGAGCTTGCGGGTCGGGCCCAGCGCGGGCAGGGCGAGCTTCGCCTCGTCGCCGGTGGAGCTGTTGGTGCCGTTCACTTCGCTCCTCCGGGGATGACCTCGACGGCCGCCCGACGCTCCGGACGCAGGGTCGCGGCGGCTGCCCGTACCTGCTCCTCGGTGACCTCGCCGAGCAGCCGGGGCAGGTCGTTGATCAGTTCGGGGGCGCCGCGCTGCTGTTCGAGCACGGCCATCTGCAACGCCCGGCCGAGCACCGCGTCGGTCCCCCGCAGCAGGTGCGTCGCCATCCGGGCCTGGGTACGGGCCAACTCGCCGTCGACCAGCCCGTCCACCGCGATCCGGGACGTCTCCTCGTCGATGGTGCGCAGCACCTTCTCCACGTCACCGCCGGGCGGCAGGTGTGCCTCCACCAGCAGCGCGGTGGGGTCCCGTACGCCGAACGGCTCACCCATGAAGCCCAGGTAGCCGCCGATGCTGGTGACCGTACGGTCGCGGAGGACCAGCCGCTCGACCAGCCGGGAGGCGTCGCCGTCGGTCAGGACCTCGGCCAGCACCACGTACGGCAGGTAACCGGCCAGGTCGGCGACCGGGTCCGGCACCCGCCACGCCGCCGCGACCGCGGGCAGCGGCGCCAACCGGTCCGAGTACGACTGCCGCCGCTCGGCGGTCAGGTCCGGCTCGGCGAAGTCGGGCCGGATCGGCGCCGGTCGCGCCGGTACGGAGTCGAAGTGCCGGGCGACCAGTTCCCGGGTCTGCGCCACGTCCAGGTCCCCGCCGATCGCGAGTACGGCGTTGCCGCAGGCGTAGTAACGGTCGAAGAACTCGGCCGCCTCGTCGACGGTGACGCTCTCCAGGTCGTCGAAGGAGCCGTAGCCGTCGTGCGCGTTCGCGAAGGTGTCGAACATGATCGGCGGCAGCCGCAGCCAGGGGAAACCGCCGTACGGGCGGTTGAGGACGTTGACCCGGATCTCCTCCTTGACCACGTCGACCTGGTTGCGCAGGTTCTCCTCGGTCAGCCGGGGACCGCGCATCCGGTCGGCCTCGAGGAAGAGGGCGCGTTCGAGGGCGTTGCTGGGCAACGTCTCGAAGTAGTCGGTGTAGTCGAGGTGGGTGGAGCCGTTGAACGTGCCGCCGGCGCCCTGCACGTACCTGAAGTGGGCCAGCTTCTCCAGGTTCGCCGAGCCCTGGAACATCAGGTGCTCGAAGAGGTGGGCGAAGCCGGTCCGGCCCTCGGGTTCGGATCGGATGCCGACGTCGTAGACGACCGCCACACCGATCACCGGGGCGCTGCGGTCCTGGGTCAGCACCACCCGCAGACCGTTGTCGAGGGTGAACCGCTCGACCGGATACTTCGTTGCTGGAATCTTTGATCTCCGCGCCGCCACGACCCGACCCTAGCGCGTCCCCACACCCGCGTGCGGCGCCGTTGCCCCGACCGGGGACAGCGGATCGACCGCCGCGCCGATGCGGGTGAGCGGAAGCACCTCCCGGCCGACCCGGTACGCCTCCTCCAGGTGTGGCCAGGCGGAGAGGACGAACTCGTCGACGCCGAGCGCGGCGTACTCGTCGAGCCGGGCGGCGACCTCGGCGTAGCTGCCGACGAGCGCGGTCCCGGCGCCCTCGCGGACCAGGCCGACCCCGGCCCAGAGGTTCGGTGCGATGGTGAGCCCGTCGGTGGTGCCGGCGTTGAGCGCGGCCATCCGGGCCTGGCCGACCGAGTCCATCCGGGCGAACCGGGCCTGCGCGGCGGTGATCCGGGACGGGTCCATCCCGGCGAGCAGCCGGTCGGCCTCGGCCCACGCCTCGTCCGCGCTCTCCCGGGCGATGACGTGCAACCGCAGACCGGTACGGAGCACCCGGCCGTGTTCGGCGGCGAGCCGGCGGATCCGGGCGACCCGTTCGCCGATCGCGGTCGGCGGCTCGCCCCACATCAGGTACACGTCGGCGAGCCGGGCGGCCACCGCCTCGGCGGCCGGGGAGGCTCCCCCGAAGTAGATCGGCGGCGGCTCGGCCAGCGGGGTGGACAGGCCGCCGCGCTCGATCCGGTAGTGCTCGCCGGAGTAGTCGAACGGCGTACCCTGCCAGGCCAGCCGGAGCACCTCCAGGGCCTCGGCGGTCCGGGCGTAGCGGGCGTCGTGGTCGAGGAAGTCGCCGTACGCCCGCTGCTCGGCCGGGTCGCCGCCGGTGACGATGTTGATCGCCAGCCGACCGTCGGAGATCGCCTGGAACGCCTCGGCCTGCTGGGCGAGCAGGGTCGGCAGGGCGAACCCGGCCCGGACCGCGACCAGTAGCCGCAGCCGGGTGGTGTGCCGGGCGACGGCGGCGCAGACGATCCAGGGGTCGGGGCACCCGGAGCCGACCGGGGTCAGTGCCGCGGTGAAGCCGGACTCCTCGGCGGCCCTGGCCACCCGGCTCAGGTAGTCCACGCTCGCCACCCGGTCGTGCCGGGCGGCCCCGGCCCGTACGGTCGCGGCACCCACCTGGTGACCGTCGCCGGAGGTGGGGAGGAACCAGTGGAAGGTCACGGTCTGCTCGCCTCCCGCGCCGGGGCGCGCTCGGTGGATCGGATCTCTATCTCCGTAAGTCCTACTAGTTAGATAGGGATCTTGTCCAGAGGCATTCGTGCTGCCGGACAGACGGGGCTCGATCCGGCGTGCGGTGATCGGCGATCCGCGCGTCAGGCGGTGGCGACGAGTGGGCTGGTCACCCCGTCGAGGGCGGCGAACCGGTACGCGATGCCCCTGGCCTGGCCACGGATCTCCGGTACGGCGGTGGTCTCCCAGAGCCGGCCCCGGCGCGGTGAACCGAGGGTCCAGAGCGGGGCGGTGGGCGTACCGTCGCGCCCCAGGACCGCACCGGCGTGGTCCACGTCCAGCCCGAGCCCGTACGGCCCCGGGCGGGCGAGACCGTCGGCCAGCAACTGCCGTACCAGGGGGTCCGCCGAGGCGGGCAGCCGACCCGGACCGGTGCAGTTGACCACCGCGCCGTACCCGTCGAGACGGTTGTCGGCGCCCGGCATCGGGGCACGGTGCCCGAGCCGTACGTTCAGTCCGCCCTCCGACCTCGGCTCGATCGCCTCCACCACGGCCGCCCGTACGGCCAGCCGGCCGGTGTCCCGCAGCCGCCCCACCTCGTCGGCGATCTCCGGGGCCATCCGGTGCCGGTGCACCTCCCAGTGCCGGGCCAGGTGCCGCAGGAACCGGTCCCGGTCCGCCGACGAGAACCCGGCCCAGTAGGTGTCCAGCCGGGGACGCAGCCCATCGACCACGGCCCGCCAGTCGGCACCCGCCTCGACCAGGGCACGAACCTGGCGGACCAGCCGACGCAGCGACTCGGGCGCCTGCGGCAGCACGGTCGGGACCGGTGCCGGCGGGCCCGGCCGGTGCTGGGCGTTCGGCAGCAGCCCGTGCCGGGAGACGGCGACCATCGGGCCCCGGTGGCCGGCGGCATCCAGGCTCAGCGCCACGTCGACCGCGGTGAGGCCGGTGCCGACCAGCAGTACCGGCTGGTCGGGCGGGACCGTGTCCAGTGCGCCGGGCAACCACGGGTCGCGCACGTAACCCGATCCCCGCGCACCCGAGGCCGGCCACCGCTGCGCCGGGTCCGCCGAGGCAGGGGCCCCGATCGCGAGTACGGTCCGGTCGGCGGAGAGCCACTCGCCGGATTCGAGTTCGGCGCGCACCCGCCCACCGGTGTCGACGATCCGGCGTACCCGGTCCCGGACGATCCGCAGCCGACCCGGCGCGTCCCGCCCGACCGCGCCGAGTACGTCCCGCAGGTAGTCGCCGTACCAGCTCCGGGGCATGAAGTCACCGGCGGCGACGGCCGGGCGGCGGACCCGACACCAGTCGACGAAGTCGCCGGGCGCGTCCGGGTCGGCGCTCATCGTCCCGGCGGGTGAGTTGAGCAGGTGCCACGGCTGGGCCGCCGGCCCGTACGCCACTCCGGTGCCGGGGGACGCGGCCGGATCGACCATCGTCACCGAGGCGGCGGTGTGCCGCAGGAGTTCCCGGCTGACCAGCACGCCGCTACAGCCACCACCCACCACCAGCACCGTCCGGCTCATCCCGCCGCCCCTCGATGTTGATCTGGAAAATCCTATGCAGAAAGTAGGAGATCAACGACCTCGCCCGCTAGCGGTCGTGACAAATTCGGCGGGATCCGGAGGACGAATGCGGGACACTCCGGACGGCACCGACGGAAGAACCGTACCCAGGACGACCACCCGCCCCGACCGTTTCGGCGCAGTTCGGTGTCGGCGTGGCGTCAGATCGGGCGGACCGACGCGAGCGCGTCGTCGACCACCCAGTCAAGCTCGCGGTGGGTGCCCGGAATGGAGACGTAGAAGACCGCGGCGGTGGCCCGGCCGACGTCGATGCAGGCGACCGCGGCCAACTCGTCGGTCGCCTTGAGCCCCGGCCGGCTGAAGTGCAGCCGGAACACGGTCACCCAGGCGGGCCGACCACCGAGCAGGGTCCGTTCGTCGCGGAGCAGTTCCATCCGGCTCGGCTGCGGGTAGTACTCGGCCCGCACGTCGGCGGCCACCTGCCGGCCGACGCACTCCAGGTCGAAGGTGAGGGCGTCGTTCTCGGCGGCCGGCACGGCGGCGGAGAGGATCGACGCATGGTAGTCACTGAAACCGTCGTACGCCGACTCGGTGACGAAGTGCTGCCCCACCCGGTACGGCACCTCGAGCATGCCCGCGTTCCACTCGGTGTCCCACGGCAGCCAGGGTGCCCCGTACTCGGTGTAGGAGATGCCCGCCTCCTCGTCGACCGTACGCGGCCCCACCGCCGGCACCACGGTTGCCGGCGGTGACGGCGCGGCCTGCGGTGATGCGGTGGATGGTGGGCACATCCGGGCCAGTGGCGGCCGGGTGTCGGCCGGGGCGGAGAAGTCGTCACCGAACAGGTGCGGATCCGAGCCGAGGGTCATCACCAGCACCACCGCCAGGCCGGTGACCAGGACCGCACCGGCCGCTCCGGCGAACCACCAGAGGCGGTACCGTTCGCGCCCGACCGGTGCCGGCGGCGCCACAGGGGACGGATCCCCGACGGGCGGGCCACCGAGCCGGGTCACCGGGCCGGCCGCCCATGCCGTACCCGGCGTGGGCCGGGACGGCGGCTCGGGTGGCATCGCGGGAGGCATCTGCTCTAGTCAACACCAGCATCCGACGTGTCGCCGACCAGCCCTCACGGCTGACGGTCACTTTCGGATCCGGGCCACACGTCGAGTCCGGGCAAACCGTCTCAGTTCAACCGGAGCCGACGAGGTTCGGCTCGACGGTGTCGGCGGCGCGGGGCGGTGGGGCCTGCAACTCGACCACGTGTGGACGGCTGGGCCCGGCCGGTGCGTCGTACCAGGGGGTGAAGGCGGCGATCAGGGCGAGGAGAAGTCCACTGAGGGCAACCGCGAGCACAACGAGGATTTCTCGTACCGCCCCCGGTCCGGCAGTCAAGATCATGACGACCTCCCCATCGGGAACCCGTCGACCAGCCCGCCAGCTCCCCAGGGAACAGGATCACCCATGACCGGACACATCGCAGTCATCCATCGGACGCAATCCGATGACCCGATCGGCTTCCCACCCCCGCCCCCTCGCCCACCCCCTCCGCCGATCCGGACAGAAGGGGGCTTGTGGATCTTCTAGGGCAACCATTCACCCTGGAACGACGAGCGGGGAAGCGGGGAGGAAGCAGAAGGGCGGAGGGGGTGGATCAGACGGCGCGGGGAGCGGCGGGGCGGCGCGGGCGACGGGTACGACCCGAGCCACGGTGCTGCGCCCGGGGCGACGCGCCGCCGGCCTGGTTGGGAGCCTGGGCGGGCTTCGGCGCGACGACCGTGACCGGTACGCCGGACGGTACGCGAGCACCGGTCACCCGGACCAGCTCCGCGTCACCCGGCCGGACCTGCGCCGACTCCGGACGGATCCCGGCGGTGGCCATCAACCGGGCCATGTCCCGGCGCTGGTCGGGAGTGACCAGCGTCACGACGGCACCGGACTCGCCGGCCCGCGCGGTACGACCGCCCCGGTGCAGGTAGTCCTTCGCCTCCGTCGGCGGGTCCACGTTCACCACCAGGTCCAGCCCGTCGACGTGGATGCCACGGGCCGCCACGTCGGTGGCGACCAGCGCGGTCACCTGGCCGTTGCGGAACTGCTCCAGCACCCGGGTCCGCTGCGGCTGCGACTTGCCCCCGTGCAGCGCCGCGGCGCGTACGCCACTGGCCAGGAGTTGCCGGGCCAGCCGGTCGGCGCGGTGCTTCGTACCGGTGAACAGGATCGTCCGGCCCTCACGGGCGGCGATCTGGGTCGTGGTGGCGGCCTTGTCGGCCGCGTCGAGGTGCAGCACGTGGTGGGTCATCGCGGTAACCGTGGCGGTCCCCGGATCCACCGAGTGCGACACCGGGTCGGTCAGGAACCGGCGGACCAGCCGGTCGACGCCCCGGTCCAGGGTGGCGGAGAAGAGCATCCGCTGCCCGTTCGGCGCGACCTGCTCCAGCAGCCGGGTGACCTGGGGCAGGAACCCCATGTCGGCCATCTGGTCGGCCTCGTCGAGCACGGTGATGGTGACCTGGTCGAGCCGGCAGTCACCCCGGTTGGTCAGGTCGGCGAGCCGACCCGGCGTGGCGATGACCACCTCGGCACCGGCGCGCAGGGCGTCGGCCTGGCGCTGCAGCGAGAGGCCGCCGACCACGGTGACGCAGCGCAGGTTGACCGCGCGGGCGTACGGGGCGAGCGCGGTGGTCACCTGCTGGGCCAGCTCGCGGGTCGGCACCAGGACCAGGGCCAGCGGCTGACCGGGGCGGGCCCGGCGACCGGCGGTACGGGAAAGAAGCGGAAGCCCGAACGCGAGCGTCTTGCCCGATCCGGTGCGGCCCCGACCGAGTACGTCCCGACCTGCGAGCGAGTCGGGCAGCGTGGCGGACTGGATCGGGAAAGGCTCGGTGATGCCGTTCGCCACCAGCGCGGAACGCAGCGCGGGGGCGAGGGCGTCGGTGAACGACGCGATGGCATGAGTCATGGATAGCACCTTCCTCAAGGGCGGCACGTGTCGAGGAAGGTGCCCGTGGGGCACTGGCCGCCGGGAGCCGTGAAGGGCTCCACCAGCGATCGCAAGCACGAACCGATGGGTAATACGCGGGGCCGGCCCGCGCCAGCAAGGCGCGGGCCGGTCACGTCACCGCGCCCGGCGGGCGCAGTGGGGTGTAACTGGGTTCAGATCAGCCGGATGTTCTCGGCCTGCGGGCCCTTCTGGCCCTGGGTCACCTCGAACTCGACCCGCTGGTTCTCGTCCAGGCTCCGGTAGCCGGAGGACTGGATCGCCGAGAAGTGGGCGAAGACGTCGGCGCCGCCGCCGTCCGGGGTGATGAAGCCGAAGCCCTTGTCAGCGTTGAACCACTTGACGGTGCCAATTGCCATTTGTTTCGTCTCCTTGACGGAACGATCGGTCCCGCACTTTTGCGGGCCGAAGAGAATCGCCCGCGCCCGGCAGGCGCGGATCGGTGTCGCCCCCTGGTCGCCCCGCCCGGAGAACTCCGGACATAACAAAGAGCGCCTGGGTTACAATCCCGCAGGCGCACACAGAGTCTCTGGGAACCAAAACTGCAACTTGGTCAGCCTAGCACGTACGTGCCGGAACAGCCATCAAGCCACCGGCAGTGCGGTGATCAGCGCCGCCAGACCGTCCGCGTCGAGCAGGTCGACCGGGCGCACGGTGGTGCCCTCGCGTACGTAGTGGAAAGCGGCCCGTACCTGCTCCAACGGCACCCCGGCCAGTTCCGCCCAGGCCAGCCGGTACGCGGCCAACTGCACCGCTGCCGCGTCCGCCGCCGCACCCACCGGCTCCCGGCCGGTCTTCCAGTCGATCACGTCGAAACGGCTACCCGGCCCGCTGAACACCGCGTCCATCCGGCCCCGGACCACCACCCCGGCGACCACTGTGGCAAATGGCACCTCCACCTCGGCCGGCATCCGGTCCGCCCACTCGCTGGCCAGGAACCGCTGCTGCAACTCGACCAGCGCCTCGTCCGGCGCGGCGTCCTCGTCGGCCGCTCCGGGCAACTCGTCGATGTCGAGCAGTCGACCGGCCCCGAACCGCTGCTCCAACCAGGCGTGGAAGGCCGTGCCCCGGCGGGCGTACGGGTCCGGGCGGGACGGCATCGGCCGGCGCAGCGTACGGGCCAGCGCGTGCGGGTCACGACGCAGCGCCACGAGCTGCGACACGGAGAGGTGGCCGGGGAGGGCGACCTCGATCGGCCCGACCCGCTGGGCGAGTTCCGCCCGCTCGGCGAGGAGCAGGTCCGCCTCCCGCCGCCACCGGTCGAGATCCGGATCGGCAGCGGCCTCCGCCTCCCGCCCGCCAGCCGGATCGGCAGCGGGCTCGGCAGCATCCCGCTCGGCGGGCGGGTCGACGGTGGCGGCCGGCAACGGCGGGCCGGTGTCGGCCGCCATGTGCTGGCGGACCAGGGCCGCCGCGTCGGCCATCGCCGGACGGCGGCCACCCAGCGGGTCGGCGGGCCACTCGGCCCTCAGCACCACCTCGGTCGTCGGGTTGACCGCGTCACCGGCCGGCTCGGGCGCCCACGCGTCGATCACGTAACCGTCACCGGTCAGGCACCGGTCGTACACCTCGCGGAGGAAGACCGACGGGCCACGGGCCAGCTTCACCCCGTCACCCCACCAGTAGCCGGAGCAGAGCAGGAGCCGCCGGGGTCGGGTCACCGCCACGTACGCGAGCCGGCGCTCCTCCCGCTCGTCATGTGCCCGCCACTGCTCGGTGAAGGTCGTGAGCGCCTTCATCACGCCCTTCTGGTCGGCCACCTCGTCGAGGGCCAGGACCGGCAGCCCGTCCGCGTCACCGCGCAGCGGGAACGGCAGCACCCCCAGGCCGAGCAGGTAGTGGTCGGAGTTGCGGACCGGTCCGGGCCAGACGCCACGGGTGAGCCCGGCGACCGCGACCACGTCCCATTCGAGGCCCTTCGCGGCGTGCGCGGTGACGATCTGCACCGCCCCCTCCATCACCTCCAGCTCGCCCGGCGCCAGTCCCCGTTCCTCCTCCTCGGCGGCGGCGAGGAAGGCCAGGAAACCGGAGAGGGAGGCGTTGGTCGAGTCACCGGAGAACCGGGCGGCGACGTCACCGAGGGCGTCCAGGTGGCCACGGGCCAGGCCGGCGTCACCGCCACGACCGTCCGTACCGGCCCGTACGGCGACCTCCACCTCCAGGCCGATGGTCCGTTCCACGTCCGCCACCAGGTCCGGCAGCGACTGGTCCAGGCGGTGCCGCAACAGTCCGAGTTCCAGGCCGTACGCGCGCAGCCGGGCATAACCCTCGGCCGAGTAGAGCTGCGCCGGGCCCAGGTCGGCCAGGGCCTCGACCAGGGTCGCGTCATCCAGTCGGTCGGTGCTGATCTCCGGTTCGGCGTCACCGTCGGCGCGGGGCAGTTCCCGCCGGGCGGTCGCGATGGCCCGGGACCTCTTGTGCAGGGCCACCAGGTCGCGGGGGCCGATCCGCCACCGGGCCCCGGTGAGCAGCCGGAGCAGGGCCGCCCCGTCGGTCGGGTCGGCGAGCACCCGCAGGGTGCAGACGACGTCCCGTACCTCGGGGGTGTCCAGCAGGCCGCCGAGCCCGACCACCTCGACCGGCAGCCCCCGCTCGCGCAGGGCCGCCTCGATCGCCGGGATCTGGCTGCGTACCCGGACCAGCACCGCGCTGGTCGGCCGCCGCTCGACCGGGATGTGCTCGGGCAGCGCCGTCGGCATCCGGGCCGCGCCCCGCCAGGCGGCGAGCAGGCTGTCCGCGATCCAGTCGGCCTCTTCCTCGTACGTGGAAAGCAGCGCACAGTGCACGGTCCCGCCGGCGGCCCCTCGCGCCGTCCGTCCGGGAATCGGGTCCTTCACCTGCATCGCCGCGGCCAGTTCGCTCACCTGGGCACCGGCGGCCCGCAGCGGCACCGCGAGCCCGTTGGCGACCCCGAGGATCTCGGGCCGGTTCCGCCAGCTCGTGGTGAGGGTCAGGGTGCGCGCCCGACGGCCACCGGTGTGGTTGAACTCGGTCGGGAACCGGTTCAGGGTGCCGGCGCTCGCACCGCGCCAGCCGTAGATGGACTGGCACGGGTCGCCGACCGCGGTGACCGGGTGACCGCCGCCGTAGAGCGCCCGCAGCAGCACCACCTGGGCGTGGCTGGTGTCCTGGTACTCGTCGAGGAGCACCACCCGGTAGCGCTCGCGTTCGATCGCACCGACCTCCGGGTGGTCCCGGGCGACCCGGGCCGCCCGGGCCATCTGGTCGCCGAAGTCCATCGCCTCGAAGTCGTCCTTGCGCTGGTCGTACGCGCGGACCAGGGGCATCAGCTTGAGCCGGATCTGCTGGATCTTCAACGCCTTGCGGACGTCGGCGTAGATCTTTCCCGGCTGGGAGCTGACCTCGGCGTAGAACCGCCCGGTCCAGGCGGAAAGCTCGTCCGGGGTGACCAGGTGCTCGGCCAGTTCACCGGCGAGGGCGAGCACCGCGTCGGTGATGGTGCTCGGCATCCGGTCGACATCGGACATGTCCCCGTCGTACGTGCGCACCAGCAGGTCGGCGAGCTGCCACCGGGACGCCTCGGTGAGCAGTCGGGTGGACGGCTCGTACCCGGCCCGCAGCCCGTGCTCGGTGACGATCCGGGCCGCGTACGAGTGGTACGTCGCCACCGTCGGCTCACCGCCGAGCTGATCGCCCTCCGGATCCCGGCCGTCCCGTCCGAGCCGGCGGACCAACTGGTCCAGCCGGGTACGGATCCGGTGTGCGAGTTCACCGGCCGCCTTGCGGGTGAAGGTGAGCCCGAGCACCTGCTCGGGTTGGACGTACCCGTTGGCGACCAGCCAGACCACCCGGGCGGCCATCGTCTCGGTCTTGCCCGAGCCGGCCCCGGCGACCACCAGCAGCGGCTCGACCGGCGCGGCGATGATCGCCGCCTGTTCACGGGTCGGCGCGTGGTCCATCCGCAGCAGCTTGGCCAGCTCGAACGGGGTGTAGCGCGGGCCGGCGTCGGCTCTCCGCGACGGCGTCGGCGCCGTGGCGGCGAACAGTGACGACTGGCTCAATCCTGCTCTCCACGCTGGGTCGGCGGTGTCATCCCCGGCCGCCGTGCGGGCGGTTCGACCACCTGGCGGCCCTTGCCGGAGACCGGGCAGCTGGTCCGGACCGGGCAGACCCGGCACTTGCTGTTGGCCACCGCGGCGAAGGTCGAAGCGGCCATCGTATCGGCGGTACGCCGTACCATCGCCCGCGCCCAGCCGGCCTCGTCGGCGGCGGTGACCGGGGCCTGGCCCTGTTCCTTCGCGTCCTTGGTCCCGGTGCCGAGCTGCACCAGCGCGGCACCGCCCGAGGAGTCGCCGAACTCGGCGAACGCACCCGCCTCCACGGCCGCCTGGTACGCGCCGAGCTGCGGATGTTCGGCCAGCTCGGTGCCGGTGACCGCGGTCGACTTGCCGGTCTTGAGGTCGATCACGACCAGCCGGCCGTCGGCGTCGACCTCCAGCCGGTCCACCCGACCGGTCAGGTCGATCGGCCGGGTGGGGTCGTCCAGCCGGACCGCGAACTCGTGCTCGATGGCGAGCAGCCGGCGCGGGTTGGTCGCCAGCCAGCGGAGCAGCTTGTCGACCATCGCCTCGGCCCGCTGCTTCTCCGGCCCGGCCATCCACTGTGCGGCCAGGTCGATCACGTCGAACCGCGCGGTGACGTACTCGATGAGCTGGCTCCGGTCGGCACTGGCGTCCTCGGCCAGCATCGCGGCGGCGTGCACCAGGTTGCCCACCCCCTGCGCGCCGCTCGCCGGGGCCGCGCCGCCGTGCCGCTCCAGCAGCCAGCGCAGGCTGCACCGCAACGCGCTCTCCATGGTGGACGGGGTGACCTTGACCGGTTCGCCCTCGTCCACCAGCGGCCGGTCGTCGGAGAGCGCCCGCAGCCCCCACCAGTCGTCCGGGTGGGCGCCGGGCACACCGGCGACGGCGAGCCGGGCGAGCTGGGCCGCGGCCTCCTGCCGCCGTTGGTCGGACGAGGCCGGGTCGATCACCACGGTACGCAGCTCCGCCACCAGCGCCGGCAGGGTGAGCGCCCTCGGCGCCCGCTCCACCGGCAACTCCCCCGGCTCCCCCGCCTGTGCTCCCTCCGCCTCCGCTACTGCCGCCGGCGCTGCCTGTGGTGCCGCCTCCGCTACCGGAACCGGGCCGTTCGAGCCCTCCGGAGCGGAGCCGTTCGGGCCTTCCGGAGCCGGGTGCGGCGCATCGTCCGGGGCCGGGCCGTTCGGAGAGGGACCCGGGGCGGACGAGCCGACCGGGCGGGAGCCGGGGTCGGCCGGCGGGGCCAGCTCGTAGAGGAAGCGGCTCGGCTGCTCCTCGTGGTCCATCCCGCCGACCGCCGCCGAGGCGACCGCGCTGACCAGCAGTCGGCGCCGGGCGCGGGTGACCGCCACGTAGAACAGCCGGCGCTCCTCGTCCAGCAATGCCGAGGTCTGCCCGACCAGGCTGGCCGCCAGCCCGCTGCCGTCGGCGCGGCCGGCGAGCACCTCGACCAGCCGCTCCGAACCGAGCAGGCTGCCACGCAGCCGCAGGTCCGGCCAGATCCCCTCCTGTACGCCGGCAACCGCGACCAGGTCCCATTCGAGTCCCTTGGCCGCGTGCGCGGTCAGCAGCCGTACCGCCTCGCCGGGATCGGCGCTCGGGGCCAGGGTGTCGGCGGGCAACTGCTGCCCCAGCACGTGGTCGAGGAACACCTCCGTACGGGCACCCGGCAGCCGGTCGACGAACCGGGCAGCCGCGTCGAAGAGCACCACTATCGCGTCCAGGTCCCGGTCGGCGGCAGCGGCCCGCCAGCGGGGCGCGTTCTCGCCCTCGCCGGTGGCGGTCCGGCCCCGGCCGATCGCGCCGGACCAGCGTTCGGCCAGCCCGCTGTCCTGCCAGACCGCCCAGAGGACCTGTTCGGCGGTGGCTCCGGGGGTGGCGGCGGCGGTCCGGGCGGTGGCCAGCAGCCCGGCGACCGCCTGGGCCGGTGCCGCCCAGCGCCGTTCGATCGCGGCCAGTTCCGCCGGCTCGCGCAACGCCTCGACCAGCAGCTCACCCGAGGGCCTGCGGTCACCGCCGGCCAGGGCGAGTGCGCGCAGGCCCTGCCGCAGCCGCCGTTCGGCCAGCGGATCCGCCCCGCCGAACGGCGAGTGCAGCAGCGCCACCGCCGCCTCCTCGTCGAGCCGGTCCGGCTCCAGGGCGCAGCGCAGCAGCAGCAACAGCGGCGCCACCGCCGGTTGCAGGTGCAGCGGCAGGTCCTCGGCGTGGACCACGGTCGGCACCCCGGCAGCCTGGAGCGCCCGTTGCAACGAGGGCAGTTGTCGGGGCGCCGAACGGACCAGCACCGCCATCCGGGACCAGGGCACCCCGTCGATCAGGTGGGCGGCACGCAGGGCGTGCGCCAGGTACGCCGACTCGCCGGTGGCGGAGCGGAACGTACGGACCTCGACGGTGCCGGGTGCGGCGTCCGGCAGCGGTGCCAGTTGCCGGTGGGTGATCGGTCCACGCAGCCGTCGGGCGACCCGTGCGGCGGCACCGAGCAGTCCCGTACCGCCCCGGTAGCTGGTGGTGAGCAGGACGGTCCGGGCAACCGCACCGGAGGCGGTACGGAACCGGTGCGGGAAGGCGGCGACACCGGCCGGGTCGGCACCCCGGAACGCGTACGTCGAGGAGTCCGGGTCGGCGAACGCGACCAGCGGCTTGCCGCCTCCGGCGATCAGGTTGAGCAGTTCGAGCTGGGCCGGGTCGGTGTCGGCGAGCTCGTCGACGTAGACGTGGGTCAGCCGGCGCCGCTCGGCGTCCAGCAGCTCCGGGTCGTCGACGAGCAACCCGCTGGCGGCCCGGACCAGCTCCGCCGGGTCGTACGCGATCGAGCCCCGGCCGGTCGCGTCCCGCAGCGCCAGTACGGCCACGTACTCACGCAGGAAGCGGGCTGCGGCGGGCCAGTCGGCCCGGCCCAGCCGCTCGCCCAGCCGGGCCAGTTCGACCGGTCCGACCCCGCGTTCGGCGGCACGTTGCATCAGGTCGCGAAGCTGGCCGGCGAAGGCCCTGGTGCGCAGCGCCGGGCGGAGTTGTTCGGGCCAGCCGATCCGGTCGGCCGGTGCGTGCGCGTCTGCCGGTGCGTTCGCGTCGGTCGGGTTCTGGTCGCCGACGACGTCGAGCAGCTCACGGATGATCAGGTCCTGCTCGGGGCCGGTGAGCAGGCGCGGTGACGGCTCACCGCGTTCGGCGGCGGCCCGGCGCAGCAGGCCGAAGGCGTAGCCGGGGAAGGTGCGTACGAGGGGTTCGTGCATCACCCGGGCGCCGATGCCGGTGACGCGGGCCTCGATCCGGTGGCGCAGCGCGGTGGCGGAACGCCGACCGAAGGTCAGCACCAGGATGTGTTCCGGGTCGACTCCCCCGGCCACCCGCGCGGCGACCGCCTCGACCAGGGTGCTGGTCTTCCCGGTCCCCGGCCCGCCGAGTACGAGCAGCGGCCCGTCGACGTGCTCGACGACCTGCTGTTGCCGGGGGTCGCCAACCCACGCCGGCGCGGCCTCGGCCGGCCGACGAACGAGCTGGTACGCCTGCACGCCGCCCATCACACCATGCCGCCCCGACGCTCCCGCGTAGGCAACGGCGGCTTGTCGCGCTTTCCGGAGCCCTTCCCGAGCGAGGACCGCGCGGGGTGACCGGGTGGTGACGGTGACGGGAGCGTGGGTCAGTCGAGGCGGGCTTCGATGGCGTCCAGCGCGGCGCCGATCGAGTCGACCACCACCAGCAGGTTCATCGCCCGCTGGTGGGCGAAGCGGGTGGGGGCGAGTCCGTACAGCCAGTCGATCAGCCCGGTGTAGAACCCGTCCTGGTCGAGCAGGACGACCGGCTTGTGGTGCATGGCCAGGGTGGCCGTGGTCCAGACCTCGAAGAGTTCGTCCAGGGTGCCGAGCCCGCCGGGCAGGGTCAGGAACGCGTCCGACTTGTCGATCATCGCGGTCTTGCGGCTGGCCATGCCCTCGGTGATCACCAGCTCGTCGGCGTGCCGGTCGGCGACCTCCAGGTCGACCAGCGCCTGCGGGATGATGCCGAGCGTGTGGCCACCGGCGGCGCGGGCGCCGTCGGCGAGCGCGCCCATCATGCCGACGCAGCCGCCGCCGGAGACCAGGGTGTGGCCGCGCCGGGCGAGCTCACCGCCGGTCTCGGTGGCGAGGTCCAGCCAGCGCTGGTCGAGCGTACGGGAGGAAGCGCAGAAAACGCAGATGGCGGCCATCAACTCACCCTTCGCGAGAGGTGGAAGCTGCCTGCTGGTCGGCTCCCGCCTGGGCGATGGCCGTCTCCTGGAGCGCTTCCTGTTCCGCGGCGAGCGCGGCGTCGGCATCTACGATATGCCCGACGGCCGTGGCCACATCATCGGTGACCAGTATCAATTCGAGATCAGCCGCCCCGATCTTGCCGGTTGCGGCGAGGGTGTCCCGCAGCCAGGCGAGCAGCCCGCCCCAGTACTCCTTGCCCATCAGGACCACCGGAAACCGGGTGACCTTGCCGGTCTGCACCAGGGTCAGCGCCTCGAAGAGTTCGTCCAGGGTGCCGAACCCACCGGGCAGGACCACGAACGCCTGGGCGTACTTGACGAACATGGTCTTGCGGGCGAAGAAGTAGCGGAAGTCGATCGCCATGTCGACCCAGTCGTTGATGCCCTGCTCGAACGGCAGCTCGATGCCGAGCCCGACGGAGAGACCGCCGGCGTCGGTGGCGCCCCGGTTCGCCGCCTCCATCACGCCGGGTCCGCCGCCGGTGATGACCGCGTACCCGGCGCGGGCGAGAGCGGCGCCCAACTCCTCGGCGAGCTTGCACTCGTCACTGTCGGGGAGGCTGCGCGCCGACCCGAAGACGCTCACCGCGGGCGGCAGGTCGGCCAGGGTGTCGAAACCCTCGACGAACTCGGAGAGGATGCGCAGGGCCCGCCAGGCGTCCTTGGTCTTCCAGTCGGCCCGGCTCCGGGAGTCGAGTAGGCGCTGGTCGGCCGTACTGGATGGGATGGCGTCCCGGCGCAGGGTGACCCCGCCGCCGTGCCGCTCCGGCCCCCGGGCCCTGCCGTTGCGTCCCTTGCTGTGACTCATGCGTCCACGGTAGTGGGATGGCCAGTCCACGTCGGCAACTCACCCCGGCTGCGGGAAAAGAGCGCCGCTCAGGTGCAACCTGAGCGGCTCCGTACGCGTCTTACTATTCACATACCGGGTATGCACGGGGTCCGGCAGCGCCGCCGGACACCTTTGGGGGGAGGCGCACCGTGATCAACAACAACGAGATCATCCGGCTCCGGCGACAGATGCACCAGCGAATCCGCGCCGTGGTGGCCGAACGCCGGGTTGCCCGCCAACAGGATTCGGCCGACGACACCGCGTTCGACTCGACCATCGCCGCAGAAACGTCCGGCGGCACCGGCGAGGGTTCGCTGATCGGCGGATAGGCCGGCCCGATCCGGCCGGGCCGGCCCGCGTTCGGCGTCGGCCCCGCGTGCCGTCGTCGAAGGCGACCGTCAGACCGGCGCGAGCCAGCGGTGCAGGGTGGCCGCCCCGTCGCGGATCTTCCCGATCTCGACGTGCTCGTCCGGCGCGTGCGCCAGGTTCGGGTCGCCCGGCCCGAAGTTCAGCGCCGGGATGCCGAGCGCGGCGAACCGGGCCACATCGGTCCAGCCCAGCTTCGCCACCGGCTCCTCGCCGACCGCCGTCAGGAACTCCCGGGCCGGCGCCGCGGTCAGTCCGGGCAGCGCCCCCGGTGCCACGTCCACCAACTTCACCTCCAGACCGGCGAACACCTCGCGTACGTGTGCCTCCGCCTCGGCCGGCGACCGGTCCGGCGCGAACCGGTAGTTGACCTCGATCTCGCACCGGTCGGGCACCACGTTGCCGGCGACCCCGCCGTGGATGCCGACCGCGTTGAGCCCCTCCCGGTAGGTGCAGCCGTCGATGGTGACCGTCCGGGCCTGGTAACCGGCCAGCCGGTTGAGCGCCTCGCCGGCCGCGTGGATGGCGTTCACCCCGCGCCAGGACCGCGCCGAGTGCGCCCGCCGGCCGGTGGTCGTCACGATCGCCCGCAGGGTGCCCTGGCAACCGGCCTCGACCACGCCGTACGTCGGTTCGAGCAGCACGGCGAAGTCGGCCGTGAGCCACTCCGGGTGCGCCTGCGCCACCAGGGTCAGGCCGTTGTAGCGGCTGTCGATCTCCTCGGCCTCGTAGAACAGGTACGTCACGTCGTACCGGGGTTCGGCCAGGCTCACCGCCAGGTGCAGGGCGTACGCCACGCCGGACTTCATGTCCGAGGTGCCGCACCCGTAGATCAGGTCACCCTCGCGCTTCGACGGGAAGTTGTCGTTCAACGGGACCGTGTCCAGGTGCCCGGCCAGCACCACCCGCTGCGAGCGGCCCAGCTCGGTACGGGCCATCACCGTGTTCTGGTGCCGCTGCACGTCCAGGTGGGGAACCGACCGCAGCACCTCCTCGACGTGGTGCGCGATTTCCTTCTCGTTGAGCGAGACGGACTCGATGTCGACCAGGGCGCGGGTCAACGCGACCGGATCGGCCAACACCTCGGGGGTCAGCGGGTTCTCCATGTCCGGCACGGTACCGTCAAGATTGTGCGGGCGCGGACCGAGCGGGCGAGCTGTGCTGTCCATGACTCGCCGGGCTCCCAGCTTCCGAGAATAAGGATGACTCGATGACTTCCGCGCAGCCCGCCTGGGGTATCGGACTGGCCACCGTAACCGCCGACGACCAGGTGCTCGACACCTGGTACCCGACCGGCAAGCTGGGCCTGGGCGCGCTGCCGCTGGTGCCCGGCGAGGAGCAGGCGGACGTACTCGACCTGCCGCCGGGAGCGGTCGGCGAACGGGCGCTGCCCGGTCTGCGTACGGTGGTGGTGATCACGGAAATCGGCTCGCTGGCCGACCCGATCAAGGACGCCTCCGACGCGTACCTGCGGTTGCACCTGCTCTCCCACCGCCTGGTCCGGCCCAACGAGCTCAACCTCGACGGCATCTTCGGCCAGTTGGCGAACGTGGCCTGGACCTCGGCCGGGCCGTGCCCGCCGGACCGGGTGGACGAGCTGCGGGTGATCGAGCGCGCCGCCGGCCGCCACCTGGCCGTGTACGGGGTGGACAAGTTCCCCCGGATGACCGACTACGTGGTGCCGTCCGGGGTCCGGATCGCCGACGCCGACCGGGTACGGCTCGGCGCCCACCTGGCGCCCGGGACCACGGTCATGCACGAGGGCTTCTGCAACTTCAACGCCGGCACCCTGGGCACCTCGATGGTCGAGGGCCGGATCGTGGCCGGGGTCGTGGTCGGCGACGGCTCCGACGTCGGCGCCGGTGCCTCGATCATGGGCACCCTCTCCGGCGGCGGCACCGAGAAGGTCCGCATCGGCGAGCGCAGCCTGCTCGGCGCGAACGCCGGGATCGGCATCTCGCTCGGCGACGACTGCGTGGTCGAGGCGGGTTGTTACATCACCGCCGGCTCCAAGATCAGCCTCCCGGACGGGACCGTGGTCAAGGCCCGCGAACTCTCCGGCGTGGCCGGGCTGCTGTTCTGGCGCAACTCGCTGACCGGCGCCCTGGAGGCCCGGCCCCGCACCGGACACGGCATCAAGCTCAACGCCGCCCTGCACGCCAACGACTGACCCGGACGAAAGCGGGGTGCCGGCTCGATCGAGCCGGCACCCCGTTTCCCGTTCCTGCTACTTCAGTCTGTACGCGCGGATCACCTGCTGGGTGACGGTGTCACCGGCCGAGTCGGTCGCCTTGGCGCGCAGCGAGACGTATTTCGCCCCGCCGGGGTGCCGTACGCTCGCCACCCAGCCGGACTTCGTCGACCGAACCTCCGCGTCCCGCCAGGTACGCCCGTCGTCGTACGAGACCTCCACGGTCAGCCGCCGCACCTGGGCACCGGGCGCGCCGGGCTGCCGCTGCACGTTGACCGGGATGTCGAACGCCCTGCCCGCCGGGGCGGCGTTGGTCGCGTCGAGCTTCGGCGCGTACCTGATCGCCGACGCCGGCAGCTTTGCGAACTCGTCGCCCGGCACGTGCCCGGACCGGAACGTCCACGCCGCCTCGGTCGAGGTCGCCAGATCCGAGACGTCCCGGGTCGCCGACACCACCACCCGGTAGTCGGCCCGACCGGCCGGCACCTCGAACACGCCGAAACCGGGCTCCGGGCTCTCCCCGACCAGCTTGCCGTTGCGGTAGAGCGCGGTACGGGCGGTCGTGGTGAGCGAGCCACCCCCGTGCCCGGCCGCGTCGCTGTAGACCGGCAGGGCGACCACGATCGTGTTCCCCTGCCGGGTGATGCCCGACTCCGGCCAACGCGACTCGGGGAAGGACGGACCGTACGGCGCCTCGTTCCAGACGTCCCGGTACTCCCGCCCGGCCTTGTACGCCGTCGGCGGCGTCTCCAGGACGGCCTGGAGCACCGGCCAGCCGTCGTCGCCCGGCACGCTCAACTCCAGCGCGGACTCCCAGCGGACCCCGCCGTTGGTGCCGAGGTGTTCGACCCGCTGCCCCGGCAGTTCCACAGGCAGGACGACCGCCCAGGCACCCATGTCCTCGGGGAAGACCGGGAACAGCAGCCGGTGCGCGTCCTGACCGGCCTCGCCGCCCCGGAACTCGTTGCGCACGGTGGCGAGGTCCCGGTCCCGGTAGTGGCGCACGTACCCGTTCGGGAACCGGCCGGAGAACTGTTCGGCGACGGCGTAGAGGTAGGGGCTGTTGGCGAAGCCGCCCTCGGAATCCCGCTCGGCCCACTGGCTGCCGATCTGGCCGACGAAGCCCTCCATCGCCCCGCCGGTGCCGAGCTGGCCGGCGTACAGGCCCTCGAACGTGTCGGCCAGCACGCTGGTGCCGTACCCGAACTCGTCCGTCGACCAGTTGGCCGTGAGGTCGATCAGCGCCGGAGTGGCGGAACGGTGGGGCACCGTCACCTCGACCGGCCGTGCCTTGCGTGCGTCGACCGTGATGCTGGTGTTCCTGTCGATGATCAGCTCGGGCTGGACCAGCATGGTGGAGTCGTACTCCTCCTCGGCCCGCTCGCGGAAGATCATGGTGCTCAGGCCGTAGGTGCCCTTGGGCAGCCGTACGGTCGCGGTGCCGTCCTCGTCGTACACGCTGGCGAAGAGGAACCGGTCGAGTCCGACCAGCAGGCTGCTGTACTCGACGGGCACCGCGCCGGTCTGGTCGAGGTGGGTGAGCGTCAGGTCGTAGCTCTCGACCTCCTTGTTCACCCCGACCGGGGTGGTCACCACGGTTGTTCCGGCGGTGGCGGTGAGCCGGCCGGACCAGTAGCCGTCGGCGCTGGCCACGCTGGTGTCGGCGGTCACGGTGACCGCCGCCTGACCACCGGCCGGCACGGTCACCCGGGCCGCGCTGGTGGTGAACAGACCCGCCGGTGCGGCCACGCCCTCGGGACCGGTCACCTGGAGGGCCAGGTCCAGGGTCAGCTCGGTGGTGCCGGGGTTGCGGTAGGTGACGGTCCGGGTGACGACCGCATCGTCCGCGTGCGGCCAGATGGTGCGACCGAACGAGAGACTGGCCGGGTCGGTGGTCACCGGTTGGGTGATGGCGCGGGCCACGTCGACCCGGCCGGCTCCCTGCTGGTACGCGGTGAGCGTCGGGTCGGGCTTCGCCGAGGCCATCAGGGTCGCCTTGAACTGTGCCGCGGTCCAGTCGGGGTGCTGCTGTCCGAGCAGTGCGACCGCGCCGACCACGTGCGGGGTTGCCATCGAGGTGCCGGAGAGGGTCACGTAGTGCTCGCCGACCGGCGCACCGAGTTCGGTGCCGGCGCCCTTGGCCGCGACGATCTCGACGCCGGGCGCGGTGATGTCGGGCTTCACGGCGTCGTCGCCGGTCCGGGGGCCGCGGCTGGAGAAGTCTGCCAGCTTGTCGTCGCGGTCCACCGCACCGACGGTCAGGGCGGCGTCCGCGCTGCCCGGCGAGCCGACCGAGGCGTCCGAGCCGTCGTTGCCGGCGGCGATGACAAAGAGCGTGCCGGTCTGCGCGGTGAGGGTGTTGACGGCTTCCTCGATCGGGTCGATCTCCGGGCCGTCGTAGCCGCCGAGGCTGATGTTGACAACGTCCGCCTGCTTGTCCACGGCCGCCCACTGGAGCCCGGCGAGGATCGCCGACTCGGTGCAGCCGTACTCCTCGCAGACCTTGCCGGAGACCAGGGTGGCGTCGGGCGCGACGCCCCGGTACTTGCCGCCGGAGGCGGCGCCACTGCCGGCGATGATCGAGGCGACGTGGGTGCCGTGTCCGACGATGTCGCCCGGCTCGGCCTCCTCGCTGAAGTTCTGCGCGTCGGCGACCTTGCCGACCAGGTCGGGATGGTTCACGTCGACCCCGGAGTCGAGGACCGCGACGGTGACTCCACTGCCGGTGAATCCGGCCTGGTACGCGGCCGGCGCACCGATCTGGGGAACGCTGTGGTCCAGGGTCAGTTGCCGCTTGCCGTCCAGCCAGATCTTCTCGATCCCGGCGGCGGTGGCGGTACGGGCACCGCCCTGGCCCGTGGTGACACCGGCCCAGAAGGCACCGGCTCCGGCCTTGGTGGCCGCGACCGCGGCTCCGCCGATGGCCGGTAGTTCCCGGGTGACCTGCGCACCCGCGACCCGCAGCGTGCCGGCGGCCGAGGCCCGGGCTCCGGCGCCGTACGTCACGATCAGCGGCAGGTTGTCGCGCGCGGAATCGTGGTATCCGGCCTGCACCAGCCCGGTGACGTTGAACAGTCGCCGGTCGAGTTGGCCCGACCGGATCAGCGCGGACGCGTCCCGTGGGATCACGTACAGGCCGTCGGGCTCCCGGTTGACGATGAACTGGATCTTCTCGCGTCCCTTGCCGGGCTGGACCGCGCCGGCCCGGGCGTCGGGCGAGGCGAGCGTGATCCGGTCACCGGTCAGCAGGGTCACCGTCACCGGCTGGGCCTTGGCCCCTGCGGTCGGTGCCGCGGTCGACGGCTTCGCCGCCGTCGGTACGGGTGCGGCCAGGCCGGCCGAGCCGGTGCCCAGCACCAACCCGACCCCTAGTACGACTGCGGTCAATCTCCTGGGCAACTGCAACGCAAACCTCCCCGGTCGACATCTCATGGATGCCAGGTCCTGCATGGACACCGGTCAGCATTGCATACTGGGTATGCATCGGATAGCCCCAAGGCTATCTAGAATTAGACCATTCAATCGCTTGTGATCATTTCCGACGCTCCCCCCACATTCGACGCAATGATCATCGCGGGGACGGATCGCGGCAGGCAGGGCCAGCTCCGGCGCGCCTACGGTGGTCGCACAATCCGGAGGAAAGCGATGGCCTCGCACAAGGAACGGATGCTCGCGGGCGAGCTGTATCTCGCCGACGATCCGGAGATCATCGCCGACGCCCAACGGGCGGCGCTGCTGATGGAACGCTTCAATGCAAGCAGTGTCGGCACACCGGAACTGCGTCGACAACTCCTCGTCGAACTGCTCGGATCGGTCGACGACGGGGTCGTCGTACGCCCATCGTTCTACTGCGATTTCGGCTACCGGATCAGCATCGGCTCCGGCACCTTCGTCAACTACGGTGCGGTCATGCTCGACGTGGCACCGATCACGATCGGCGCGGACGTACAGATCGGTCCGAACGTCCAACTGCTGACGCCCACCCACCCGACCGAGCCCGAGCCACGCCGGGCCAAGTGGGAGGCTGCCAAACCGATCGTCATCGGCGACAACGTCTGGCTCGGCGGCGGCGCCATCGTCCTCGCCGGCGTCACCATCGGCGAGAACACGGTGGTGGGCGCCGGCGCCGTCGTCCCCCGAGACCTACCCCCCAACGTCATCGCCCTGGGCAACCCCGCCCGAATCCACCGCCACCTCCCCTGACCCGCCCCGCCAGTCGCACTGAATTTCATGATCATTGCGCTCTGAGCTGTTGGCCGGGGGCATTCGGGAACAGATAAGAGCGCGTGGATCAAGAGAGACGCGAGTTGCGGGCGGCGAGGATGGCCAGGATCTCGTGGCGGATTTCGGACGGCTCGTGGGTCAGTCGGCGGTGGGTGAAGCGGACCACCAGGATGCCGAGCGTGGCGAGCAGCGCGTCCCGGCGTACGTCAGCCTCCCGCTGCCGTCGGTCGCCGTGCCAGGCCGCCCCGTCCAACTCGAAGTCGACCCGTTCCCGTTCGGCGTAGACGTCCAGGTCGAAGGCCCGCCCGGCAACCCGTACCCGCTCCTGACGGAGGAAGGTCGGCATGCCCGGCCCGCTGAAGACCCGCTCGTGACCCCAGATCTCCAGCGGGCTGCGGCAGCCGATCGCCAGCCGCTCCAGCAGCACCCGGAACTCCCGCCGACCAGCCAACCTGGGTGCGCCCGCGAGGGCTTCGCCCAGACGCGCCACTGTGGTCATCCGCCCGTTGACCGCCTCGATGACCACCGCCCTGCGCTCGTCCATGGGCAGCAGCGGCCACGAGTCGACCAGGGACCGCTCCAGCCGCGTCACCGGCCGGCCCTGCCGACGCACCGCGTACGGCGGCTCCGGCTCGAACCCGTCGACCCGGTGCAGTACGAGGCCGGGAAAGGAACGCAGCCGTACCGCCGCGGGCACGGTCACGTGCACCGGATCGCCGGGCGCCCACTCGTGGCATCCCCAGAGCGCAAGCGCGGTGGTGTGGCTCAGCGCACCCCGGTCACCGACGTACGCGAGCGCCGCCCGGCACCGCAGATTCGGTTCGCCCTCCCGATCCGGGTCCAGGTACACGTCGGGAAGCACTCGCCGCAGCGAACCGGACCGACAGGCGTTGTCGATCGCCCATCCTGGCACGGCACGCCGGCTCCCCGATCGGGTGACCAGGCCGCCGCCCGCCACCAGCAGCGTACGCAGTTCCGGGTCCACCCGGCCGAGGGTGCCCGAGCCCTGCTACGCCGGCAATCGGCGCGAAGCTGCCCTGTGGACAACCTCGACGGCTGTGGAAAACAACCCGATCAAGCGCCGCTGTGCTACGCGGGATGCGTCAGCCGCGCTGGATCGGGGCGGGAGTACGGCGTTGCGGGCCCCATCGGCTGGCGTCCTCCTCGCCGAGCGGGCGGGAGAAGAGGTAGCCCTGGCCGGAGGCGCAGCCCATGTCCATCAGCAGCATCCGTACCTCCTCGGTCTCCACCCCCTCGGCGACGATGTCCAGGCTCAGGGTTCCGGCCAGCCGGATGATGCCCTCCAGGAGCAGCAGTTGCCTGCGGGACGAGGCGACGGTCGCGGTGAACGACCGATCGATCTTGATCACGTCGGCCGGCATCTGCTGGAGGTAGCTCAGGGACGAGAACCCGGTCCCGAAGTCGTCGATCGCCACCCGTACGCCGAGGGTCCGCAGTTCGGTCAGCTCGGCCCACACCCGGTCGTCGTCGCGGAGCAGGAGGCTCTCGGTGATCTCCAGCATGAGCAGGGTCGGCGGTACGTCGGCCGTGGACAGCGCGTCGCGTACCCGGTCGACGAAACCACCGGCGCGCAGTTGCCGGGCCGAGACGTTGACGCTGACGTACGGCGTGGCGGTCGGGGGTCGGTCCTGCCGCCACCGGCCGGCGGCGGCGACCGCCTGGCGCAGCACCCAGTCGCCGATCTGCTCGATCAGGCCGGTCTCCTCGGCCAACGCGATGAACTGGTCCGGCGGGACCAGCCCACGGCCGGGGTGGTGCCAGCGGACCAGTGCCTCGAATCCGGCGGCGGCACCGCTGCGGAGTTCGACGATCGGCTGGTACTCGACCACGAAGCTGCGCCGCTCGACCGCCTCCGCCAGGGCGGTACGCAGTTCGAGCCGCTGCACGATCGCGGTGTGCAGCTCCGACTGGTAGCGGCACCAGCGGCCCTTGCCCGCACCCTTCGCCACGTACAGGGCCAGGTCGCCGTGTTTGAGCAGTTCGCCCGCGTCGGTGGCGTCGGCGCTGGTCGCCACGCCGACGCTGACCGAACCGTTGACCAGGGTGTCGCCGACGGCGAGCGGCTCGGCGAGGGCACGGATGATCTCGTCGGCGAGCTGCTCGGCCTGCTCCGGGTTCTCCGCGTCCGGCACCAGGACGGCGAACTCGTCACCGCCGAGCCGGGCCACCAGACCGGTGGCGCCCACCAGCTCCCGCAGCCGCTGCCCGACCGCGATCAGCAGTCCGTCGCCGACGGCGTGACCGTGGGCGTCGTTGACCGAGCTGAACTCGTCCAGGTCGACGCAGAGCACCCCGACCGTACGGCCGCTGCGCCGGGAGTGGCCGACGGCCGCGTACACCTGGTCCTGGAAGGACGCGCGGTTGGCCAGGCCGGTCAGTACGTCGTGCATCGACCGGTGGGTCAGCTCCTGTTCGAGCCGGCGCCGCTCGGTGATGTCCCGCATCGTCACCACCAGCCCCCGGACGGTCCGGTCCCGGCGCAGGTCCCGGCAGCTCACCTCCAGGTGGATCCGTTCCCCGTCGGGGCGGCGTACGGTCCAGTCGGCCCACTCCCCGGCCGTGTGCACCGGTTCCAGCAGGTCGTCGAGCATCTCCTGGTCGTCGGGGTGCACCACCGAGGTCAGTTCGGTGCAGTCGGTCGGCTCGATGCCGATCACGGCCCGGACCGACGGGCTCGCGTACCGGATCGACCGGTCGTCGTCGACGACCAGGATGACGTCGGTGGCGTTCTGCACCACGCTGCGGAAGTACGCCTCGCTGTCCCGGCGGCTGATCTCCTGGCTCAGCCCGATCCGTTCCAGGGCCAGCGCCACCTGTGCGGCCAGCACCTCCAGCGAGTCGCGCAGCCCGGCGAGCACCTCGGGGTCGGCGGCGACGAGCAGTGCGCCGACGCGGGGCAGTCCGGTGGCCCGTTCGTCGAGCACCAGCGGGCAGAGCACGGCGGTCCTGAACTGTCCCAACTGCTCGGCCAGCGCCGGCTGGAGCGCGCCCACCCGGAGCACCCGGGTCCGGCGGGCGGTCGCCACGCTCGGCGCCGGGTAGTACGCGGACGGTTCGTTGACGGTCGGGCCCCAGATGCTGGTCGCCACCGCCGGCACCCCGTCGGCCCGGTTGACGGTGAACACCACCCGGTGCGCGGCGTGCTTGGGCACCAGCCGAGCGATCGCCGCGCGTACCGCCCGGTCGACCTCGCGGGCGGCGGTCGCCGAGACCAGGTCGGCGGCGGCCTTGCGGAGGCTGCGCTCCCGGGTCACGGCGAGCCGGTGCGCGTCGGCGGCATCGGCGAGCCGGCTGAGGACCAGCACGAACATCACCCCGGAGACCACCGCGATCACGGTCCCGTCGCGTACGTCACCGGTCACGGCCTGCAGGAGCAGGACCGCCGGGGCGAGTACGGCGGCCATCCCGAGCAGCACCAGTCGCAGCCGCCCGACCTCGATCTGCCGTGGTTGCGCCGGTTCGGTGAGCCGGGTCATGTCCGGGTACAGGGCGGCGGCGCCCCAGCAGACGGAGAAGGCGAACCAGCCCAGCTCGAACGGCCCACCCGGCTGCCAGCCGTCGTCGAGCAGGGCGATGCCGTAGCCCAGGTCGGCGGCGAGCATGCCGGCGGCACCGATCACCAGCAGTACGGCGGCAGGGTTGATCCGGGTGCTGGTCAGCAGCCGGACGGTGGTCGCCAGCACCAGCAGGTCGGCCAGGGCGAACGCGGCCAGGGTCGAGCTGCTGAACGGGCTCACTCCGGGCTCGGTCAGGTACGGAGCGAGGACGAAGATCCATAGTAGGAATCCGGCGGCGGTGCTGAAGATCAGAAAGTCGAAGAACTGGGAGCGGTCACGGGTGACAATGTTTGATCTCGTGAGTCCGAGTAGTCCCGCGCCGATCAGCGGAAACATCAACAGGTAGGAAACGTCCGCAGCCGAGGCCGGCGTGTCGCTCGGCAATCCGGTGTCGAAGCTGTAGAGCAGGTCGCCGACGGCCAGCAGGGCCATGCCGGCGGAAAGCAGCCACCAGGTGTATCCGCGGCGGGGGCGGTGCCACCGTACGCCGGCCGCGATGGCTGCCGCGCCACCCAGGCCCACCAGCCCGGACAGGACGGTACGCAGCGCCGGCACGGCGAAGAAACAGCCGACCAGTACGCCCATTCCAACGGCGTACCAGGTCAATACCTTCCGTGCGGACACGGGCCTCCTGTCGATGTTCGAAAGTCAACGTCCCGAACCCACCGAAACGACGTTGTCCGCCCGGTTTACCAGTCCTCGATGCGCTTCGCTATCACCCCGCCGGGTAGTGGTTCACTCCGATGGGCGTCCGCGTCGGGTACACGACTCTCGGCGAGGGATATTCACCTGGTTGGCACCGGTTGCCTGCCAACCCGGCCGATGTGTCATTCGGAAAGTCGTACGACCACATCGGAGCGGATCGCGGTGGTCTCGATCAGGTCGGCGTTGACCTGATCGGTGCCACGGGCCCGGGCCGCCGCCTCGGCCGCCGCCCGACCGAAGCCGACGTGCCGTTCGGTGAGCCGCCGCAACCGCTCGGGGGCGTCGAGGTCGAGGAACCACACCTCGTCGAGCAGCCCGCGCAGCTCGCCCCAGGGCAGGGTCGGCACCAGCAGGTAGTTGCCCTCGGTGACCACCAGCCGTACCTGCGGCGGCACGGCGATCGCCCCGGCGATCGACTCCTCCAGGTCCCGGCGGAACTCCGGCGCGTACACGGTGGTGTCGACGACCGTACGGAGCCGGTGCATCAGGGCCACGAAACCGGCGCCGTCGAAGGTGTCGACGGCACCCTTGCGGGCGTGCCGGCCGAGCCGGTGCAGCTCCACCTCGGCGAGGTGGAAACCGTCCATCGGGACCAGTGCCGCCGTCGGGCCGAGGGCGTCGACCAACCGACCGGCCAGGGTGGACTTGCCGGCACCGGGTGCGCCGGTGATGCCGAGCATTCGACGGGGGCCGGCTCCGGCGAGGGCGCGCGCCCGCGCGACAAGCTGGTCGAAGGTGTACGGCTGCGCCGGTACGGGCACGATGGCCGGCTCAGTCGCCTGGCTCGGCGAGCACCGTCGGCTCGCTGATGGTGAACCGCGCCTCGACGCTCGCCTGGATGCTCTGCGGCTGTGGATCGAGGTCGAGTTCGGGCACGCTGTCCATCGCGCCCTTGGCCCGGTAGCTCTGCGCCGAGCCGACCATCATCATCGGCCGGGGCTGGTCGGTGCCGGCGTCGGCGAGCTGGACCAGGGCGGTCACCCGGGCGCCGAGCGCGTCGGCGTACTCCCGGGCCCGGTCGACGGCCTCGCCGATAGCGGCCCGGCGCGCCTCCCGGTGGACCGGGCTGCCCGGCCGCAGTTCCCACCACGGGCCGGCGATCTGGGTCTGGTCCCGGTCGGCCAGTCGGAGCATCAGTTCACCGAGCACGGTGAAGTCGGTGACGGTCACCGTCGTGCTCACGCTACCGTGGTACGCGACCACCCGTTCGGAGGCGCGTTTGACCTCGGGGTACACCTGCAACTGGCCGCTCTCCCGGCGCTCGATCGCGGCACCGTACGAGTCGATCAGTGTGCGTACGGCCTCGGCCCGTTCGGCGAGCCGGGCCAGGGTGGCCTGCCGGTCCTTGTCCCGCGCGGTCGCGGTGACCTGGAAGCGCGCCAGTTCGGGCGGCACCTCACGAAACGCCTCGCCGCGTACCACCACCACCGGACCATCGACCATGTCCCCAACCCTAGGGGTCGGCGGTCGATCGGGCGAGCGATCGGGTCGCGGGATCACAGCCGTACGGTGGACACCGGTTGGTCGAGGAGCACCCCGCCGACCGTTTCGAGTACGTCCAGGTTGACCATGGCGTGCTGGGTCGCCACGTGTACGTCCCGGAAGCAGCGTTGCAGCGGGCTCGCCAGCCGGACCGAGTTCCCGCCACCGGCGTGGTAGACGAGGTCGACCGCCCGGGCTGCGCTCCCGGCCGCGTGGGCGACGGCCAGTCGCAGCCGCGCCCGGCGGTCGACCGGCACCACCTCGCCAGCCGAGACCAGCCGCCAGCACTCGGCGATCTCGCTGACCAGGTACGCCCGGCCGGAGCCGAGGATCCCCTCGGCCTCGGCGAGCACGACCCGGCTCATCGGTTTGCCCGCCATCGGTTGCCCGGTCAACGCGTCGCGCTTCTCCCCCATCAACCGCCCGAACTCGTCGAGCGCGGCACGGCCGATGCCGAGTGCCACCGCGCCGATCCCGAACGAGAGCAGGCCGAACACCGGGAACCGGTAGAGCGGCCGGTCCTCCCGCGCCGGCCCGAAGATCGAGAACGTGTACGCCGACGGGACGAACACGTCGACCGCCTCGATGTCGTGGCTGCCGGTGCCGGAGAGGCCGACCACGTCCCAGTTGTCGTGGACGGTCACCTCGGCCGCCGGCATGATCACGTGCAGGATCTGCGGCACCCCGCCCGGCCCGGTGACGAGTTCGTCCCCGTCGTACACGAGGCAGCCACCGACGAGGTGGGTGGCCTGACGGCTGCCGCTGGCGAACGACCAGCGGCCGCGTACCCGGTATCCGTCGGGCACGGTGGTCGCCCGGCCCGACGGTGCCGCGACGCCGGTGACCAGGAACCGCGGGTCGGTGAGCAGCTCCGTCGCGGTCGACTCGTCGAGGTGGCCGAGGGTGAACCCGGTCGCGCCGGCGATCATGGTGCACCAGCCGACCGAGCCGTCGGCCCGGCCCAACTCCTCGAAAATCTCGAACATGGTCAGCGGGTCTGCCTCGATGCCGCCCACCTTCTGCGGCGCGGCGAGCCGGAACAGTCCCAGCCCGGCCAGCTCGGAGACGAGTTCCTCCGGCATCGTCCGGTCGTGTTCGATCTGCGGCGCGAGCGCCGCGATCCGGGCGGAGAGAGCACGAACCTCGTCGATCAACGCCTGCGCCATGGCCGCCAGCGTAGGACGTGGCACCCCGGAGGCATCGAAGAGGGTCAAGATCCGGACAGCTCGCTCGGCCGGATCGGCCGAGCGGCGAGCGGTACACGTAGCGATGTGGCCGGTACGGGAGATCCCGTACCGGCCACATCTGTGGTGGTGGTTAGCTGGCGTACGCCTCGAACTCCCAGAGGGAGTGGCCGTAGGCCGTACCCCGGGCGGTGCCGTTGACCCGGATGTAGCGGCCGTTGGCGCCGAGGCCGGTCAGTTCGTCCACCCCGCCGTTGGCACCGGTCACCGAGCGCACGGTGGTCCAGGTGGTGCCGTCGTTCGAGGTCTGGATCTGGTACGCGCTGCTGTAGGCCGCCTCCCAGGTCAGCTTCACCCGGCCGATCGCGGTCGGCGTGCCGAGGTCGACACGGAGCGACTGCGGGTCGGCGAAGAGCGACGACCAGCGGGTGGTGAGGCTGCCGTCGACCGCCTGGGCACCGGACATGCCGGCCCCCTCACTGCTGGAGACGAGGGTCGGCTTGTTCAGCAGCAGGTTGGCGCCGGGCTGCGGGTTGTTCGGACCGCTGCCGCCGCCGTACACCTCGAACTCGAACAGCGAGTAGCCCCAGGCGGTGCCTCGGGTGGTGCCGTTGAGGCGTACGTACCGGCCGGTGCCGGTCAGGCCGGTGAGGTCGTCGACCCCGCCGTCACCGCCGGTCACGCTCCGGATGGTGGTCCAGGTGACCCCGTCCGGCGAGGTTTGGATCTGGTACGCGCTGCCGTACGCCGCCTCCCAGGTCAACTTGACCCGGTTGATCGCGTACGAGGCGCCGAGGTCGACGTCGATCCACTGCGGATCGCTGAACGCGCTGGCCCAGCGGGTGCCGATCGCCCCGTCGAAGGCGTTCCCGGCGACGAACGCGCCCTCGATGCTGGAGGTGCGGGCGGGCTTGTTCAGGGCCAGGTTGCCGGTTGGTTCGGGATCCGGATCGGGGTCCGGTCCGGGGCCGCCGCCGGGCTGGGTGGAGAGGGTGAACTCGTCCACGTCGAAGTACGGGCCGGTGCCCTTGAACACCAGGTAGAGCGTGCGGGTGCCGGTCGGTGCGGTGACCGCGCCGGTGACGGTGGCCCAGGTGTTGTATCCGCCGGTCGGCACCACCGTGGCCGAGCCGACCAGTTGTCCGGTGGGTGAGTCGACCCGCAGTTCGAGGGTGCCGCCACCGCCGGCCGGTGCGCCGACCCGGGCGCTGAACGACTGGATGCCGGTCAGGTTGTACGGGGTGTACGAGATCCAGTCGTTGTTGTCGACGTACCCGATCGCCCCGCCGCCCTGTGCGTTGCCGGGTGCGGTGATCTGGATGCCACTGGAGTCGCCGAAGTGCTCGGCCTGGCGGGTACGCGGTTGCAGCACGGCCTGGGTGTGCGTGGTCAGTGGCGCCTGGCCGCCGCCGCCCAGGTCGGTGTATTCGGCGTCGATGATGCCGAAGATGTTCGCCGCGGTGTCGTGCTCGCCGTCGGCCGAGGTCTGGATGACCCCGGTGCAGCCCTGCACGCTGCCGAGCTGGTGACCGTGCGAGTCGTGGCCGAGTACGTAGTTGACCTTGACACGGGCGCAGTTGATCGCCCCGTCCTGGGCGTCGGTGACGGTCACGGTGAACGGGACCGCGTCGCCGAAGTTGAACGTCGACCCGTTGAGCGGGGTGTTCACGGTGACCACCGGCGCACTGTTGCCGACGGTCACCACCACGCTCGCGGTGGCCGTCTTGCCCGTGCTGTCCCGCACCGTCAGCGTCGGGCTGCGTACGCCGTTGGTGGTGTACGTGAAGCTCGGGTTCGCGGCGGTGGAGTCGGTGGTGCCGTTGTTGTCGAAGTCCCAGGCGTACGTGAACGGGTCGCCGTCCGGGTCGAGGGTGCCGGCCGAGGAGAACGCCACGGTCAGGGGTGCCACCCCGCTGGTCGGGGTCGCGGTGACCTTCGGCAGCGGCGCTCTGCCCTCGCGGGCGTACTCGATCCGGTAGAGGGCGGAGTTCGCGTCGCCGTTGAACCACCCGGTGCCGTAGTCGAGCACGTAGAGGGCTCCGTCGGGACCGAACTCCATGTCCATGATCTGGGTGCCGGTCCACGGGAACGAGTTGATCTTCAACGGCTCGCCGGCCGAGTCGATCTTCACGTTCTTGATCCAGCGGCGGCCGAACTCACCGGCGAAGAAGGTGCCGTCGTAGTACTGCGGGAACGCCACGTCCGAGGTGGAGGCCGCGTTGTACCGGTAGACCGGGCCACCCATCGGCGACAGGCCGCCACCGGTGAACTCCGGCGGGCTGCCCGAGCCACCGTACGGCAGCCAGGCCGGGACGGCCGGCGGGAGCTGGGTGAGGCCGGTGTTGTTCGGCGAGTTGTTGATCGCACCGCCGGCACAGTTGTACTTCGCACCCGACGGGCCACTCGGGAACGTGTACTCGTTGTACGCGTCGTTGCGCGCCGTGCAGTACGGCCAGCCGTAGAAGCCGGGCTGGGTGATCCGGGCGAACTCCACGTTGCCCGCCGGTCCCCGGTTCGGGTCGGCGGCGCCCGCGTCCGGCCCGTAGTCACCGAGGTAGACCACGCCGGTGGCCTTGTCGACGCTCATCCGGAACGGGTTGCGGAAGCCCATCGCGTAGATCTCGGGACGGGTACGGGCGGTGCCCGGCGCGAACATGTTGCCGGTCGGGATGGTGTAACCGCCGGCCGCGCTCGGCTTGATCCGCAGCACCTTGCCACGCAGGTCGTTGGTGTTCGCCGAGGTCCGCTGGGCGTCGAAGGCCGGGTTGCGGTCGGTCCGCTCGTCGATCGGGCTGAAGCCGGCCGAGTCGAACGGGTTGGTGTCGTCGCCGGTGGACAGGTAGAGGTTGCCGGCGGCGTCGAAGTCCATGTCACCACCGACGTGGCAGCACATGCCCCGACTGGTCGGCACCTCCAGGACCAGCACCTCGCTGGCCAGGTTCAGGGTGTTGTCGGCGTTCAGGGTGACCCGGGTGAGCCGGTTGACGCCGTTCCACGGGGCGAACTGGGCCGGGGTGCCGGTGGCCGGCGCACCGCCGCCGGGAGTGCTCAGCGGTGGCGCGTAGTAGAGGTAGACCCAGCGGTTGGTGGCGAAGTTGGGGTCGGCCTTGATGCCTTGCAGACCCTCCTCGTCACCGGTGTAGACGGCCAGCGTGCCGGCGACCTTGGTGTTGCCGGCGGCGTCGGTGTGCCGGACCACCCCGTTGCGCGAGGTGTGCAGTACGCCCCGGTCGGGCAGCACGGTGAGGGTCATCGGCTCACCGGTCTCGGCCACCCCCTTGGCCAGCTCGACCTGCTGGAAGTTGCTGTTGACGGTGCCGCCGCAGTCGGTGGCCACGGTGCCGGAGGCGCCGAGGATGCCGCCGAGCAGGTGCTTGCGGAAGTTCGCGTCGGCGTACGACGCGTCGGTGTGCCCCATCCCGGTGTACCAGGACCGGCCGCCGCCGTAGTTCTGGCACCAGCTGATCGGGTGGTCGGCGCCGTTGCTGCCGCCGGTGTACGTGGTCTCGTCCAGGGTGGCGAGCACGTGCACGGTGCCCCGGGGGTTGGTCCGGTAGTTGTACCACTCGTCGAACCGGGACCAGCGCTGCGGCAGGCCGACGGTGGACGTGTGCACCTGGTCGGCCACCTTGACCGTCGCGGTCTGCTCGGCCGGGTGCGAGGCGAAGTACGCGCCGACGAGCCCGCCGTACCAGGGCCAGTCGTACTCGGTGTCGGAGGCGGCGTGTACGCCCACGTAACCGCCACCGGCCGCGATGTACCGCTCGAACGAGGCCTGCTGCGCCGCGTTGAGTACGTCCCCGGTGGTGGAGAGCCAGATGACCGCCTTGAACCGGGCCAGGTTCGCGTCGGTGAACTGGGCGGCGTCCTCGGTGGCCTCCACGGTGAAGTCGTTGGCCGAGCCGAGCGCCTGGATGGCGGCGATGCCGGGGGTGATCGAGCCGTGCCGGAAGCCGGCGGTCTTGGAGAAGACGAGAACACTGAACGCGGCGGCACTGGCCGCCGGTGGTATGGCGACGATGCCGCCCACCACGAGGACCGCACTCAGCACAGCGCCGAGCCACGATCGCAGTGATCTACGCACGGGGAGTCCTTTCCTGGTGCGATGGAGGACGGCGTGCGCCGATCACGCCCTTGCGGTGTGTGGTGACGAGAGCGCTCTCCCGCCCATGACCGACACGCCGACGGTCGGTGGCTGAGCGAGGTATGCGCATACATCGTTACGGCTGGATTGCGGGCTCGTCAAGGATTGTTTCGACAATCCTGAGAGCGCTCTCCCAAAAGCCCGAGTGGACCGGAAAGCCCTTGATCGATTACAGAATTTCCGCGCCGGGATTACCGGGCCCCGCCGGCGGGTGATCAGCCGGCGAGGCGCAGCCGATCAACCCGCGAGGCGCTCCGCCGCGGCGGCGATCCGCTCGTCGGTCGCGGTGACCGCGAACCGGACGTGTCGTTGGCCGGCGGGACCGTAGAAGGCGCCCGGAGCGGCGAGGATGCCGCGCTCGGCCAGCCAGTCGATCGTGGTCCAGCAGTCCTCGTCCCGGCTGGCCCAGAAGTAGAGCCCGGCCACCGAGTGGCTGAGCGTGAAGCCCGCCTTCAGCAGCGCCGGCCGCAGCACCTCGCGCCGGGCCGCGTATCGGTCGCGCTGCACCGCCACGTGCTCCTCGTCGCCGAGCGCGGCGACCATGGCCGCCTGCACCGGCTCCGGCACGATCATGCCGGCGTGCTTGCGTACCGCCAGCAGGTTGCTCACCAGCGCCGGGTCACCGGCCACGAACCCGGCCCGGTAGCCGGCGAGGTTGGACCGCTTGGAGAGCGAGTGCACCGCCAGCAGCCCGTCGTACGAGCCACCGGAGACCTCCGGGGAGAGCACCGAGACCGGCTCGGACTCCCAGCCCAGGGTCAGGTAACACTCGTCGCTGGCCACCACCGCACCGCGCTCACGGGCCCAGTCGACCACCTTGCGCAGGTGCGCCTGCGGCAGCACCTGGCCGGTCGGGTTGGACGGGGAGTTGACCCAGACCAGGCGTACCCGGGAGGTCGGACCGACCGCGGTCATCGAGTCGGCCCGGACCACGGTGGCCCCGGCGAGCCGGGCGCCGACCTCGTAGGTCGGGTAGCAGACCTGGGGAATGACCACCACGTCACCCGGCCCGATGCCGAGCAGGGTGGGCAGCCAGGCGACCAGCTCCTTGGAGCCGAGCGTGGGCAGTACGCCGATCCCGGCAGGATCGGCGCCGCAGTTACGCCCGGCCCAGGCGGCGATCGCCGCCCGCAGCGCGGGTGTGCCCGCCGTGAGCGGGTAGCCCGGCGCGTCCGAACCGGCCGCCAGCGCGTCCCGGATCAGCTCCGGTACGGGGTCGACCGGCGTGCCGATGGAGAGGTCGACGATCCCGTCGGGGTGCCCGCCGGCGACGACCTTCGCCGGCGCCAGCAGGTCCCACGGAAAGTCCGGCAGGCCGTCGATCCGGCTCCGCGCCGGACCCGACGGCCCACTCCCGTTCCCACCACCGGGGGCGACGCCCCCACCGGTCGGTACGCCGCTCAGTGTCCCTCTCCGCGCCGCTCCTGTGCCGCGACGAAGGTGGCGTCCTTCTCCACCTTGCCGACCTTGGATGCGCCCCCGGGCGAGCCGAGGTCCTCGAAGAACTCGTAGTTCGCCGAGGTGTAGTCCTTCCACTGCTCCGGCACGTCGTCCTCGTAGAAGATGGCCTCCACCGGACAGACCGGCTCACAGGCCCCACAGTCGACGCACTCATCGGGGTGGATGTAGAGCATCCGGTTGCCCTCGTAGATGCAGTCGACCGGGCACTCCTCGATACATGCCTTGTCGAGCACATCGACGCACGGCTCGGCGATGATGTAGGTCACCGATCTCTCCTCCGCAAGCTACGCCGCGATCAACCGCGACGGGTAAGAGCCTAGTATCTCGCCGAGGAGGGGGGCGATCGTGCTCCGACGGCAGGATGTGGGACACCGGGTGGTAGTCCGTCGAATTGTAGGGGTTCGTGACGACCGGCAGGTCTTCACCGATGCTCTGGGTGAACTGGTCGACCTCACCGAGACCCATCTCACCCTCGCCACCGACCGGGGGAAGCTTCAGGTGCCGCTGGCCGAGGTGCACCGGGCCAAGCGGGTGCCGCCGGCCCGACGCCCGAACGCGACGGCGGTCGTCGACCTCGAACTCGCCGCCAACGAGGCCTGGCCGGCGCCCGTACAGGACCGGCTCGGCGGCTGGCTGCTGCGCTCCGCCGACGGGTGGACCGGTCGGGGCAACTCCGCGCTGCCGATCGGCGACCCGGACCGGCCCCTGGAGGCCGCGATCGACGCCGTCGAACGCTGGTACGCCGACCGCGGCCAACCCGCGATCGTCAACACGCCGCTACCGCTCGCCGCACCGGTCGGCGTGGCGCTCGACGAGCGCGGCTGGACCACCCGCCCGCCGACCCTGATGCAGACCGCCCCGCTCGCCACGGTCCGTGGCCGTACGCCGGACCGGACCGACCTGCCCCCGGTGGAGCTGGCCGCGACCCCGTCGGACGGCTGGCTCGCCCTGGCCGCCGCCCGCAAGGCCGCCCACGCCGGCCGCACCGTCGGCGCGGACCCGCTGGACAGCCTCCCGGCCGCCGCCCGACACCTGCTCACCGCCGTGGACCAGGTCCGCTTCGCCCACCTGTACGGACCCAGCGGCGCGTTGCTCGCCGCCGGTCGGGGCACGGTCACCGGTGCCGGAAGGTGGCTGGGCCTGATGAGCATCGAGGTGGTGCCCGAAGCGCGCCGGCAGGGGCTCGCCCAGCACGTGGTGCGGGCGCTGGTCGACTGGGCCGCAGCACTCGGCGCCACCGACGTGTTCCTCCAGGTCGAGGAGCGGAACACGGCCGCGGTGGCGCTCTACCGGCGGCTCGGCTTCACCACCCACCACACCTACCTCACCCGGGTGCAACCCACCGGATGAGCCGGTACGGCGCGGTTCAGCGCCGTACCACCCGGCGGGGCTTGGCGAGCTTGGTCTCGGCGTACCGCTTGAGGGACTGGGAGCGGTAGTCCAGCCCGAGCGCGGTCAGCACCAGGAACCCGAGCAGCGTGCCGGCACCGGCGAACCCGGCATAGAGCCAGATCTGGGAGAAGAACTCCCCCGCGCCGTTGGCGAACGGGTAGCTACCGCTGACGAACGGCCCGACGATGACGGTGAGGGCCATCGCGCTCAGCACCGCGACCGCCACGTCCCCGCCCCACCGGGCGGCGGGTTGGCGCCGTCCCCGTACGAACGCGATCGTCGCCAGGATCAGCCCGATCAGCGCGAACATGCCCAGCGAGAGCCGGTCGGAGGTCTCGGCATCGTTGTCGAACCCGATCCGGATGACCAGCCGGGCGACCACGTTGATCAGGAAAAGCACTGCCGCGAGCACCCCGACCGGCAGCCAACGGTCCTTCATCGCACGCCTCCAGAAGCAGCCGAACCCCGTAACGCTCCCAGATACTTACCATCCCGACCTGGGAGGTTCCATCAGCCAGCCAGGCGGGTTGGCGGCGGGGGCGTACCGGGGCGGGGGGCGAGCATCAGCCGGAACGCCATCACGGCGAAGGCCATCGACCCGGCGAAGATCATGACGATGCCGACCCAGTTGTCCCCGGCCAGCAGGACGTCGCCCTCGCTGGTCTTGCCGGCGGCCACCACCATCAGCCCGAACCACGGGACGGCGGGCAGCGCCACCGCCCAGCGCCGCCCCACCGTCCGGTACGCGAACCAGCTCAACACCAGGTTCGCCAGCACCGCGACCAGCACCGACGCGCCGATCAGGTGCCCGTCGACCCGGAGCGTGGACAGCAGGAGTTCCAGCGTGGCGGTCACCACGGCGGCGACCACCGCCACCGCGCCACCGGCGATCCGGAGCAGCCGGTCGATGATCCCGGCGAGCGCCGCCCGGCGCGGTGGCTGCGGATCGGGCGACAACTGCGGGGACTCGGACACCGGTGGACTGGACAGGGTCACCGCGCTCCGCTCTCCGCCAGCCGGTCGGCGCCCGTACCGGCCGGTCCGGTCGGGCCCCCGGGTTCGAGTGCCAGGCCGGCGAAGAGGTCGTCCTCCCAGCCGAACGGGCCGTTGCCGGGTCCGCGCTCGCCCACCGCCAGGGTGTAGTACTCCACTCCCATGAACTCGCTGCCGAAGTTGCCGGCGATCGTGTAGAGCCACGAGTTGTCCGGGATCTGGGTGGCGTGCGCCCGCATCGCCGCCTCCTTGGCCGCGTGCGCGTCGGTTCCGTCGATCCGGGCCGCGACCTCGTCGTCCGGGGTGCCGAAGGGCAGGTCCTCGAACTGGTCGATACCGGCGAACGGGTTGTCCGAGGACTCCCCGAAGGCGGCCATGCCCGCCTCCAGCACACTCTTCGGCATCGCCGTCCAGTAGATCTTGGACGGGCCGAAGCCCTCCTCGGTGGCCAGTTCGGCGGCGCGCATGGCGACCCGGTGGGCCTGGATGTGGTCCGGATGTCCGTAGAAGCCGTTCGCGTCGTACGTGATCACGACCTGCGGGCGTACCTCCCGCATGATCTCGACCAGGTGCCCGGCGGCCTCGTCCAGGTCCGCCTGCCAGAAGGCCCGCGGATGGTTGTTGGTGGAAAGCCCCATCATCCCGGAGTCGCGGTAGCGGCCGGCGCCGCCGAGGAAGCGGTGGTCGGTCACGCCGAGCGCCGCGCAGGCGGCGTCGAGTTCGGCGATCCGGTACCCGCCGAGCTGGTCGGCGGCGTCCGCGGCCAGTCCGGCCAGCGCCGGCACGTGGATCTCGCCCTCTTCG